>USCR01000017.1 GCA_900553295.1 uncultured Eubacteriales bacterium | reverse complement strand
ATAAAACCCTGAAAGCCGGTGTGCAGGCTGTGGTTGAAGTAGGCCGCGAAGCGCCACAGGAAATTGGCCCAGAAGCCGGGCTTCACCTCGTCCCTGGTCTTGACGTTGTTGGTGCACATGGCCATGACCTTGGCCCCAAAGGACAGCACGTCCCCGGGCTGGGAGATGGGCAGCACATACTTGCGCACCAGCTCCGCCTGGTCCTCTCCCCGCTGCACAAAATGGGTCTGTATGGCAAAGCGGTCGTACTTCCGCCCGTTTTTTCCCTCCAGGGTGCCCCGGTCAAAGTAGACGATGCCGTTTTCTTCCCGGCGCTGCGCTTCCAGGTTCCGCGAAGGAATAATGCCCATGTGGACGCCTCCCTGTTTCTTGTCAAAATTTCCAGCCTATTGTACAACACCGCCGCGGGGTTGTCAATTTAGCTTCCCCCGGAAAGACAGCGGGCATACGGGTTTGCGCGCCCTGGCGGGGCAAAATCTCCCCTTGACAGGCCTTCGCCGATGGAATACCCTTAAAGCAGTTAAAATAAGGAAGGCGGTATGTTTATGCGGCTGACCGTTCTGGGCTGCAACGGACCCTATCCCGCCCCGGAGGGCGCTTGTTCCGGTTATCTGGTGGAGGCGGAGGGCGCGGCCCTCCAGCTGGATCTGGGCAGCGGGGTGCTGGCGCGCCTCACCGGACGCATGCCCCCGGAGGAGCTGACGGCGCTGCTGTTCAGCCACTGGCACGGGGACCATTGCAGCGACCTGCTGCCCCTGATCTACCGCCTGGGCAGCGTGGCCCAGCGCCTGGGGGGCGCCTACCGCCCCCTGCCGGTCTATGGCCCGGAGGACCCCACCTCCCCCGTGTGGCAGGAGGCGTCCCATTGCCCCCTGCTGGCGCTGCATGCCCTTCGGCCCGGGGACACCCTTTCCCTGGGGCCTGTGGCGGTGGAGGCCCTGGAGGCGCGGCACCCGGTGCCCGCGGTGATGTACCGCCTGTGCGCCGGGGGCAAATGCCTGGCCTATACCGGGGACACCAATACCACCGGGGATCTGCCCCGTCTGGCGCAGGGCGCGGATCTGCTCCTGGCGGACGGGCTGTTCCCCAAGGCCGCCTGGGGGGAGCAGAAGCCCCACCTCTCCGCCGCCCAATGCGGGGAGCTGGCCCGGGACGCCGGGGCCAAGGCCCTGGTGGTGACCCACCTGAACCCCGAATATGACCCCGAGACACTGCTGCGGGAAGCCCGGGAGTGCTACCCCGGAGCGGATCTGGCGCGCACAGGGCTGTCCCTGGAGATATGAGGGCGCGGCTGCTCCGCCGCCTGCGGGAGGTGCCGCCGCTGATCCGCCTGATGCTGGCCCTTGTGGCAGGCGTTCTAATGGGACAGTACGCCTGGGCGGGCTGGCCCTATGGGGTGGCGGCTGCCGCAGCGGCGGCGGGGGTGCTTACCCTGCCCCGGCGCAGGCTGCTGGCAGGGGCCTTGCTGCTGATGGCCCTGGGCGCGTGGCGGAGCCAGGCCGTGTGGCATCCCGCGGTTCCGGCGGAGGGCACCTACCGCATTACCGCCACCGTGGCGGACAACATCCTGCCCGGGGCATCCACCCAGCGGCATACCCGCCTCAAGGACATTGCCCTGGACGGCGTGCCCGTGGCCGGTCAGGCCTACTGGAGCTTTTACGGGCAGGAGCTGGCGGGGGTATCCGCCGGGGACCGGGTGACCTTTACCGGGCAGGTGTACGACGGCGGCGAGGAGGAGAATCCCGGCGGGTTCGACTTCCGTGCGTACCTGTACCAAAGCGGCATGTCCTTTGGCGTCTACGGCGTGGAGGACTGGGCGGCGGAACCGGGCCCCTTTGACCTGGCGTGCCTGATGGCGCGGGTACGGATGTACCTGACCCAGCGCTTGTGCGCCGTCATGGGTCAGGAGGACGGCGCCTACGCTGCCGCCATGCTTCTGGGCGAAAAGAGCCTGCTGGACCAGGAGGAACGCCAGGCCTTCAGCCGCCTGGGGGTGGCGCATATTCTGGCAGTATCGGGCTTTCATGTGGGCGTACTGGCCAAGGTGCTGGAGGCGCTCACCCGGCACATGCGCCTGGGCAGGCGGGTGGGATACGCCGTGACACTTGTTGCCCTGGCCGCCTATTGCCTGCTCACCGGCGGTTCCAGCCCCACAGTGCGGGCCACGGTGCTCTGGGCGCTGTACGGCCTGGGACGCCTGTGCCACCGCCGGGGCGATCCCTTAACGCTGCTGAGCGCCGCGGCGGGGATCATCCTGCTGGCCGCGCCCGCCCAGCTGACGGCGGCGGGGTTCCAGCTGAGCTTCGGAGCCATGGTGGGCATTGGCCTGGTGACGCCCTGGCTGAAACGGCTGCACTGTCCCCAGGGGCGGGCGTCCCGCTGGGTATGGAATGCCCTGTGCCTCACCGCGGGCGCCCAGACCGGGCTGCTCCTGCCCCTGTGCTGGTGGTTCCAGCAGCTGCCTATGCTGGGGCTGATGGCCAACCTGGTGGTGTTTCCCTGGGCGTCACTGCTCATTTACCTGTATCTGCTGACCACGGCGACCCTGGGCATTCCCGGCGTGCGGGAAACCCTGGGCGCATGGGCCGCGGCCTGCAGCCGGGCCACGGTCACGGCGGTGCAGGCGCTGGCGGGCGTGCCTGGGGCGTACCTGTGGACGGCCCGTCCCGGCCCGCTGGGATGGCTGAGCGCGGGCGGCATCCTGGCCTCTGTGAGCAACAGGAGCTGGTGGCGCAGGCGTACCCGCTGCATGGTGGGCGGTACGGCGGCGCTGTGCTTTGCGGTGTCGGTGATGCCTGTGTCACAGCCCATCACCACCTGGACGCAGCTGAGCGTGGGTACCGCCGATGCCGCGGTATTGGAGACCGGCGGCGAGGTCTGGGCCATTGACGCCGGGGAAGGGGACGACCTGGCGGTGTACCTGCGCCAGCGGCGGCTTTCCCTGACGGGGCTGATCCTGACGCACCTGCACAGCGACCACGCGGGCGGCGTGCGTTACCTGCTGGAGAGCGGCATCCCCGTGGAGCGGTGCTATCTGCCCTGGGGCGCGGAGCTGTCCGCGGCGGTGCCCTCCGTGGCGGAGGCGGTGGAGGCGCTGATGGACCGGGGCACCGAGCTATACTATCTCCAGGCGGGGGACGTGCTGGAGCTGCCCACGGGGCGGATGCAGGTGCTCTGGCCCCAGGCGGAGAAGGTTCGCCGGGATGCCGACCTGAACGACTTCTGCCTGGTAACCCTGTGGGAGCTGGGAGAGGCGCGGCTTTTGTCCATGAGCGACCTGCCCGGCACCTACGAGCCCTATGTGGCGGTGCCTGCGGATATCCTCAAGGTGGGGCATCACGGGCAGGCGGACAGCACCGGCTCCGCCTTTGCGCAGATTGTCGCGCCCGAGGTGGCGCTGGTTTCCGCGGGGCGGAACCTGGACCTGGCAAAGCTGGCGGACCGCTTGCCGGGGACGGCGCTGTACTGGACCGGGGATTGCGGAGCCGTGATCCTGCAATTTTCCGGCAAGCGCTTTGAAGTAAGCACCTGGCTGACCGGCCGGGAAGAATAACCTCCGGGGAGGAAATCATGGATTACAAGGAATTTTTTGCCCAGGTGAAAGCGGGCGGCCTGCGGGGCGCGTACCTGTTCGAGGGCACGGAGGAGTACGTGAAGGCCTCCGCCCTGGCGGCCGTGGAAAAGGCCCTGCTGCCCCCGGGCATGGAGCAGCTCAACGAGGCCGTGCTGGATAACCCCGCCGCCGATGCCCTCATCGCCGCGGCGGAGACCCTGCCCTTCCTGGCGGACAAGCGCCTGGTGGTGGCCCGGGAGCTCAGCGCCTTCACCGGACGGGGGGAGGGCGACGACCGGCTGGGGGAATACCTGGCCCGCATCCCGGAAAGCTGCGTGCTGATCCTGTATGTGCAGGGCAAGGCGGACGCTCGGAAGAAGCTGTACCAGGCGGTGAAAAAGCATGGCACGGTGGTATCCTTCCAGCCCATGGATGAGGCGGAGCTGAACCGCTGGCTGGTGCGCACGGCCAAGGGCATGGGCAAGGAGCTGTCCCTGGGGGACGCCGCCTATCTGGCCTTTCTGGTGGGGAGCGACGCGGCGACCCTGAAAACCGAGCTGGAAAAGCTCTCCGCCCTCACCGGGGAACGGGCGGAGATCACCCGGGCGGACATGGACGCCATCTGCTCCCGGACCATGGAGTGCACGGTGTTCGAGATGGTGGACGCGGTGGTGGCGGGCCAGGAGGGCCGGGCCTTCGCGCTGATGCATGACATGCTGGCCACCGGCGGGGACCGCCTGGGCATCCTGGCCATGCTGCTCAGGCAGTACCGGCTGATGTTCCACGTAAAGGTGATGCAGCGGGAAAAGCTGCCCCCGGCGCAGATCAAGAAAAACCTGGGCCTGCCGGGGTTCGCGGCGGACCGCACCCTGCGCCAGGCGGCGGGCTACACCGGCTGGCAGGCCCGCCAGGCCATGGAAACCTGCCTGCGGGCGGAGTATCAGGTGAAAAGCGGCGCCTGGAACCAGGAGGGCGCCCTGGAGGCCGCCATGCTGGAAATCTTCCAGCTGCGCAAGGGCGCCAAGGCGTAACCGGCACAAAGGAGCGGCAGCATGAAACGGGAAAAATACAAGCAACTCTTTGAGGTTACCTGGGAGAAAAACGAAAAAACCGGCAAGCCCAGGCGCGTGGCCCGCTACGTCGGCAAGCGCTACGCCGTGGACCCGGCGCAGCGGAACCGGCTCCGGCCCTGGCTGCTGGGGGAGGCCGCGGTGGCCGTGGCGGCATTCCTGGCCGGGGGGCTCATCAACAGCATGGGCAGCCACTGTCCGTGGGTGATGCCCTTTTACGGGCTGTCCATTCTGCCAATACTTTATTTTACCCTGGCGGCGGTGCGCGTGGCCCGTCTCAAGCCCGTGGTGGATGAAATCGCCCTGGACGGGAGCGTGCTCTCCGCCCGGCGCTGCGCCGCCGGCATGCTGGTCCTGGGCGGACTGTGGACGGCGGCGGATGTTGTTTTTTTGCTGTACTACGGGTCCGCGGGGCAGCTGGGCCGGGAATTGGCCTTTTTGGCCGGCGGACTGGCCATCGCGGTGGCCGGCGGGTTGGCGCTGCGCCAGGTAAAGGCGTTCCAACCCCAGGAAATACCCCAGTGAGGTTCCCGTTTTTGCGCCGCGCGGGGACGAAATTGGATGAAACATGTCGCTTTTACGGACATTGGAAGGGAATTCAGGCTTGACATCTTTTTTCGCTGATTCTATAATGAAATAACCGTTTGTTGCATGATGCACACGGAAATTGTAGAGGAGGAAAATTTCATGAAGAAAGTGCTTGCTTTCGCGCTTTCGCTGTGCCTGCTTCTCAGCGGCGTGGCCCTGGCGGAAACGGGCAGTGAGACGGAGTCTAGTTATACCTATAACTATTCGCTGCCCACCTTCCCCACCAACTGGAACCCCCATCAGTACAAGACCAATACCGATAACGATGACATGCTGCGGTGGCTGTCCGATGGCTTCTTCGAGTTCGATTACAACGAGAACGAGGATGGCTACACCATGGTTCCTTCCATGGTGGTGGGCGAGCCTGAAGACGTGACCGCCGATTACGTCGGCGAAGAGTGGGGCATTGAGGAGGGCGCCGAAGGCCGCGCCTGGAAGTACACCCTCCGCGAAGGCCTCATGTGGGAAGATGGCACCCCCATCAATGCCCAGAGCTTTGTGACTTCCGCCAAGCTGCAGCTGAACCCCCAGGCGCAGAACTACCGCGCCGACAGCCTGTACAGCGGCAGCATGCGCGTGCATAACGCCGAAGCCTATGCCAAGCAGGGCGTCGAGGCGGATACTTCCGTGCGCACCTACATGGAGATCAACGGCGCCGCGGATGTGACCGCTCTGATGGCCGACCACGGCGAGGAGAAGGGCTACATCGACTGGGCCAACTCCTACGGCGATACCTATGATTTCGAAACCGAGTCCTGGACCGGCAGCGCGGAGGCCGGCGTTGTGGAAACGCCCCTGACCATCGCTGAGCTGTATGACTTCTACACCACCGGCGCTGGCGCTAAACTGGCCTCTGACTGGGCCACCGCCGACCAGCTGCTGGAGTGGGCGCTGGACGAGCTGTTTGTGAAGTACACCTACCCCGAGCTGGACTTCGAAAAGGTTGGCGTGAAGGCCCTGAGCGACACCGAAGTGGTGTTCATTCTGGACAAGCCCCTGTCCGGCTTCCAGCTGAAGTACAACCTGTCCATGCCCCTGGTGCATGAGGAACTGTACAACAAGTGCGCCTCCGTGGTGGATGGTGTGTACACCAACAGCTACGGCACCAGCGCTGAGACCACCATGTCCTACGGCCCCTATCGCCTGGCCAGCTTCCAGTCCGATAAGGAGTTCGTGCTGGAGCGCAACCCCAACTGGCTGGGCTACACCCTGCCTGCCAACGAGGGCTGGTACCAGACCGACCGCATTGTGGTCAACTACGTGACCGAGGATTCCACCGGCATGGAAATGTTCCTGAACGGCCAGCTGGACGTGAAGGGCCTGTCCGTGGACTATCTGCCGGAGTACTCCACCTCTGACTACACCTACTACAGCGAGGGCGCTTCCGTTTTCGCCATGGCCGTGAACCCCGACATGGAGGCTCTGACCGCCAACCAGGCTACTGCCGGCGAGAACATCAACAAGACCATCCTCACCGTGAAGGAATTCCGTATGGCCCTGTCCCTGGGCATTGACCGTCAGGCCTTCATCATGGCCACCAGCCCCGCTGGCATGCCCGCCTTCGCCCTGTATGGCAACACCATCGTGGGCGATCCCGAGACCGGCAGCTTCTACCGTGATACCGACGCCGCCAAGCAGGTGGTTGTGGACTTCTGGGGACTGACCGACGAAGTGGGCGAGGGCAAGCTCTATCCCACCAATGACGACGCCATCGCCAGCATCACCGGCTACAACCTGGAAATGGCTCGCGAGTACTTCAACAAGGCCTATGACATTGCCATTGAGGAAGGCCTGATGGACGAGGATGATGTGATCGAGATCATCATCGGTATGCCCAGCACCGCCACCGCCTATGTCAATGGCTACGAGTTCATCGTGAACAACTACACCGAGGCTGTGAAGGGCACCAAGCTGGAAGGCAAGCTGACCTTCAAGAAGGACGATACCATCGGCAATGCCTTTGGCGACGCCCTGCGTAACAACCAGGTGGATATGCTGTTCTACGTGGGCTGGTCCGGCTCCGAGTTCGATCCCTACTCCCTGATCGAAGCTTATGTATCTCCCGCCTATCAGTACGATCCCTGCTGGGATTCCACTACGACCCAGGTGGAGATCGAGCTGGATGGCGTGACCTACACCGCTTCCGCCTATGAGTGGTACGAGAGCATCAACGGTGTGGAGATCCAGGCTACCAACGTGGATACCAAGGAGAAGGTTGGCCTGGTGTTCCCCTACAGCCGCGATGAGAAGATCGCCGCGGACCGTCTGGAAGTGCTGGCCGCTCTGGAAGGCACCATCCTGCAGAACTACGACTTCATCCCGCTGACCGGTGACGCGACTGCGCAGCTCAAGGGCATGCAGATCGAGTACCACACCGAGGAGGAAGTGTTCCCCATGGGCTACGGCGGACTGAAGTACATCACGTACAACTACGACGACGCGGCCTGGGATGCTTACGTTGCGGAGCAGGGCGGTACCCTGAACTACAAGTAAGCCGCGCATGGTAGGTAAGACAGACAAAATTTTTCCCTAAGTATGCCAAGGCAGGGATGTATTGTACATCCCTGCCTTGGTGAATGCTAAAGAAAAATGACCGTTCATTTCTTACGCCTGCACCCGGTTGCTCCGCTCGGATGCAGCCGTAAAAAATGGAAAGGGGCTAGGGCATGGGCAAGTACATTCTCAAACGCATCCTGTTGATGCTCATGGTGTTCTTGATTATTATCTCCATCTGCTTTGTGCTGGTGAAGCTGTTGCCGAACAAGCCGGCCGAGCAGTTTGGTAAGGATATGGCGCTGATCGAAATGCGCCGGGAAGCTCTGGGATACAACAAACCCATTCTGGAACAGTACGTGATTTTCTTGCAAAAGTCATTGCTTGGCTTTGACTGGGGCGTCAGCGAATCCCTGTACGTGGGCCAGGATGTATGGGGCAAGTTCATGGAAAAGATGCCCGCCACCGTGGCGGTGAACCTGTATACCATGATTTTCGCCGTACCCCTGGGGCTGATGTTTGGCATTTACGCGGCGCTGAAGAAAAACCGCTGGCAGGACCATTTCATCTCCACGGCGGTGGTGGTGTTCGTTTCGGTACCCAGCTATGTGTACGCATTTCTGGTGCAGTACTTCCTGTGCTTCAAATTGAAATGGTTCCCGTTCCAGGTGAAGTCAGGGTATGACTTTTTCTCCTGGGACATGTTTGTTTCGATGGTTCCGGCGATTATTTCCCTGGGCTTCGGCACGGTGGCCGGGTTGACCCGCTACACCCGCGCGGAGCTGACGGAAGTACTTACAAGCGACTATCTGCTTTTGGCCCGCACCAAGGGCCTGAGCCGGGCGCAAACCGTTGTGCGCCATGCCCTGCGCAATGCCATGGTGCCTATCTTCCCCATGATTCTGGGCGAATTTGTGGGCATCATGAGCGGTTCGATCATCATTGAGCAGATCTTTGGCATCCCCGGGGTGGGCCCGCTGTATGTGTCGTCCATCACCGCGGCGACCCCGGACTACAATTTCTTTATGCTCCTGTCCGCCTTCTATACGTTGATCGGCCTGTTGTCCGGCATCATTGTGGACATCAGCTACGGCCTGATTGACCCGAGAATCAGAATGGGGAGTAAGAAATGATGAGTGAGATGAAAAACCTTCCGAAGATTCCCGCGTCCGAGTTCGCCTTTGTGGGGGACGAGGGCCGGCTCCATGACAAAAAGCTGGAAACCAAGCCTGTGGGCTATTTTAAGGACGCCATGATCCGCTTTTGCAAAAACAAGAGCTCCGTGGTGGCGGCCTATATCATCCTGTTCCTGGTGCTCTACGCCATCTTTGTGCCGATCTTCTGCGAGACCACCTATTCCCGCGCCCTTACCGATACCACCTACCTGATGTACACCAAGCTGCCCCCCAAGGTGGAGGGCATGGGCTGGCTGGGCATGGACGGCACCGGCAATGTTACCGTCAACGAGGCGGACTACAACACCATGCGCGCCCTGGCCCAGGAGACCGGGCTGGACCCCGTGCTGGAGGTATACCGGGCCGCGTATACCGATCCCACCTCCAGCAGCAAGACCACCTTCTACGACCTGAAGGTGGACAACTACTACCGCATGGGCATGGCGTACCTGACCCTGACCCCCGACGAGTTTGAGTCCATCCAGGCCTGGCAGGACGAGACGGGCATCCAGGTGATCTATCCCGCCATTACCGATACCAGGCAGAGCGACGCCAACATCTGGTACGAGGCCAACCGCAAGGGCGTGGCGACCCTGGACGACGAAGGCAACTTCCAGCCCATCTACAAGACCACCACCCCCACGGATACCATCTACCATTCCCTGCGCATCGCCGCGGATAACGACCCGGAACGTCCCCTGGCCTATGCCCGGGTGGGCGGCACCTCCTCCGCGCCCAGCTATGTGGTGCGCGTGTGCAAGTATACTTACTTCCAGTACCGCTACGGCTTTGAGCCGGCCTTCGTGTTCGGCACCAACGCAAAGGGCCAGGATATTTTCACCCGCCTGGCGGCCGGCGCCCGGTTCAGCTTCCTCCTGGCCATCAGCATTTCCGCCATCAACCTGTTCATCGGCGCCATCTACGGCGCCATCGAGGGTTACTACGGCGGCGCCGTGGACCTGGTGATGGAGCGTATTGCCGACGTAATCAACGGCGTGCCCTTCATTGTGGTGACAACGTTGTTCCAGTTGCACCTGGCCAATAAGGTGGGCGTGGTGCCAGCCTTGCTCTTCGCCTTTGTGACCACGGGGTGGATTGGCATGGCGGCCCGGGTGCGCATGCAGTTCTACCGTTTCAAGGGGCAGGAGTACATCCTGGCCGCCCGCACCCTGGGCGCCAGCGACTGGCGGCTGATGTTCAAGCACATCTTCCCCAACTCCCTGGGCACCATCATCACCGGTTCGGTGCTGGTGATTCCCGGCGTTATCTTCTCCGAAAGCTCCCTGACCTACCTGGGCATCATCAACCTGGAATCCTCCACCATGACCAGCGTGGGCACCATGCTGGCCGGCGGCAAGAATTACCTGAGCACCGACCCGTACATCATCCTGTTCCCGGCGCTGTTCATTGCGCTGCTGGAGGTTTCCTTCAACCTGTTTGGTAACGGCCTGCGGGATGCCTTCAACCCGTCTTTGAGAGGAGTGGAGTAAGATGGAAAAGAAACTGCAAGTACGCCATCTGCGCATCTCCTTCCGAACCACTGCCGGCAAGGTACAGGCGGTGCGGGACATCAGCTTTGACCTGCACAAGGGCGAAACCATGGCCATCGTGGGCGAATCCGGTTCCGGCAAGTCCGTGACCTCCAAGGCCATTCTGGGCATCCTGGCGGGCAACGCCATTGTGGAGGGCGGCGAGATCCTCTACGATGGCCAGGACCTGCTGAAGATCGGCGAGGATGACTTCTACCGCCTGCGCGGGGATAAGATCGCCATGATCTTCCAGGACCCCCTGAGCAGCCTGAACCCCATTATGCGCATCGGCAAGCAGCTCACCGAGGCCATGCTCCTCAAGGGCAAGGCCCGCCAGCGCTCCAGCAAGGAGAACTTCCACGGCAAGCTGAACATGCTGGAGAAGTTCATGACCCAGGCCCCCGGGGCGGACGCCGCGGCGGTCAAGGAAAAGTGCGAGCAGTTCCGCAAGTTTGAGCTCAAGCACATTGAGCTGGAGCAGGGCTACAACACCGCCGCCGAGGCCGCCCGGGAAGCCCTGGAAGAGACGGACAACATCCTCTTCCTCATTGAAAAGAACGCCTTCAAGGATGACTGCGCGGCGCAGCTGCGGCAGGTGAAGGAGTTTGCCCTGCACGCGGAAAACCCCTTTGTGGTGTCCGAGCGGGCGGAGGAGCTGAAGACCGCCGCGGGCGAACTGACCAAGGGCGTGAGCGCCCAGGTGCGCAGCGGTGATTTCTCACAGACCGTAAGGTGCCTGCAAAAAATCAAGGATATCCTGACCCAGGCGCTGGACAAGGGCGAGCCGGACTTCTTTGCCCTGGGATATTATCAGACCTTTGGCAGCGGCAGCGCCCCCGCGGGCACCGTGAAGGAGAAAAATGCCTTCTATACCCGGTACTTGGAGGAGCATTTCCTGAACGACTTTATGGGCATGGTACAGGCGGGCGTGGCCTACGCGGAGCGGCAGTATGCCCAGCACCGGGCCGCGGCGCTCACCGCCCTGGACAAGGCGGCCCAAACCCTGCGTGAGGGTACGGTGGAATCCCTGATGCCTTCCGTACAGGAGCTGTGCCAGCTGGTGGACGCCTCCGTCAATCCCCTGGCCATTGTCAAGGACAGCGCGGCCTGCACCTTCTCCCGCAGCCTGCGGGATTTCCTGGATACCTACCGGGAGGGCAAGCGCACCAACGGACGCAAGCAGGCGCGCTATGAGCGCCAGGTGCGCAAGGCGCAGCGCAGCCGCAAGGCTGACTACACCGTGGCCGCCGCTTCCACCATTGACCTGGACCTGGTGAAGGAGAACATGCTGGGGCTCATCGACCGTCTCCGCACCCATTATGCGGAGCTGGCCCAGCAGGAGGTCACCGACGACCAGACCGTGCGCGCCCAGCGCCTGATGGAATACCTGAAGGAGAACGCCTCCGGCATGGTGATGAAGATCACCAAGCAGGCCGCCAAGAACAAGGCCCTGAAGCTCATGGAGGAAGTGGGCATCTCCGAGCCCCGCAAGCGCTACCGGCAGTACCCCTTCGAGTTCTCCGGCGGCATGCGCCAGCGTATCGTGATTGCCATTGCCCTGGCGGCCAACCCGGATGTGCTCATCTGCGACGAGCCCACCACGGCCCTGGACGTGACCATCCAGGCGCAGATCCTGGAGCTGATCAACCGCCTGAAGGCGCAGCGGAACCTGTCCATTATCTTCATTACCCACGACCTGGGCGTGGTGGCCAACATGGCCGACCGCATCGCCGTGATGTACGCGGGCAAGATTGTGGAATACGGCACCGCGGAGGAAGTGTTCTATTCTCCCGCCCATCCCTATACCTGGGCGCTGCTCTCCTCCATGCCTGACCTGGAAACCAAGGAGAAGCTGGAAGCCATTCCCGGCACGCCCCCGAACATGATCTATCCCCCCAAGGGCGATGCCTTTGCGGACCGCAACCGCTATGCCATGAAGATCGACTTTGAGCAGCAGCCCCCGGCCTTCCCCATCACGGAAACCCACTGGGCGGCCACCTGGTTGCTGCATCCGGACGCCCCCCATGTGGACCCGCCCAAGGTCGTGACCGAACGCATCGCCAAGATGAAGGCCAGAGTGGGAGGTGAAGCGAATGCCTGAACAGGAAGTGTTGCTTCGGGTCGAGCATTTGTGCCAGTATTTCAAGACCAACAAGGCTGTGGACGACGTGAGCTTTGACATCAAGAAGGGCGAAGTTTTCGGCCTGGTGGGCGAAAGCGGATGCGGAAAAACCACCACCGGCCGCTCCATCATCAAGCTCTACGACATTACCTCCGGCAACATCTATTTCAAGGGCAAGCGCATTGCCGCGGGCGTTGGCGCCTACAAGCAGGCCATTGCCCAGGCGCGCCAGGAGATGAAGACCGCCGACGCCCCCCGCAAGGAGGAGCTGAAGCGCTTCATTGCCCAGCAGCAGCAGGAGATGAAGGCCGCCCGCTTTGACCACACCCATTGCGACAAGATCCACGCCGACGACCTGGCCCAGGAAGTGGACCGCAAGTACCAGCCCCTGCTGGAAAAGGCCACCGGCGACGAGCTGACCCGGCTGAAGAAGGAATACGCCGAGCAGCGCCGCATCGCGAAAAAGCAGCGCTACATCACCCAGATTCAGATGATCTTCCAGGACCCCATCGCCTCCCTGGACCCCCGCATGACGGTGCACGAAATCATTGCCGAGGGCCTGGTGATCCGCGGGGAAAAGGACAAGAAGGTCATTGATGAAAAGGTGTTCCAGGTGCTGGAGATGGTGGGCCTGGTGCGGGAGCACGCGGGCCGTTATCCCCATGAGTTCTCCGGCGGACAGCGCCAGCGTATCGGCGTGGCCCGGGCCGTAATTATGAACCCTGAGCTGATTATTGCCGACGAGCCCGTCAGCGCCCTGGACGTGTCCATTCAGGCCCAGGTGATTAACCTGCTCAATGATCTGCGGCACAAGCTGGGATTGACCATCCTCTTCATTGCCCATGACCTTTCCGTGGTGAAGTACTTCTCCGACCGCATCGGCGTGATGTACTTCGGCAAAATGGTGGAGCTGGCCACCTCCGATGAGCTGTTTGCCCATCCTCTGCACCCGTATACCAAGTCCCTGCTCTCCGCCATTCCGCTGCCGGACCCGCACTATGAAAAGCAGCGCAAGCGCATCAAGTACGAGCCCCTGGCGGAGCACGACTATTCCGTGGACAAGCCCTCCATGCGGGAGGTTGCCCCGGGACACTTTGTGCATTGCAACGACGCGGAGTTTGCCCGCTACCAGGCGGAGCTGAAAGCAAAATAAAGCGTGCCAAGGGTCGCGGCCGCGGAGAATGCGGCTGCGGCCCTTCCCTTTTTGGGAAGGAGGAAATCTATGAAGCGAAAGTGGGCGCGCAGCCTCATACAGTATGGCGCGGCGCTGGGCGTGGGCCTGTGCATCAGCGCGCTAACGGCCTGGCACCAGGGCTTTGCCTGGGCGCAACCCCTGGCACTGAACGCGCGCTACCTCAGCGATGGCTGCTTTGTGGCGGCGGTGCTGCTGGTGGGCATAGGGGCACTGGCGTGGATCTCCTGCACGGGCTTTTTCGACATTTTTTCCTATGCGGTGAAGAGCCTGCTGGTGCTGTTTACCTCCCTGCGCAAACCCCAGGAGCAGATCAGCTTTTACGAATTCAAACTGCTCAAGGAGGAAAAGCGCGGGACAGTGCCGCGGTTCATCCTGTACATGGGACTGCTGTTCCTGGGACTATCGGTGCTTTTTTTGTGGATCTATTATGGGGGCGGAAAGTAAAATTTTCCGACATATGTCAGAAAAATACTTGTGCACGGAACACAAGAATGATATAATATTAACAGGCTCTAACAAATACGGCGTAAGCCGCTATGTAAAGGGAGGAAACCTGTCATGGAAAATCAAAAACTCCAAAGCCGTCGTGATTTTATGCGCACTGCCGGCAAGATCGCCTTGGGCGCCACCGCGCTGGGCGTTGCCAGCCCCCTGCTGAGCGCTTATGACAGCGCCAAGGCAGAGACCACCATTGAGGCTCCCGCGCATCCGTTTACCTACCAGAAGCTGGACCCCACCGCGACCCTGGAGCGCGGGTACAAGTCCTTCTTCGAGCTGGGCGGCTGCGCTGCCGGCGCCTTTGACGCCATCATCGGCCAGCTGGCTGACCTGGTGGGCTATCCCTTCAACCAGGTTCCCGCCAAGATGTACGCCAACGGCGCTACCGGCTTTGGCATTGCGTCCCTGTGCGGTTCCCTGGGCGGCTGCGCCGGCGCCATCGGCCTGCTGTGCGAGCCCGCGGACGCAAAGACCATTCTGGCGGATCTGTGCGCCTGGTACCGTGAGCATGAGTTCCCCGCATACGATCCCGACAACCATGCGCCCACCAAGACCGTTGCCAACTCCGTGAACTGCGCGGATTCCGTGACCAAGTTCATGAGTGAGAACGGCATCACCGAGATGAGCGATCCCGTCCGTCTGGCCCGCTGCGCGGCCGTCACCGGCGAGGCTGCCCAGAAGGCTGTGGAGCTGCTGAACGCGCACTTTGGCCTGTAATTTGTATATACGCTGAGGCGGCGGAGGCCTGCAACAGGGCCTTCCGCCGCCTTGCGCTTTGATGCCCATCCAATGCGTGAGGAGGAATGCACTGTGCTGGTCATGGACCGGGAGGCGGAGACCATTATGGCGGAGCGCTTCGGCAAGGATGCCGTGATTGCCCTGGCCACCGTGGCGGACGGCGTGCCCCATGTGCGGTACGTGGACGCCTACTATCAGGCGGGGGCGTTCTACATCGTCACGGACAGCCGCTCGCAGAAAATGGCCCAGATACGGCAAAATCCCCGGGTGGCTGTGGCGGGGGAATGGTTTACCGGCCACGGGCACGCCGAGGATCAGGGCCCCTTTGACAGGGGGGAAAACAGGGATATCGCAAACACGCTGCGGCAGGCATTCGCCTCTTGGCTCCTAAACGGCCACACGGATCCTTCCGCGGAGGAAACGCATATCCTGCGCGTCACCCTGCGGGACGGCCTGCTGCTGTCCCATGGAACGAGATATGTTCTGGAAGACAGATGAAGTGATACATGTGCAGCGCGGCGGAGGCGAAAGCACCGCCGCGCCTTTGCTTGCCTGGGGTCAGGCGCCCACCAGCTGATCGGACTTCAGCAGCGCCTCCATGGCGTCGGCGGCCGCCGCCTCATCGGGGCCCTCGGCCAGCAGGCACAGCCCCGCCTGGGCGTCCGCGCCCAGGGACAGCAGGCCCAGCATGGACTTGGCGTTGACGATTTTCGCGTTGTGCTCAATCATCAGCCGGGACTCAAAGCGGCTGGCTTCGCGCACCAGCAGGGCAGCGCTTCGCCGGGTAAGCGGCGAGCGGTTGGGGAAGGAAATGGGCTTGCGGATCATGGGGTATCCTCCTTTTTCAAAACGTCCATGGACGCTACTATTTCATCGTAAATGGCCTCCAGCCGGCGCATGCGGTGGTTGACTCCGCTTTTGCCCACGGGGGGGGCCAGCAGCGCGCCCAGGGAGGTCAGGCTCTCCTCGGGATGTTCCAGGCGCAGCCGGGCAATCTCCTGCAGGGAGGGCGGCAGGGTATACAATCCCCGCTGGATGGAGATGGCCTTGATCATCTCCACCTGCTTTTGCGCGGCGGAGACCTGCCGCTCGGCGTTCTTTTCGTCGCAGTTCATGGCGCGGTTGACCTGGTTGCGTATTTCCTTTTTGATGCGGATATTCTCCAGCTCCATGGTGGCGGCGGAGGCCCCCATGAGCGTAAGCATGTCGGCGATATGCTGGCAACCCTTGAGATAGACCACGTATTTGCCCTTGCGCTGATGCATGTGCACGGGCAGGCCGCTCTTTTCCAGCAGCTTTTCCAGGGTGGCGCAGAGGCTCTCTTCCCCGGCCACCAGCTCAAAGTGGTAGTCCTTCTCCGGGTCGCTCATGGTGCCCGCGCCCAGGAAAACGCCCCGCAGGAAGGAGCGGCGGCAGCACTGCCGCGTCATGGGATGCCGGGGGGTGGTGCGGCGCAAGGTAACGCCGCCGTCCTCGCCCCGCTCCATCATGTGCAGGCTCAGCAGCAGCTTCTGCGCCGCCTCATCCTCCAGGGTGAGGACGCAGCTGCGCCGGCCGCCCAGCCGGGCATGCTGCACAAAGTGCAGCCGGGGCGTCAGCTCCAGCCCCGCCCCCAGCAGGCGGAAAATGCGCCGGGCCAGCCCCGCGCTCTCCACCCGGAAGGTAACGCGCACCCGTCCGCCGCCCCGCAGCTGCAGGCTGCCGGAGGTTTGCACCAGGGCGCTGAGCTCGCTCATGACGCAGCAATTTTTGCCCAGGGGCAACCGCAGCAGCTCCTCCTTGGCCAGGGATGAAAAGGACATAGGCGCGCTCCTTTATCAGGCGTTTTTCCAGTGGGCCTGCTCCAGGTCGATGTCACGGTGGTTCACGTCCACCTGATAGCCGCTTTGGCGCATGAATTCCGCAATGGCCTCCGCAATGGCCACGCTCCGGTGGGCGCCGCCCGTGCAGCCCACGGCGATGACCAGCCGGTGCTTGCCCTCCTCCTGATAATGGGGGAGCAGGAAGGTGAGCATGTCCTTCACCTTGGCCATGAATTCCTGGGTAACGGGGTGATTCATCACAAAGTCCCGCACGTCCGCGTCCAGCCCCGTGTGGTGGCACAGCTCCTCCATGTAAAAGGGGTTGGGCAGGAAACGCACGTCAAACACCAGGTCCCCTTGCCGGGGCAGCCCGCGCTTGAACCCGAAGGACAGTACCTCCAGGCGCAGAGGCGCTTCCCCGCCGTCGCTCTTGACAATTTCCGCCAGCTTGCGCTGCAGGGCCCGGGGCCGCAGGAACGAGGTATCAATGACATAATTGGCCGTCTCCCGCAGGGGGGTGAGCATCTCCCGCTCCTGGGCAATGGCCTCGGTGAGGCTGACGCTTTCGCTGGCCAGGGGATGATCCCGGCGGGTCTCCTTGTAGCGGCTGACCAGCACATCGTCGCTGGCCTCCATAAACAGGGTTTCAATCTGATAGCCCAGCCCCCGGGTTTCGGTAATCAGCCGCTGCACGGCCTTGGCATCGAAAAATTCTCCGCTGCGCACATCCACCGCAAAGGCCACCAGGGGGCAGTGCATGGCGGTGCTCTGGCAGGCCTCCATGAGCTTGAGCATCATCATGGGCGGCAGGTTGTCCACGCAGAATACGCCCATGTCTTCCAAATAACGGGTAGCGGACGTCTTTCCCGCGCCGCTGAGCCCGGTCAATAATAAAAATCGCAAGGGGCTTCCCTCCCTCATCCACATTGGTATAAATTATGCCCGGGTTACCGGCGCATCCTCTCCCAGGATGCGCACCTCCGGCTCCAGGCGCACGCCCTTCTTTTCCCATACCACCTGCTGCACGTGGGCCATCAGCGCAAGAAAATCCGCCGCGGTTCCCCCGCGGTTGAGCAGGAAGCCCGCGTGCTTTTCGCTCACCTGCGCGCCGCCCAGGGTGTAGCCCCGCAGACCGCATTCGTCAATGAGCGCCGCCGCGTAAAAGCCTGCCGGACGCTTGAAGGTGCTCCCGGCGCTGGGATAGTTCAGGGGCTGCTTTTCCGCCCGGCGGCGGTTCAGCTCCACCATTTCCTGGAGAAGCTCCTCCCGGTCGCCCCCGGGCAGCTGGAACACCACCCGGTACACGGCCACGTCCTGCTGCTGCAGGGCGCTGTGGCGGTAGCCAAAGGCCAGCTCCGGCCGGCTGAAACTCACGGGGCTGCCGTCCCGGCGGAAGGCATCCACCCGCACCACCACCTGGCTCATCTCCCCGCCATAGGCGCCGGCGTTCATGTACGCGCCGCCGCCCACCGTACCGGGGATGCCGCTGGCAAAGGTCAGCCCGGCCAGGCTGTTTTCCGCCGCGGCCATGGCGGCGCTGGTCATGGTGGCGCCGGCCATGGCCGTCACCTTGTCCCCGTGGACCTCCACGCCCCGCATGCCGCTGGCGATCCGTACCACCAGCCCGCGTATGCCGCCATCCCGCACCAGCATGTTGCTGCCCTGGCCCATGAGCGTCAGGGGCACCGCCAGGCGGCGGGCTTCCTCCAGCAGCAGCTGCAATTCCTCGGGCTCCCGGGGGGTGGCCAGCAGGTCCGCCGGGCCGCCCAGGTGCAGGGTGGTATAGCGGGCCATCAGGGCGCCGGCCTCCAGGCAAAGCCCCGGGGCGCGTTGCTTCAGTGCATTTTCCAGCTCAGGCATCTGGCGCAGAACGGTTTGGGTGGTCATTTTCTCCCTCCTGATTCTTCCTCTATTCTATCGCAAAAGTGGCGCTCCCGCAAGCGGTAAAGGCCCGGCGGCCCTGCAAATCCGCAGAAAAAACCAAGGGCGTTCCCTTGCATTGTACCCTGGGAAGGCGGGGAACATGACGGCGGGCAAAAAGAAATCGCCCCGGGAGGAGAAAACCTTCCGGGACGGAATCATTTACGCTTCCATGCCCTCAAAGCGGCGGCACCAGGTGTATTTCGAGATGGCGCTTTGCTGGGCCTGGGGGCAATAGGTGCTCAGCAGGTCGCGGATGTAAGGGGGCATCACCCGGTTGTACTTCACTTCCAGGATGATTTCCCCGTTGTCCAGGGGCGGCACCGTGGGCACATAGGGATCAAACAGGTCGATGGAGCTCAGCCCCGTGCGCAGCTGCTTGTCAAAGGTGATGCGCACTTCCTCCGCCGGGTGCAGGTAGGCTTCCCGCACATAGTCCACCAGCACCACCGGGTGAAGCAGGTTCACGGTCATTTCCCGGTACACATCGTTGAGCAGGCCGGAGCGGGTAGTTTCCAGCCCCGTGGGGTCCCCGGCCATGAGCTGCTCGCACAGGTCCCGGGGAATGGTCTGGGACCGCTTGGAAATCAGGTTGCCTACCTTGGTTTTGCATTCCAGCTTGATGAGCCGGTCGCTGAGGTTGTAGATGCGGATGCGGTACTTGTCCCGGTTCTTTTGGCCGTCCAGCTTGTCGTAATAGGCATCGTTGAACACGGTGTCAAAGTACAGGCTGCGGATGTGGTACTCGTTGAGCTCGTCCCCGTTGGGGTCCCGGTGCAGCACCTGGTCCAGCACCCCGGAGAGGACAATATACTGCATTTCGCTGATAAAGAATTTCAATTCATGCCGCAGGGGCATGGAGCTTGCCATGGGCCTCGCCTCCTACCTGGGTCGCGCCTTACGCGCCTGCCTCGCTCTGGCAGGCCACCAGGGTGGCGTCGTGCACGCCCTCGATGGAGAGCATGGCGGCCACCAGGTCCTGCTTGTCTCCCAGGCGCACTTCGATGGTCATCTCCGCGCCGGCGCGGGTGACGGTCTTGGAGCGCAGGCGGTGCTGCTTCACCGTGCGGCGCAGCAGGCTCAAAATGTCGTGCTCGGCGTCGTCGTCATAGTGGAGCACCAGCAGGTAGGCGTTGGGGTTGCGGAACTTTACAAAAGTCAGCCCAAAGAGGATCACCGCAATGCCCAGGGCCACCACCACGGCAATGACGTACAGCTCCGCGCCCAGCAGGATGCCCATGGTCAGCGCCCAGAACATGTACGCCGTGTCCATGGGGTCCTTCACCGCGGTACGGAAACGCACAATGGACAGGGCGCCCACCATGCCCATGGAAAGAGCGATGTCGCTCTTGATGCACATGACCACGGGGGTGGTAATCAGCGTGAGCATAATCAGCGTCAGGCTGAAGGTGGGGCTGTACAGCACGCCCCGGTAGCATTTTTTGTACACAAAGGCGATCAGCATGCCCACCGCCAGGCCGAAGAGCAGGGCAATGACCATCTTCATGGGGGTCAGGCTGGCAAACTGCTCGGCAAAATAGGTGGAAAGGCTGCTATCGTTTTTGATGATGTTGCTTACGCTGAGGCTTTCGGCCAAGGCTGATTGCATGGGGGGTCCCTCCTGTATGATGCGCTTTTGCTTTTTTGATTATACCCTATTCACGGTCGGATTGCATCTGTTTTTCCTGAAAAAACCGGGATTTTGTCATTCCGCGTCAGGCTCCAGGGGCGGCTGCTCCCCGAAGTAGTCGATCATCTGCTGGTCGGTGAGCTCAAAGGCATCCTTGATGTATCCCCACAGGTAATGGGGCCGCCAGGTGCAGGTATCCCGCAACCGGTCAATACGGCTCTCCCAGTAGCGCAGGGCGGCATCAGGGGTATTCGGTACTTCCGCTATAATGGCCGGATCGGTTTCCTCGGCCCAGCGGGCGAAATGCAAGGGCATTTCCGGCTCAAGCTGATCCACCATGGGCTCCAGGATGCTAAGCATGTATTCCGTAGTGAAAGTCTTGAAAATATCTGCCAGCTTGAGCAAGAACTTGTCCTTGTACTCGGGTACGGAGAGCAGCTTGAGGAAGATGACGTTGTTGATGTTTTTATCACCCATGCCGCTTTCCTTAGTATAGGAGCGGGGGCTGTTGAAAGTGGACTTAAACATACCGTAGTCCGCGTCATAGAAAATCCACTTCCACTTGGCGCCTTCCTGGTTCAGCTTATAGAAGCGAATGTTACCAGGGTCGGAGTTTCCGAAGAACATCTCGAAGGCCAGGTACTCAAAGTAGTTGTCCACATCCACGTTGTCCAGGATGTATTGCAGGTCCTCGGGATTGTTGGCCGGGTCGCTCTCCTTGATTTTGTTGCGCATTTCCAGGTATTCATCGTTGGAGCCATACACCTCTGTGGAGTTGGCCTCCAGGATGGTCATCTGGTCGGCTTCATCCAGGGAAAGTCCCTCATGCTGGGCCACAAAGAAGCGGTCCACGCGTTCGCGCATGTTGTAGTGGCCCCAATAGGTACCGTTCAGGTATACCACCACAGGGTTCCAGGCCTGATGAATAACCTGGGAGCCATAGGCGTCCATCATCCGGGACTGGAAGCCGTCCAGCAGCCGGGTCCACACGCAGTCGTTCCCGCTGTTGCGCAGCACAAAAGATTTGTACTCGGTATAGGGCCGGTCCTCAAACAGGGAAGCATGGAAGGTCTTGGCTCCATAGAGGGACTTGGCTCGCACCTTGAAGGTCTTTTGGGGCATGTCCAGGCTGTACTGGCCTTGCAGGCCAAACTCCATGCCCTGGTTGAGCACCTTGGTGCCGTCCAGCAGGTAGTACTCCACGTTGCCTGCCCGCTCGCCCATATCGGTTTCTTCCTTGATATAGCGGTATACAGTGTTCTTGAAGGGAATGCGGCCGGACTTGTCCACATTGTCGCCCACGGTGAGGATGCCCGTTTCCGGGTTCCACAGGTCGTCGGGGTCGGCCACCAGGGACACAATGGGCAGGGAGTGGTAAGCGTTGATGAAGTAGGTGCCCGTCACCGTGTCGCTGGGCATATAGCCGTCCTGACGGAAGGCCCTGGCCCGAATCACGGTGGTGAAGTTCAATTCGAGGGTTTCCCCCTGATAGAGGGTGTCCTGTTGGGTGGGCACGGAACCATCCAGGGTGTAGTACACCTGCGTGCCCTCGGGGATGGTGATGCCGGCATAGACCGTTTCATAATGCAGCCCCGGTTCCACCGTCAGCTGAGGCGTTTCGGCATAACCCACAAAGCCCGTGCCGTTGGCCGCCATGGGCGTGGGGCTGTCGTAATAAAAAAAGCCCGACAGGCCCGTGGTGCGGCCATAGGAAATATTGGTGGGGATCAGGGGCAGGATGACCTTATCCAGAATTTTGCCCGTGGGGTCGGAAAGGCACACCACGTCCCCGCCCGCCCGCGCCAGCTTGAAGGAGGCGTGGAGCTCGCTGGTGGTTGTCAGGGCGCTGTTCCCGTCCAGGAGGATCACCTTGTACTCCCCCGGCTGGATCATCGTCCCCGCGGGAAACTGCCACTTCCGTGCCCGGGTGAGCCGGTTGGTCAGCCCAAAACCGCTTAAATCCACCGTGGACTGGGAGGAGTTGTAAATCTCCACCCAGTCCACGTAATTGCCGCCCAGCACGGCGACGCTATCATTGGAGGCCATCACTTCGGTGATGTATACCCCCGAGGTGTTCATGGCGATCAGGTTGCGGTCCATCTGGTTCATGCCGGACTGATTGTTGGGCAGGCCGGGGGTCGCCGTTTGGAACACCTTCCAGCTGTTGTTTTCATCCCGGCCATAGCTGCAATCCTCGGCCAGGTTGTCCACGATCACCCGGTCCACCATGCGCCCACGGCTGTCGGAGAGGATCACCGTGTCGTGCTCGGCGCTGATGGCAAAGTTGGTGTGGCTGACGCCGGAAGCGCCGTTGTCGCGATCCTTGCCAGAGCAGAACACGATGTAGTACCCGTGGGGAGCGATCACCGCGTCCTCAGGGAAACGCCACTTGAGGGGCCTGTTTTCCTTGTCGCTGAGGGCGTAGTTTTTCAGGCTGACCACCTGGTCGGTGGTGTTGTACAGCTCAATCCAGTCGCTGAGCTCCCCGTCCTCGTCGGTAAGCCCCGTGAGGGCGTCCGCCATCACTTCGTTGATGACAATGGCCCCGTCGGTGACGGTGGTGGCTACCCGGTAGCTTTCGGCCCCCGCCTCGGTGTTTTCATACCCGGGGCTGACGTAGGTGACCTCGGCCCAGGTGCCGTCGGGCAGCAGCGCCCAGGAAGAATCGCTGGCCATGATGGGGGTGGTCACCTGGTCGATGGTGTAGGCGCTGGGGTCGAACAGATACACCGTCTCTCCCACGGAGGACAGCTTGAACTTGGCGTGAAAGGCCTTGCCCGCCTCCGCCTGGTTGGTGTCGTCACAGTAGACCACCGTGCGCTCCCCGGCCTTCAGGGTCACATCGGGGAACAGGAAGCGGATGGAGTCGCCACGGTCGGACAGGCCCACACCGGCCAGGCTGATGTCCCGGTCGGAGCTGTTCCATACTTCCACCCAGTCGGGGTATTCGCCCTTGTCGTCGGGGACGCTGCCCTGGTTGGAGGTCATCAGCTCGCTGATGCGCAGGCCGTCATAGGCGTTGGTAAGTGTGCCCACCTGGGCGGAGCCATCCTCGGAGCCCACGGAGTACATGGCGTGGGAAACCGGTTCCCAGGGGCAGACCAGTACCAGCAGCACCAGGGCCGCCGCGCAGGCGGCCAGTGCCACAATGGTCCCGGCCCGGGACTTTTTCTTTTTCCTGGGCGGAGGCATGCCCCTCCGCTGTGCGGATTGTCTGCGGGATGCAGGCGGTATCTGCGTCATCCAGGTTCCTCCTTTACACATGGGCGGCCAGGCCGCGGCGTGTTGCAAATCCAATAACATCATGGGGGTATGACCCCTAGTATTATAGCACGCAGAGCCTTTTCTGGCAATGGCGATGAAAGGAAGGCCCCGGGGAAAAGGGCGGTGTTGGCCCCTTTGGCGCGGATTGTTACAACTGTAACGCATGGGCGGCCGGGGGAAATTCTCCGGGAAAATCCACCCCTTTCTGACAGGAAACCCATTGCCCCGCGGCGAATGTTTCCCCCAACGCACAGCCGATCACAAAGGAGGTCTGCTCCATGGCCCTGGTACATAACCCCATATTGCCTGGTTTCCATCCCGATCCCTCCATGCTGCGGGTGGGCGACACCTACTACCTGGCCAATTCCACCTTTGAGTGGTGGCCCGGCGTTTCCATTTACGAAAGCAAGGATCTGGCCAACTGGCGCCTGGCAGCCCGCCCCCTGGACCGGGTGAGCCAGCTGGACATGCAGGGCATCCGCCCCTCGGACGGCATCTGGGCCCCCTGCCTGAGCTACAGCCAGGAGGAAAAGCTCTTTTACCTGGTGTATACCAATGTGCACAACAGCGCGGTGATCTGGGACTCGCCCAATTACTTGGTCACCGCCCCGTCCATCGAAGGCCCCTGGTCCGAGCCGGTGTACCTGAATTCCGTGGGCTTTGACCCCAGCATGTTCCACGACGACAACGGCAAGAAGTACTTCTGCGCCATGATCTCCGACCACCGGCCCGGGCACGACCGCTTCGCCGGGGTGGTGATGCAGGAATATGATCCCGTGGCGAAAAAGCTGGTGGGCCCCATGAAGAAGATCTGGCGCAGCCACGAGGAGCTCTCCGAGGGCCCGCACATGTTCAAAAAGGACGGCTGGTACTACGTGTTCCTGGCCTATGGCGGCACGGGAAACAACCACAGCGAGCTTACCGCCCGCTGCCGCACCGTGGACGGCGTGTATGAGCCGGATCCCCGGGGCATGTTCATCACCAGCCGCTTTGACCCGGACTGGCCCCTGCAGCGGGCGGGGCACACCTCCCTGGTGGAAACGCCCCAGGGGCGCTGGTTCGTCTCCTGCCTGTGCGGGCGGCCCATCCGCAACAGCGGCCGGTGCGTCCTGGGCCGGGAAACCGCCTTGGCTGAGGTGGTGTGGACCGAGGACGGCTGGCCCCGGCTGAAAAACGGCGGCCTCACCCCGGAGCTCACCTTGGATACCGGCCTGGAACCCCATCCCTATCCCCCGGAACCGGCCACCGTGGAACTGCATACCCTGCCGGAGTCCTTCCTGAACCTGCGCCAGCCCTGGACCGCCGAGAAGGAATATTCCGTCACCGCCCGTCCCGGCTGGCTGCGCCTCTACGGCGGGGAAAGCCCCTTCTCCCGGTATGAGCAGCGGGTGTACTGCCGCCGGATTCAGCACCACCATTTTGAGGCGGAGACCGAGGTGGACTTCCGCCCCGAGCATTACAAGCACCTGGCGGGGCTGGTGTGCTACTATGAGTGCGCCAACTTCCTGTTCCTCCACGTGACCCGGGATGAAAAGCTGGGCCGCTGCCTGTCCCTGCTCCGGTGCGAGAACGGCAAGGCCTCCGCGCCCTGCGCCTCCGTGCCCCTGCCCGAGGAGGGCCCCGTGCGCCTGCGGGTGCACATGGACATGGACCGCATGCAGTTCAGCTATTCCACCGACGGCGGCCAGCACTGGGAAAAGATGGGCCGGCTGCAAAACAGCTCCTTCCTCTCCGACGAGGCCTGCGTGGACGGCCGCTTCACCGGCGGCATGGTGGGCATTACCTGCTGCGACCTGTGGAGCAACAGCTACCCGGCGGACTTCTCCTACTTCCGCTATGAGCAGCGTCCCCCTTATGAAAACCTGGCGGACATGACCCCCGTGGACGGCGGCTCCGCTCTGGACGAGGGCTAAGGCGCATCCCTGCGCGGCGGCAAGGGACTCCCGGGGCCGCCGCGCGTTTTTATGCAAAAAAAA
>USCR01000016.1 GCA_900553295.1 uncultured Eubacteriales bacterium | reverse complement strand
AGAGGAAATGCGCCGTCACTGTGAAGCGGGCAATACGGTGTTTTTCTCTACCCATGTGCTGGATGTGGCGGAGAAGCTCTGCGACGAGATTGCCATCATTAACAAGGGCAAGCTGATTGCCGAGGGTACGCTGGAAGAGCTGCGCAGCGGTGAAAAGGGAGCAAGCCTGGAACAGCTGTTCCTGGAGATGACCGGCGAAGCGGAGGAAGCGACGGTATGAGTAGTTTTAGCATCCTGATGCGGCTACAGATCCGTAACCGCCTGGCTATATTGCGCGGCGGTGGCTTGCGCGGTACGGATGGCAAGCTCAAAACAGGAAAACTGGTGGGCGGGGTATTTATTCTCCTGGCCTATTTGATGATCCTGGGGATGGTGGTTGGCTTTGAATTCTTGCTTTTTGAAGGATTGAAAGCCATTGGCCAGCCGGAACTGCTGCTATCCATGGCCCTTACGGTGGTCATGGCGGGCATGGTGTTTATGAGCTTTTTCTATGTGCTCACGTCGCTGTATTACGGCCGTGACACAGCATTCCTGGCCAGTCTGCCGGTGACGTCGCGTACAGTGTTTGGCACAAAGCTTACGGAGATTCTGCTGGGGGAAACGGGCATTGCTGCCCTGGCGCTGTTGCCGGCCATTATTCTGTACGGAATCTACACTCAGTCCGGGGTGGGCTATTACATATCGGCGCTGCTCGTGGCGCTTACCAGCGCCATGATCCCTGTGGCCGTGGTAACGCTGCTGGCTACATTGATTGTTCGCCTCACCGGCGGCAGCCGTCACCGAGATGCCGTGATGATGATATACAGTTTGCTCATCATGGTGGTGGTGCTAACGGTGGAATTTTCCGTTATGGGGCGCACCCCGGAAGATGCAGGGATGATGTACTTTGTGCAGCTGATGCTGGATAAACAGCTGCTTATGCGGCAGCTGGCCCAGGCTTTCCCGCCTTCCTGGTGGGCCATGCAAGGCCTTATGGGAAATGTGTGGAGCTTGCTGGGATATCTGCTTTGCGCATTAGGAGCCTATGGCGCGGTGTGGCTGCTCATGGGCGGCGGATACCTGACCCGCACGCTGTCCCTAACGGAAAACACCGTGCGTCACAAGGCGCGCAAGCGGGGAGAGATTCGGCCTCACCGCCCGCTGACAACCTTATTCCTGCGGGAATGGCGGGAGATCCTGCGTACACCGGTGTATGCCTACAATTGCCTGACGGGCTGCATCATCATGCCCCTGATGCTGGTAGGTATGTATTTCGGAGGAAAGGAAGCCGCGGAAGTTGATAACCTGGGCATGATGCTTTCCGTGGTCCAGGGCGCACTTTCCCAGGTATCCCAGGTGTATTTGTTCCTGGGTCTGGTGGCGTTGATGACCTTTATCTGCTGCATGAATCCTGCGGTGGATACGGCAGTTTCCCGGGAAGGCGGACGGCATATGCTCAGCCGCATGCTGCCGGTTTCCACACGTACACAGCTCCAGGCAAAGCTTCTCATGGGGATGACCATCAATCTGATTTCCGCGATTGTGGGCGCGGTGATGTTTATCTGTCTGCTGCCGGCATTCACGCCGGTGATCCTGCTGGCGCTGCTGTTTACGCAGGTGACCAACTGGGGGCTTTCCTCCTACAGCCTGGCATTGGATGCCGCACGGCCCAAGTTTCACTGGCGCAACGAGATGCAAGCCATCAAGCAGAATGGGAACATTGCCCTGGGCATGCTGATCTCCTTCCTGCTGCTGGTTATCCCGGTTGCGGCGTTTTTCCTGCTGGGCGAACTGGCGTTGAATGCCCGAGCGGCTGTGGTAATCGGCATCTGCATCGTGGAGTCCGTGATTGGATACGCCATTTTGATGCGGGTAGCGGACACTACTTATGCCCGGATGGAAGACGAGGGCGCGTAAGCATATCGAATAGGCGCAAAGGAAATAACTGCCTAAAGAAATGGGGATTGCAGGTGCCTGAAGGACAGCTGCAATCCCTTGCCTGTTTCTTGCCGGAGGTGCTGTGCCCGGGGCCTGTGCTGCCTGATGCCGTATTTTCCCAGGCGCGGCTGGCACCACATTGCGGTGGCAATGGCCCGGTCATCCGGTGTTTGTATTGTGGACAAAGGAGAGGGCCGTGGCATGGGAGAGATCCTACGGATGCCTGCCAACGGTGCACAATATTCCGCCCGTTCGGCAAGCCTCTTGACATTTCCCTCGCAAACGGGTATGATACATTCTGCGAGGTGACTAGACGATCGCGTGCCCCTTGCGGGTATGAGGAAAGTCCGAGCACCATAGGGCAAGGGTGCCGGTTAACGGCCGGTGGAGGCGACTCCAAGGAAAGTGCAACAGAGATACACCGCCAGCGCTTGCGCTGGTAAGGCTGGAAAGGCGAGGTAAGAGCTCACCCGCGGCTTGGCGACTTGTCCGCGATGTAAACCCCACCCGGTGCAAGGTCGGCATAGAGGCACATGCGGCGGCCCGTCGCGTCTCTTACGACCGCTTGAGCCCGCGCGGTAACGCCGGGCCTGGATAGATGATCGTCCACGACAGAACTCGGCTTATCGGTCACGCTCGCATTACAAAAAAAGCAGGGGCAGCATCGCTGAAGTATCTTACAACGGTGCTGCCCCTTTTGTTATGCGCGCATTAGCCCATGAAGGTGCGTACGCGGATCACGCCGTCCAGGGCCGCAATGGCCTGAATGCCCGATTCCGAGGGAAGGTCCGCCATCTCCATCATGGTAACGGCCAGCGCCTTGCGGCTCTTGTTCACCATGGTATCAATATTGATGCCCTCACGGCTTACGCAGGCTGCAATGGTGGAAAGCATGTTGGGAATGTTCTCGTGAATCACCAGGATGCGGGCGGCGGTTGGGGCGCCCAGGGGGAGCTCAGGCAGATTAACACTGTTGTGAATGCTGCCCCATTCCAGGTAGTCGCGCAGCTGCGCCGCAGCCATACGGGCGCAGTTTTCCTCACTCTCAGGGGTGGATGCGCCCAGGTGGGGGATGCAAATGGCATGCTCAACGCCCAGCATCTCCTCGCTGGGGAAGTCTGTCACATAGCAGGCCAACTGGCCACTGGCAAGGGCTTGACGTACGGCAGTGGGATCGATTAGCTCACCACGGCTGAAGTTGAGCAGGCGTGCGCCGGGCTTCATCTTTGCCAGGAAATCCCCCTGGATGGAGCCGCGGGTTTGATCGTTAAGGGGAATATGCACGGTCAGGTAGTCTGCCTGCGCCAGTACTTCGTCCTGGTTTGCGGCGCGATGTACCTGGGAGGAGAGACTCCAGGCGCTGTCCACGGAAATAAACGGATCGAAGCCGACAACCTTCATGCCCAAGCCGCGGGCGGCCGCGTTGGCCACAATGGCGCCAATGGCGCCCAAACCGATAACGCCCAGGGTTTTGCCGCGCAGCTCAGGACCCACAAACTGTCCCTTGCCCTTTTCTACCAGCTTGGGAACTTCCGCTCCCTGCCCCTGAAGGCTCTGCGCCCAGGCAATGCCACCGATGATATTCCGGCTGGCCAGCAGCATGCCGGCCATGACGAGTTCGGCTACGGCGTTTGCATTGGCACCCGGCGTATTGAACACCACAATGCCAGCCTTGGAGCATGCATCGATGGGAATATTGTTTACACCCGCTCCGGCCCGCGCGATGGCCAGCAGATTATCTCCTAAGGGCATCTCATGCATATTGGCACTGCGTACCAGAATACCGTCGGGAATGGGCTCCTCCTTGGCTACGGTATACAAGCCTGCGGACAGCTCGTTATGGATCACGTCAGAGATGGCATTCAGGGTTTGAATTTTGAACATGTGTGTAAGCCTCCTTGCGCTCAGGCGTTTTCCATTTCAAACTGCTTCATGAAGTCCACCAGCTTTTCCACACCGGCCTTGGGCATGGCATTGTAAATGCTGGCGCGCATGCCACCCACGGTACGGTGGCCCTTCAGGTTGACCAAGCCTGCCTGCGTAGCGGCCTTGACAAAGGCGGCGTCCTTGTCCGGATCACCGGTAACAAAGGTGACATTCATGCGGCTGCGGTATTTTTTCTGCGCCGTGGGCTTGAACAGGCGGCTGTTATCCAGGAAGTCATACAGCAAGGCTGCTTTTTCGATGTTTCGCTGCTCCATGGCCGCCACACCGCCCTGGGCCTTGAGCCACTGGAACGTGAGCCCTGCCACATAAATGCCCCAGGTATTGGGCGTATTGTACATGCTGCCTGCCTTGGCCTGCACTTCCCAGTTCAGCAGCTTGGGGCAGATGGGCATGGCATGGCCCAGCAAATCCTTTCGGACAATAACCACGCAAAGGCCGCTGGGACCGATGTTTTTCTGCGCACCGGCATAGATAACGCCAAAGCGTTTCACATCCATGACTTCGGAGAGAATCATGCTGCTTGCATCGGTGACCAAAGGCGGGATCACCTGCGGAAGTTCCACATACCGGGTGCCATAAATGGTATTGTTGCTGGTGATGTGGACATAGTCCGCATCCGGATTGAAAGGTGCGTTGGTTAAGTCGGGCACATAGGTGTACGTATCTTCCCGGGAAGACGCCACCACGTGAATTTCACCGTAGCGCTTGCCTTCCTCTGCCGCCAGGTGCGCAAAGTTGCCGCTGTCCACGTAGTCGGCCTTTCCCTTTACCATCAGGTTGAGGGGAACCGCGGAAAATTGCTGCGTGGCGCCGCCCTGCAGGAAAAGAACCTCATAATCGTCCGGAATAGCCATCAGTTCCCGAAGATCCGCCACGGCGCGGTCGTAAATATCGATGTACATCTTGCTGCGGTGGCTCATCTCCATCACAGACATGCCGGATGTACCATAGCACATCATGTCTTTCTGCGCCTGCTCCAGCACGGGTTCAGCCAGCATGGAAGGTCCCGGAGAAAAATTATACACGCGTTCCATATTGAAAACCCCTCCTGAATATTATAATGTTCACGCAAGTGGGACGAAATATGCCCGCCGGGCAATTTTCGAACCGTTGAAGATATTATGCACCGGACAGCGAAAAAATGCAAGCAGCATACAATATAAAAACAATTACGACAAATATTTCACAATAAATGCATAAAAAAAACCGCCCCGGGTGCTGTGGCAGGGGAGAAAATATGCTATAATGGCCCTATGCGAGCAAAAAAAGAAGGATCAAGAATCGTCCTAGGAGGAGGCTGGAAGATGAACGACATCCAAGAAAAATTACCGCGCTGGGATCATGTATGCCTGAAAGACGGTATGCTGGCAAAGATACAGAAAAACGTCGGCGCAAAGATGCTCCCTTTCCAGTGGCGTGCACTGAACGATGAAATACCTGATATAGAAAAAAGCCATTGTATTGAGAACTTTCGCATAGCGGCCGGGGAGAGCAAGGGACAGTACTATGGCATGGTGTTCCAGGATAGCGACCTGGCCAAGTGGCTGGAGGCGGTAGCTTACCAGCTGGCGCTGGGCGGTTGCAGTGAACTGCGGGAAAAGGCGGAGGAAGCCATTGATCTGGTGGTCCGGGCGCAGATGCCTGACGGCTATCTCAATACCTATTTTCAGTGCAAGGCGCCGGATAAGCGCTGGACTAACCTGCGGGATTGCCATGAGCTATATTGTGCGGGGCACATGATGGAAGCGGCGGTGGCGTGGTATCAAGCCACCGGCGAACGCAAGCTCCTGGACGCCATGCTTCGCTTTGCGCGCCATATTGCGGATCATATTGGTCACGGGGAAGGAAAAATCCCCGGCGTGCCCGGTCATGAGGAAATAGAGCTGGCGCTGTGCAGGATGTATGATGTAACGGGCGAGGATTTCCTGCTGGACCTTGCCAGTTACTTTGTAGACGAGCGTGGGCAGGAGCCTGACTACCTGGTGGTGGAACATCCGGACCATAGCAATGACCATTGGTCCGGCATCGCCGACCTTGGCCGGAAATATGCTCAGCATCAGGCCCCAGTCCGGGAACAGGAAAAATTGGAGGGCCATGCGGTGCGCGCGCTGTACCTGGTGACAGGCATGGCGGATGTGGCGCAGCGTAAAAAGGATGCGGGCCTGCTGAATGCGGCCCGCCGGCTGTTCCTCAATGCGGTGGACAAGCGCATGTACATCACCGGCGGCGTAGGTTCCACCTGCATCGGCGAGGCCTTTACCTATGACTATGATTTACCCAACGATACTGCCTATGCGGAAACCTGCGCGTCCATTGCGCTGATCTTCGCGGCGCGGGCGCTGCTGCAGGCAGAGCGCAACGGCCTGTATGGCGATGTGATGGAACGGGCACTGTATAATACTTGCCTGGCCGGCATGAACGTCACGCAGGATGCCTTCTTCTACGTAAATCCGCTTTCTGTGCTTCCCGAAGCCAGCGAGAAGGACCCCACCAAAAAACACGTGCTGCCCACCCGGCCCGGCTGGTTTGGCTGCTCCTGCTGCCCGCCTAACCTGGCCCGGCTGCTCAGTTCCCTGGGCCAGTATGCTTACGGCACCGCCGGACAGGAAGTGCGTGTGCATCTTTATCTGGATGGTACGGCGGAATTGGACACGGATAATGGCCCTGTCCGCCTCACCGTGCATACCGAATATCCCGCCAGCGGCGAGATCCGCTTGGAAATCGACGGCGACTGTGACCTGGCGCTTCGCCTGCCTGGGTGGTGCCACGGAAGCTATGACCTGTCTGTAAACGCCCATGAAACTTCCCCGGCCATAGAAAAGGGCTACCTGCTTTTGCGTGGGTTGCGCGGGAAAAACCAGATGACTCTGACCCTGCCCATGATGCCCCGGCGGGTTTATGCCCATTCGGCCGTGCGGGCCGATGTGGGCCGGGTGGCGATTATGCGCGGGCCTGTGGTCTACTGCGCGGAGAGCGCAGATAATGGGGCAAATCTGCACCTGCTGGCGCTGCCGCGCAGCGCAACGCTGATACAGGCATGGGATGAAAACCTCTTTGGTGGGGCGTGGCGGATCAAAGCCATGGGCCTGAAGCGCAACACGGATGATGCGGATGCACCGCTTTATACGGAAACGCCTCCCGGGCTGTATCCGGCGCAAATCAACTGGATTCCGTACTATCTGTGGGCGAACCGCGGAGAAGGGGAGATGGAAGTATGGCTCCGGGAGATTGTGCTGGGCAGCTGAACATTGACGGGCTGCAGGTGACGCTGCTAGGGGCATCGGGCGAAGAACGGCGGCCCTTGGTGTGGCTGCATGCGTCGCACGAGGCGGGTCAGGAAATCCATGACCGCTTGCACGTTCCCTGCGCGCTGGCCTGTGTGGACGGCATGGACTGGAACCGAGACTTTTCTCCCTGGCCCGCGGTGCGGGTCTTTGCACGGGGCGCTGACTTTTCAGGCGGCGCCCCGGCTTATTTGGAGAAATTCATGGCACTGCGGGAAAAGCTGGAGCGCCGGGTGGCGTTTCCGGTGACGGAAAGCTACCTGGCCGGATATTCGCTGGCGGGGCTTTTCGCGGTATATGCATGGCTGCGGGGGATGCCTGTGGAGGGAGTTGGCTGCTTTTCCGGCTCCCTGTGGTATGATGGGTTTGCGGACTGGGCCCAAAGCCAGCCTGCTGCGCCGGTGCGTTTGGCCCTTAGCATAGGGGACCGGGAAAAGCGCACGGGTAACCCGCGCATGGCGCAGGGGGAGGCGTGCACCCGCTTGCTGGCGGCGCATTGGGCAAAACAAATGCCCGTCCGCTTCTGGCTGGAGAAGGGCGGGCATTTTGACCATACCACCGCGCGGATTGCCCGGGGCATTGACTGTCTGCTGGGCGCCGGCGAGTAAGAATTAATCTTCCCCGGCAACCGGGAACCACATGCTGCTGGAAAGCGCAAAGGGCGTATCCGCCTGGATCTTGTCCCAGATGCGTGTCCAGTCCTCGCCTTCGGCCAGCACGGGGCAGAAATTGTTTACCGAAAGATCTCCAGAGGAGGAGGTCAGCACGGGCAGCAGCTCCACCACCACCCCCTGGTAGCGCCCCAGAATGTCAAAGCGGAGGCGTAACCGTGCCAGCGTGCCGTCAAAGGTGGTCATATCATGGGTACCACCAAACATCAGGTTGCCCAGGCTGTACAGAATCACTGTCCCGTTTTGGGCGTCCACTCCTTGCACCACATGGGGGTGGGTGCCGATGACGATGTCCACGCCCGCGGAGATGGCCGCCTGGGCCATTTGCTCCTGGAGATCGTTATGCTTGGGATCGTATTCGGTGCCCCAGTGGCAGGAATAGAGAATAACTTCGCATGCTGCGGCCTTCAGCTGCTCAACGTCCCGCTGTATGACGCCGGGGTCCTGCTTAAAGGTCGTCTCCCGGCATCCGCCAAAGCCGATTTTGTGGCCGTTGTAGTCCCACACGTACACGTCCCCATAGCCGCTGTATGCCACACCCACCGCCGCCAGGGCTTCCCGGGTGGAGGCTTCCCCGGCGGACTGATAATCAATTACATGATTGTTGGCCAGGTTGACCTGCTCGATGCTGGCATCCACCAGCGCCTGGGCATAGCTGGTGGCCCCGCGAAAAATGTATTGCTTGTTCTTGGTCATGTTGCTGGCGTCGTCCTTCAGGACGCACTCCAGGTTGACCAGGGTCATGTCGTCATCCTCAAAAAGTTCGATAAGGTTGGCAAAAGGGTAATCCAATCCATACTGTTCCAGATAGGCAGGAAGTCCCTGGGGACTGTCCTGCCATTTTTCGCGTGTGCCCAGCACCACGTCACCGCCCAGGGTGATGACCAACTCCATGTCTTCGGGCGCAAGCTCCGGAGGCGTTTCCGCCTGGGGGAGGGCGAGTGCCTCTTGGGTGGTGGAGACGGCTTCGGTGGCGGTCGCGTTGCCGCTGACGGCAGCAGCCTCCCGGGTTCGGGCCTCCGGATCATCCAGAATGAGCACCTTGGTATGGTAGGGGAGATGTGTCCAGAGCCAGTAGGCGTTTAGGCCGTTTTCATCGGGCCGATTTTGGATGCGCACGCAGCCGTGGGACGCCTTGGTACCCAATAGCGCCGACTGGATGGAGAAGTCCTTCCAATCCTTGGTCATGCGGTAAGCACATTGGTGCAGAAGATTCCCTCCGTCATAGCGGATAACATAGTCGTAGTTGTTTCCGCTCAGGGAGAAGTCGCTCATGTGTTCCAGTGTGAAGAAAGCGCCGGCAGTGGTTTCCTGATAGAGCTTGTTCTTTTCCACCAGGCCTGTGCTCACTTTGAGCTCGCCGATGCGCGTCCCCTGATGGAATACCACCAGGGTTTGCGTGCGCTTGTCCAGCAGCAGGCCGTAGTCGCTGTCCGTGGGCAAGGTCATCAGCCGATCTTCCTGCACGTAGCCTTCCGTCCAGGAGCCATCCTCATGGTTGTAGGCGCCCACCTTGACCCATCCGTCCGCGGGCGCCTGCAAAATTTGCACTCCCTGAGACTGGCCATGCACCGTGCCCAGGGATTTGCTTTTGGTGGAAGGCTCGGCATACAGCTTCTGATGGGAAGTGCTCTTCAGGTCCACCACGGTCAGGGGACGTTGCATCCAGGTCCACAGTTCCGCATCGGTGAGGCCATCCTGGGGCAAATAGTCCGCCGCCACGGTTAGCTCCGGCAGGGTATATGCGCCCTCCACCAGGGTGACGGGAATATCCACGGCATACTCCGGGTTCTCCTCCGCCCAAAAGCGAAGCACATATTCTCCAGCGGGCTGCCGCTGGCCGTTGATGATGCCATCCCAGTCATAGTTGAAACTCTTATAGGTGGAAATGGTTTTGCGCTTGGTGACGATGGGATTTTCCATGTCCTCCGCGTGGTAGAACGCAACGCAGAGCATGCCTGTGCGAACCATTTTGACCTCGGCAAACCAGTCCAGGCCGCCATCCAGGTACAAGGTTTTTCCGCTGGGGAGGGCATAAACCAGGGCCTGCTTGCTGCGCCCCACCTTTATAGGCTGGCTGACCCCGTGGATGCCGTCCGGCGTTACGAAGGTGGCGGTAAGGGTATAGGTAAGCTGCTGCAAGGGCTCCTGATTCACGCCCAGCCCGTCCCAGACAAATACATTCTCTCCAGCCTGCACAGGAAGGTCTTCCGCAAGACGAAGGCACTCCTGCCCCAGGCCGTCGGTAAGCACCAGGGTAACCGTGCCCGCCTGAGGTGATGTGAGCAACAGCTCCTGCTGGGAATAACCGGTAATTTGTCCGGGAATGCTTAAGGCAAAGTCAGCTTCTTCGGCCCACGCGCTGCCAAAAATCAGCAGCAGCGCTGCCAGCAGGGACAGAAAAAAAGTGCGCAAAAAAATCCCCCCGTGCCAATGACGTTTTCTTCATCTTACGAAAAAAAGGAGAAAATGTCAATTCACAGGGGGACAGGTTTTACATTCCGCACAATGCAGCGAGGTTACGGGGAGGGCTTCAGGTCATGGCTGGCATAAATGGTCTCGTCCTGCCAAAGCACCACCTGTCCGGAGGCCAGGGTTTGGGGCAAATCAATCAGCCGCTGGTTGCTGCTGCCCCGGAAGCGTAGGGTGATGTCATGGAGTTCCTGCACAAACTCTCCATCCACCAGCACATCCAGCAGGGAAAGCAGCGCATCCGTCTCTTTGCAGCGGCACCGGGCAGGCACTTGCCCCAGCAGCTGTTCCAGCGTATAACCCGAATAGCACCAAATGCTTTTTCCTGGACATTGCTGCCGGAAGCGGCGCAGGAAGGGAAGCAAAGCCTCCTGATTCTCTGGCTCCATGGGTTCACCACCCAGGAGCGTAAGCCCGGCAATGTAGGTGGGTTCGCAGCTTTGAATGATTTCTTCCTCCGTGGCGGGGGTAAAGGGCTGACCGTAGTGAAAGTCCCAGGCTATGGCATTAAAGCAGTTTTTGCACCGGTGAGTACAGCCGGAAACAAACAGGCTGGTACGAACTCCCGGACCGTTGGCAATGTCATAATGCTTGATATTGGCGTAGTACATCCCCTGAACTATCTCCCTTACAGATGGAGCACCCGCTCCTTGATCTCCTGGGTGCGGCCCTGGTTCCAGAATTGGGTACCGATATAGCCGCAAGTGCGGCGCGCAACGTTCAGGGTGTTCTGATCCCGGTTGCCGCAGCGGGGGCACTGCCACAGGAGCTTGCCGTTGTCCTCCACAATGCTGATTTCCCCGTCATAGCCGCACTGCTGGCAGTAGTCGGATTTGGTGTTCAGCTCCGCGTACATGATGTTGTCGTAGATAAACTGGATGACGCTGATGACTGCCTCCAGGTTATCCTGCATGTTGGGAACCTCCACATAGCTTACCGCGCCGCCAGTGGACAGCGCCTGGAACTGGGCTTCAAAGCGCAGCTTGGAGAAGGCGTCAATTTCCTCGGTGACGTTCACATGATAGCTGTTGGTAATGTATCCCTTGTCCGTTACTCCCTTGATGATGCCAAAGCGGCGCTGCAGGCACTTGGCAAACTTGTAGGTGGTGCTTTCAATGGGGGAACCATAGATGCTGAAGAAGATGTTGGTTTCCTTGGTCCAGCGGGCGCAGGCATCGTTCATGTGCCGCATGACTTCCAGGGCAAAGCCCGTGGCGCTGGGATCGGTGTGGGACTTGCCGGTCATGTAGCGGACGCATTCGCACAGCCCTGCATAGCCCAGGGAAATGGTGGAATAACCGCCGTAAAGCAGCTTGTCAATGGGTTCGCCCTTCTTCAAGCGGGCAATGGCGCCATATTGCCAAAGAATGGGCGCCGCGTCGCTGAGGGTTCCCTTCAGCCGGTTGTGGCGGCACATGAGCGCCCGGTAGCACAGGGCCAGCCGCTCATCAAATATCTCCCAGAATTTGTCCATGTCCCGGTTGGAGCTCAGGGCCACATCCACCAGGTTGATGGTGACCACGCCCTGGTTGAAACGGCCATAGAACTTGTAGTTGCCGTTTTCGTCCTTCCAGGGGTTCAGGGCGCTGCGGCAGCCCATCACCGGGAAGCAGTTGCCCTCCTTGAGCTCCTTCATCTTCTTTTCGGAGATGTAGTCGGGTACCATGCGCTTGGCGGTGCACTTGGCCGCCAACTGGGTCAGGTAGAAGTATTCCGTGCCCTCGCGGATGTTGTCCTCCTCCAGGACGTAGATCAGCTTGGGGAAAGCGGGAGTGATCCATACGCCCGCCTCGTTCTTCACACCCTGGTAGCGCTGCCGCAGGGTCTCCTCGATAATCAGGGCAAGGTCCTTCTTCTCCTGAGGATTGCGGGCTTCGTTCAGATACATGAACACCGTGAGGAAGGGGGCCTGACCATTGGTGGTCATCAGGGTGATTACCTGATACTGGATGGTCTGCACGCCCTTTTGAATTTCCCGGCGCAGGCGCATTTCCACAATGCGGTCAATGATCTCCTGGGAGGGATGGCTGTCCATGGCCTCAATTTCCCCCAGAACTTCCTGGCGGATCTTTTCCCGGGAAATCTGTACGAAGGGGGCAAGATGGGTGAGGCTGATGCTCTGACCGCCATACTGGTTGGAGGCCACCTGCGCGATGATCTGCGTGGCGATGTTGCAGGCGGTGGAGAAGCTATGGGGCTTCTCAATAAGGGTTTCACTGATGACGGTGCCGTTTTGCAGCATGTCGTCCAGGTTTACCAGGTCGCAGTTATGCATGTGCTGGGCATAATAATCGGAGTCGTGGAAATGGATGATCCCTTCCCGATCCGCATCCACGATTTCCTTGGGCAGGAGCAGACGGCGCGTCAGGTCGCGGCTCACTTCGCCAGCCATGTAGTCCCGCTGTACGCTGTTGACCACCGGGTCCTTGTTGGCGTTTTCCTGCTTGACTTCTTCGTTGTTGCATTCAATCAGGGACAGAATCCGGTCGTCAGTGGTGTTGGCCTTGCGGACCAGGGAGCGGTTATAGCGATAACGCACATATCCCTTGGCCACCTCAAAGGCACCGCTGGCCATGATCTGATTTTCCACCATATCCTGGATCTCCTCCACGGAGACCGCCCGGTTCATCTTCTCACACTTGTAGGCAATATATTCCGCCGCCTCACGGATCTGCTCCTCGGTCATTTCCCGGTGGAGGCTGGCTTCGTTGGCCTTGGTAATGGCCACAATGATCTTGGAGGAGTCGAAGTCCACCTCGGACCCGTTCCGCTTGATAACCTTCATTCCCAATCTCTCCTCTGCGAGTTGTTTCAAAACGCGTCCCCTATTGTACGAATCCTGTCGAAAAAAATCTGTTGCCACAGTCACAAATATAGAATATAATACACATAATAGGGCATCCTGCAAGGAGGCGAACACAAAATATGGTGGGTGGGACAGATGCGCAAAACCTGCTGCCGCCTGCGCTGGCAGGCTATGGACGTTCCGTTGCATGCGGTAAGGGAGAGCGGATTTTTGCCAAGCACGGCGGAGAAGATACCATGGCGCTGGTGCAGGAAGGGCTGGTGTATCTTTGCGCGGAAAATGAGCGGTATGCCCGGGGCATCCTGGCGTTTTTTCGCCCGGGAGACTGGATGGACACGTCCATGCTGTTGCCATTGCGTCATGGGGTGTGTTACTTCACGACAAAGTATGCAGGGCGGCTGACCGTTTTTTCCAGAAAAGACCTTCTCCGGGCGGCTGCGGTTCAGCCACAGGCCATGGATATCTGGAATGGTGCGCTGGATGGGCTGGCCCAGGCGTGGCTCAGGCATAGCTACATGCTTCAGCAGCGCACGCCCCGGCAACGGCTGCTGGCCTTTTTCCGCTGGGAGGCAGAACGCCAGGGCGGAGAAAAGGACATCCGTCTGCCTTTGCCGCAAACGGATCTGGCAGATTATCTGGGGGTGGATCGAGCAGCCATGGCCCGGGAGCTGACAAGGATGAAGCAGGAGGGACTCCTTTCCGGCGCCCGCCGAACATGGACGCTGCTGGAGACATGAATGTCCTTTGTGATTGTTCGGACAATGTTTTTTTACAAAAACAGGGTTGACAGACGCCTGGAAAAACTGCTATACTCACTCCAACGTCCAGAGGAAAGGAGCGGCTTTGCATGACGTACGCAGCATGGAACAAAATGAACGCCATGATGATGTGCGAGGGTATGTGCATGTGCATGTACTCTGCTTTGTCATGCGTTCGCCGCCATGTATAGTTTTCGGTAAATGGTGCAAGGAGGGCGTCCGCATAGGGACGCCCTCCTTTTTCTTTTTTCTCTGGAACGGCAGACAAAGGAAGGATGAAACGTTGCCATGATCCAGCTGGAACATCTGAGCAAAACCTTTCCCGGCAAGGACAGCGTCCACGCCCTGCGGGATGTATCCCTGACCGTGCGCAAAGGGGAAATCTATGGTGTGATTGGCTACTCCGGCGCGGGAAAATCCACGCTGATCCGGTGCATCAATTTATTGGAGCGCCCGGACGAGGGCACCGTGCGCGTGGACGGCGTGGAGCTGACAGCGCTGGGGGCCTGTGCGCTGAACCGTGAGCGGCGGAAAATCGGCATGATCTTCCAGCAGTTCAACCTGTTTGCTACCCGCACGGTGCTGGATAACGTGGCTTATCCCCTCCGCTTCAGCGGCATGAGCCGCAGGGACATCCGGGAAAAGGCAGAATCGCTCCTGCGCTATGTGGAGCTGGAGGACAAGCGGGATGCCTACCCTTCCCAGCTTTCCGGCGGACAAAAGCAGCGGGTGGCCATTGCCAGGGCGCTGGCCTGCGATCCCAAGGTGCTGCTGTGCGATGAAGCGACCAGTGCCCTGGACCCGCAAACCACCGCCTCCATTTTGCAGCTGATTCAGCGGCTGAACCGGGAAATGGGCATTACCGTGGTGATGATTACCCATCAGATGCAGGTGGTGAAGGAGGCGTGCCACCGGGTGGCCGTGATGGAAAACGGGCGGGTGGTGGAGGAAGGCGATGCGTTCTCCATTTTCGCACACCCACAGCAGGAAATCACCCGTTCCTTCGTGGACAGCACCACCAACCTGAACAAGGTGGAGGACCTGCTGGAGGAAGGCGCGGAAATTACCCGCCTGAAGCCCGGGGAAAAGCTGGTGCGGCTGAGCTACCAGCGGGGAAGCGCTGCGGAAGCCATTGTTTCCACTGTGTCCCGAAACTTCGGGGTGGATGTGAACATCCTGCTGGGCAGCCTGGAACTGATTGACGGCGCGCTCCTGGGCGGCCTGGTCGTGGTGTTCTCCGGTCAGGCGACAGGCATTGAGAACGCGTTGGCATATTTCCGGGAAAAGAACGTAGGCGTGGAGGTGATTGCGCATGCAGACCCTGCTTGAACAGCTCTTCCCCAATGTGATGGCTTCCCCGGATAAATTCTGGGAAAGCGTGTGGGCTACGGTGGTGATGACCGGCTGGGCCGGGGCGCTGATGTTCGTGATTGGTCTTTGTCTGGGGCTGCTGATGGTGGTGCTCAAGCCTGGGGGCATTCTGGCATGCCCGGTGGTGTATCAGATCCTGGACAAGGTGGTGAACCTGATCCGCTCCATTCCCTTTGTGATCCTCATTGCGCTATTGATGTATGTGACCAAGGCCATTATGGGGACGCGCATCGGTATTCGCGGGGTGATTGTCCCCCTGGTGGTGGGGTCGGCGCCCTTCTTCTCCCGGCAGGTGGAGGCGGCGCTCAGCGACATTCCCGCGGGCCTGGTGGAAGCGGCCAAGGCCATGGGCAGCGGCCCTCTGGGCATCATTTTCCGGGTCTATCTGAAGGAAGGCGCCGCGGCTATCGCCCGGGGCACAACCATTACGCTTATCAGCCTGATCGGCCTTACCGCCATGGCAGGTTACGTTGGGGCAGGCGGGCTGGGGGACTACTCCATTACCTACGGTTACAATTATAACCGCATGGATATTGTCTGGGTCTCGGTCATCGCCATTGTGGTGCTGGTATGCATCATCCAGATGATTGGTACCCTGATTGCCAAACGGAACACCCATTAAACCGGCCGAACTTCAAAGAGGAGGAACATGATGATGAAAAAGGTACTGGCTGCAATTTTGACCCTGGTTGTGCTCCTGACCCCGGTGCTTTCCCTGGCTGAAACAGTAACCATTGGCGTAACCGGCGCGTTCTATGACGATTTATGGAAGCCCGCCATTGAGGCCCTTGCGGCGGAAGGTATCCAGGTGGAACTGATTCAGTTTTCCGACTTTGCCCTGCCCAACAATGCCCTGAACGGCGGCGACATCAGCATGAATGCCTTCCAGCACCATGCGTATTTTGATAACGACGTGGCCACTAACGGCTATGACCTGCAGGTGCTGGCGGATACCTTTGTCATTACCATGAACCTGTACTCCCAGAAATATGAGAGCATGGAAGCCCTGTCTGCCGCGGCGGCAGCGGGAACCAAGCTCACTGTGGCTGTACCCAATGACGCCACCAACTATGGCCGCTCGCTGCTGCTGCTGGAGAGCGCGGGACTGCTGACCCTGGGAGAATATGAGGGAACGCCCAACGAGGAGAACATTGCTTCCAGCCAGGTGGAGCTGGTGCTGGTGAATGCGGCCATGACCTACCAGTACCTGGAGGATGTGGACGCGGCGGTCATCAATGGCAACTATGCCGCCAGCTATGGTGTGGACCCCGCCAGCGCTATCTATTATGAAACCATCGACCTGAGCAACAACCAGTTCACCTGCCTGATCGCCGTACGCAGTGAGGATGCGGAAAATCCCACCTACCAGCGCATTGCAGAGGTCTTCTGCTCAGACATTACCCAGGAAGTGATGGATACCACTTACAAGGGATTCTTCCAGTCTGCATGGGAAAAAGATGAGTGAGGCGGAAAATATGCGTGAGGATTTACTACGGTTGATTGGCGATCCTGAGCGGGTGATTACGGAGCAAATAGAGGACAAATACCTGTCTGACACCCTGGGCAGGCGGCGGGGCACGGCGGCAGCGCTGGTGTTTCCGCTATCCACGGCGGAGGTTTCTGCGGTTATGCGCTATGCCTATGAGCGGAGCATTCCCGTCACTCCCCGGGGAGCGGGCACGAACTTGGTGGGCTCCACCGTGCCAAGGGGACAGGGAATCATCCTGGACTTTTCCCGGATGAACCATATTCTGGAGGTGGACGAAGCAACCTTCACCGCCACGGTGGAACCTGGGGTGCTGCTGAAGGATTTCCAGGCCCATGTGGAGGCCATGGGGCTGTTTTATCCCCCTGATCCCGGTGAAAAGGAGTCCACCCTGGCGGGAAACATTTCCACCAACGCGGGGGGCATGCGTGCCGTGAAATACGGCGTGACCCGGGACTATGTCCGTGGGCTGGAAATCGTGCTGGCCGACGGCCAGGTGATGACCGTGGGCTCCAAAAATGTCAAGGACGCCAGCGGCTTGCCCCTCAAACAACTGTTTATCGGTGCGGAAGGAACGCTGGGCGTCATTACCAAATGCGTGCTGCGCCTGGTCCCCAAGCCGGAAAAGTCCCTGTCCGTACTGGTCCCCTATGGGGAGCTGAAAACCGGCATTGCCAGCGTTCACGCGGTGCTCATGGCGGATGCCAACCCCACGGCGGTGGAGTTCATTGAGCGCAGTGTGGTGGAGCTGGGGGAACGCTATACCGGCGTGCATTTCCCATGCCCCCAGGCCCAGGCCTATCTGCTGCTGACCTTTGACGGCCACGGGGAAACCGTGGAAAAGAATGCCCAGCGGGTACACCAGGTGGTGCAGGATAACGGTGCGCTGGATTATATCGAGCTTACGGATCCTGCCCTGGCGGCGGACATTTGGCGGGTCCGCGGCTGCTTTGTGAAGGCGGTGGAGGCCGTTTCCGAGCAGGAGCCGGTGGACCTGGTGGTACCCATCGACAAAACGGCGGAGTTTATTGCCTATGTGCATGAGCTGGAAGCGGAGAGCGGTATGCAGATGGTCTCCTTTGGCCACGCGGGGGACGGCAATGTCCATCTGTGCATCGTGCGCGGCCAACGTGACGAAGAAACCTGGAACCGGGAGCTGCACCGGAACATGGAACGGCTTTACCGCAAGGCGTATGACCTGGGGGGGTTGACCTCCGGCGAGCATGGCGTGGGCCTTGCCAAGCAGCCTTATTTTCTGGAAAATACGCCGGACATCAACCTGGCGGTGATGCGCAGCGTTAAGGATGCCCTGGACAACCGCCATATTCTCAACGACCATATTTCATATTTGAAGTGAGGCAATGCCCATGCGAAAGCTATCCAGCCGTACCGCCGGCTTTACTGATTCGGTAATCCGCCGCATGACCCGGGTATCCCAGCAATATGGCGCGGTGAATCTCTCCCAGGGTTTCCCGGATTTTGATCCGCCCCGGGAGCTTACCGACCGCCTGGCCCAAGTGGCTCAGGAGGGCCCCCATCAATATGCCATCACCTGGGGTGCGGCCAATTTCCGCAAGGCCCTGGCGGAAAAACAGTCCCGTCTCATGGGCATGACCATTGACCCGGAAACGCAGATTGTCGTTACCTGCGGCAGCACCGAGGCCATGATGGCAGCCATGATGACCGTCACCGATCCCGGGGATCGAGTGGCCGTGTTTTCCCCTTTTTACGAGAACTACGGTGCGGACGCGGTGCTCTGCGATGCGGAGCCGATCTATGTACCCCTGAAGCCTCCGGCTTTTGACTTTGACCCCGAGGTGTTGGAAGATGCCTTCCGTCAAGGGGCGAAAGCGCTGATTCTGTGTAACCCCTCCAACCCCTGCGGCAAGGTATTCACCCGGGAAGAACTGCTGGTGATTGCCGGTTTGGTGGAGAAATACGATGCCTATGTGATTACCGATGAAGTGTATGAGCACATTGTCTATGCCCCGCACACCCATATGTATTTCGCATCCCTGCCCGGAATGGCCCAGCGGACATTGAGCTGTTCCTCCCTGTCGAAAACCTACTCCATCACAGGTTGGCGGCTGGGTTACATCATCGCCTCCCCGGAGATTATTGACACGGCGCGGAAAGTACACGATTTCCTTACGGTGGGCGCCGCCGCACCGCTGCAGGAGGCCGCTGTGGCTGGGCTTACGCTGCCGGAGAGCTACTATACCTGGCTGACAGAAAAGTACACCCACATGCGGCAGTTGTTCTGCGATGGCCTGGAACACCTGGGATTGCAGTTCATACGTCCGCAGGGAGCGTATTATGTACTGGTGGACATTGGAGCATTTGGTTGGCAGGACGACGTGGCCTTTTGCGAGGCATTGGCTCGGGAAGTTGGCGTGGGTGCCGTGCCTGGCTCCAGCTTCTTCCGGGAGAATGTGAGAAACCTGATTCGCCTGCATTTTGCCAAACGGGATGAGACGCTGCTGGAAGCCTTAAACCGTTTGGAAAACATTGGAAAGCTAAAAAAATAAAGCAATGGAAATCGCCCGCCGGAGTACATTTTTCGGCGGGCGATTTGGATGACGGGTGAACAAAACGCGATTCTTGCTTCCTGGAAATACCTGAATATTACCAGCGAAGTTCACACTGTCCGGAGGCATGCTGAAATTCCCAGCGTATATAGTACCGGCTTTTCCCGTCTAACGATATTACCTGAGCAGGGGACTGCCCAGTGAGCCGCAATAGCGGTTGCTTTCTTTTATCCAGCAAGGATACTTCTACATTTCCCTTTGAAAGGTTGGTATCCAATACAAACGTATAGGCCCTGCTTTCATAAAACCTTCCCATATGCCTGACCCATCCAGTACAGGCATCCAGCAGAACCTGGTCCCTGCTTTTCCCGGGCTGGAATACAAACAAAACAGCGGTTATGCATTTGGTTACTGCAATGCCCAGAAAATATGGCAACCCTTTCAAGCGCATCTCCTCCCGCTTCTCGTAAGGTATATGCAAGCCTACTGACTCGATTTCACTCCATGAGTAAGGCAGCCGCGGAGAAAGGACGCCAATGCTTATGCATGACACATAACGCCAGGGGAGGGCTTTCTCCGCACACCTGGGGTTGAGGGACAGGCAAGTGTTCCATGGGCGAGAAGGATTATTCCACCTGCACCATGCACACGGCCTGAGCGCTGATGCCTTCCTGCGCGCCTTCAAAGCCCAGGCGCTCGGTGGTGGTAGCCTTCACGTTGACACAGTCCACATCCACCCCCAACACCCGGGCGACGTTTTCCCGCATACGGGGAATATAGGGAAGGAGCTTGGGCTTCTGGGCGACGATGGTAATGTCACAGTTGATTACCTTGGCGTGATGCGTGCCAAGCAGCTCAGTGACCTTTGCCAACAGCACCATGCTGTCCGCACCGGCATAGGCATTGTCCGTGTCTGGAAAATGCTTGCCGATATCGCCAAGGGCCATGGCACCCAGCATGGCGTCCATAAGCGCATGCAACGCCACATCGGCATCACTGTGGCCCAACAAGCCAAGCGTGTGAGGAACCTCCACGCCGCAGAGCACCAGGCGCCGGCCTTCCACCAGGCGATGCACGTCATACCCTTGCCCTACGCGTATAAGGGGGGCATGATGCGTCCGTCGCTGCTCCAGAAGGGTTTCGGCCCAAATCATGTCCCGCGGGGTGGTCAGCTTGAGGTTATCCTCGCTGCCTTCAGTGAGCTGAACGGCGATGCCCAGCCGCTCCACCAGGGAAGCGTCATCCGTGCCGCGGTAGCCGTCAATCTCCGCTTGCAGGTGCGCTTTGCGCAGAAGCGCAGTGGCGAACCCCTGGGGCGTTTGCACGGCACGCAGCTGCGCACGCTCAGGCGTATCGATGACTTTTTCCTTGCCATCCACCCGCTTGATGGTATCCACCACCTTGACGGATGCCACGCCTGTGCCGCAGCGGTCCACGCTGTCCATCACCCGGCGGATTACCTCCGGAGTGACCAGCGCCCGTGCGGCATCATGAACCAGCACCTTATCGCATTGCTCCGGGAGCGCCTCCAGACCGTTGCGCACGGAAGCCTGCCTGTCCATGCCCCCGGGAGCATAGGCACGAATGAGCCCCGCCAGGCCCCAGCTGGACATCAGCGAGCGGCAGGCGGTCATCTCCTCGGGGCGCGTAACAAGGACTATGCCTTCCACCAAGCCCCGGAAAGCCTCTACCGACCGGCAAAGGATGGGTTCGCCATCCAGGGAAAGAAGCACCTTGTTGCATGCTGCACCCATGCGGCTGCCGCTGCCTCCGGCCAATACAATCGCATACCAGGCCATAGCCGAACCTCCTCAGTTTCGTTCCCGCGCGACTTCCGCATCTTCGGAGAGCACGCGGTACATTTCGGTGGCGCCTTCCTTCCGTACATGCTCTACCACGGAGAGAATCTCGTATCGTCCGTAGCGGTCACCAAAGCGAATCACCATTTCATCCCCGGGCTTTACCTCCGCCCCGGGCTTGGCTACCTTTCCGTTGAGCGTAACGCGGCCGCCTGCGCAGGCTTCATTGGCTACGGTGCGGCGCTTGATAATCCGGGATACCTTCAAATACTTATCCAGTCGCATATCATGTCTCCTCTGACAAGCCGGGTTTGCATGCCCAGCGGACTGAGCGGATGCGTGCGAAGCGCTTGTCCGGCTCAATTATTGCGCAAATGCCGACGGTTTTCAATAGCTTTTGTGAAATTCAGCGTGGCGAAATTGTGGCGAAACCATTTTCCAAGAAAGCAGATGCAGTCAACCAGGAGTCGCCCGAATGCACTGATTTTGCAAGTAACACCATCGACCTGTCCTGCCGGCAAAGCCGGCGGATACGAATGTAGGCCAACGAGGCTGTGGCCCTTCCGATACCTTCCCGGGGCTTTTGACAGTCCGACAAAATGGTGCCTGGCTGCATGCGCTGTCCAACCTTTTTTTTCAGGGTACTGCCCATTGCCAGGAGCCCAGGTTATTCCGTAGGTGGATGGCATCGCTTGCAAGGCTCATAGCCTTTTTCCAGCGCTACGGATAGGGCAACTTCCATGGGAGACTTCATACTGCTGCAGGTTGCGTTGGCATGGTATTTCGTTCCGCCGTGGACCGGAATCCAGACCATGGGTTCATCGGGGGAGGATGGCTCTGCAACTGGGGCAGATGCGGCGGCCTGGGCGGCGTCAAATCCCTGGGCAAAGCCCAGACGGTATAGCGCAAGCTCTTCCTGGGAAAGCGTAAGGCCTTCCGGCGCTTCCTGAGCGGCCGCCTGGACCGCAGCGGCAGAGCACTGCGCCATGCGTGCCTGCCAATCGGTAGCAGCCAGTGACACGGTGGAGCAAAGCAGCAGAGCAGTCAGCAGCAAGAAAAGCGAGCGAAAACCTCTGTGGGAAGATGTGCCGGAAGCACCCTGCCTTGAAAGTTCATGCAGACTCTTGAACATATGGATGTACCTCGACATTTGCAGAAATTATTTGATGCCTGTAGCGATGACATCTCCAGATGTTATTAGCTTATCAGAAAAAATAGTGTTTTGCAAGGAAGAACATGCTTCCCGTGGGCAATATGGACACTTGGGGCGGGATATGCTACAATTTCTTTTGTAAAAAGAGCAACAGGCATGGAAGTATCCCAAGGCATCATAGCGGGAAGCTTTTTGATGCGCAAGGGGAGCTTCCCAGGGCGTCCCAGTGCTGGGGAGGCACTGAGGCCAAGTGATTCAACAGCGAGAGGCGGTTACGATGCAGGAAATCAAGTGTCCCAATTGCGGGAAAGTTTTTCAGGTGGATGCGGCTGGGTATGCGCAAATATTACAACAGGTACGAGACAAGGAATTTCAGAGAGAACTGGAACGGCGTGCCCAAGAGATTGAGCAGCAAAAGAAGAATGATTTAATCATTGCCCAGATGGAGCAGGACAAAAGCCATCGGGAGGAATTATCCGGAAAGAACCGGGAGCTGGCGGAAAAGGATCGAATCATTGAACAGCTGCAGTCTCAAATTGCCAACAGCAAAACGCAGAATCAGCTGGCAATCCATCAAGCCATCCTGGCCAAGGAGCAGGAGAACAGCGCTGCGATCATCAAAAAGCAGGCCGAACTGACGGACAAAGACCGCGAAATAGAACACCTCAAGGCGCGGCTGGAAAAAGCGGACACGGAGAAAGAGCTTGCCATCTCTGAGGCAGTGCGGCAGAAAGAAAAAGAGATAAGCGACAAGTCCACAAAAATTATGGAGTTGACGGGTCAGCTGAACAGCCAGGAAAAGGAGAATCAGCTGAAGGAAAAGTCCCTCAAGGAACAGTATGAAGATAAACTGAAATACAAGGATGAACAGATCGAATATTACAAGGATTTTAAGGCGCGCCAGTCCACCAAAATGGTGGGGGAAAGCCTGGAACAACACTGCCTTACGGAGTTTAACAGGATTCGTATGACGGCATTTCCCATGGCATACTTTGAAAAAGATAACGATGCCAGAACCGGGAGCAAAGGCGATTTTATCTTTCGGGAATCCGCTGAGGATGGAACCGAGTTCATTTCCATTATGTTTGAAATGAAGAATGAAATGGACGAAACTGCCTCAAAGCATAAAAACGAGGATTTTTTCAAGGAGCTTGACAAAGACCGGCGTGAAAAAGGCTGCGAGTATGCGGTCCTTGTCTCCTTGCTGGAAATTGACAATGAACTATACAACACGGGCATTGTGGATGTTTCTTACCGTTACAAGAAGATGTACGTTATACGACCGCAATTTTTTATTCCGATGATAACGCTGCTCAGAAATGCGGCGCTGAATGCCCTAAAATATCAACAGGAACTGCAAACGCTTAAAAACCAGCAGCTGGATATACTCCATTTTGAAGAAAATATGCAAAACTTCAAGGATGGTTTTGCACGGAATTATGAGCTTGCCTCACGCAAGTTCCAGGACGCCATTGATGATATAGACAAGACCATCAAGGCACTGGAAAAAACGAAAGCGGATTTGCTATCCTCGGATCGGAACTTACGCTTGGCAAACGATAAAGCGCAGGATCTGAGTATCAAAAAGCTTACGAAAAATGCCCCATCCGTGAAAGCCATGTTTGATCAAATAAAAATTGACTGACGGGCAAGCGTGCCTATCCAAGCCAAACGCTATGCGCGATTATAAGTTTGATGAAGGTATCGCACGGTACCTAGCCACTCGCATGCAAATCAATGACCTGTGTGCCGTCTCACACCAATAAAAGTCGGAGGGGCAGTGGCCCTTCCGACACGTTCGCCATGCTCTTTCTAAGCATGGTATTTTTTATTTTCCAGCAGGTGGTATGCTGCTCATAAGCCATTGGAGCAAGCGCTCTGGCGGCCCAATCCCATAATAGCGGCGGTGCTTTATCCCTGACAGGCAAGGAAAATAAAGCAGTCCTTACTTGTCTACGGCTATGGCAGACGCTACTCTGCCGGACAAGCGGTATCATTGGCCTATAGGCAATTTAATAACGAGTTTTCGTACAGGGGTTACATCTTCCCAAATGACGCACGGACGATGCGCCTCTCCGGGGAGAAAAAGAGCAAACATCTTTTCCGCCATGCAAAGATCAGCTGCCGGCTGCAGTACATCGCCAAAGGCAATATCCTTCTGTGCATCATATGATTGTTTCTTATTAGGAACACTGTAAATACAAGGCTTTTCGGGGCCTGCAATCCGAAAAAAATAATATTTGATCTATCACATTACGCAGAAAGCCGTCCAGGTGCTATCTTGGGCGGCTTTTTTGCGTGGATAGACCGGAAGGAGGCAGAAAAATAATTACAGAAATTTAATCCTCAAAATTGTGCAACTTTCACGAAAAGGAGGTTAGTGAATGGCAGATGAAAAACTGAACACGGGCCCCGAGGCGCAGAAAACCGAGGAGGCCCCCGCGCCCGCTGTGGCTGATCCGGCCCACGGGGAGGCCGCCGTTCCCGAACACCCGCCGGAACAGGCCGGGCCTGCCGAGCCCGGCGATGTGGTAATCTCTGCGGAGCAGATTGACGCGCTCATGGCAGAAAAGCGGCAGGCGGCCCGAGCCGAGGTGGAAAAGGCAGAGGCATCCCGTGAACCGGAAGCTGGGGCTCCTGCGCTGGATCGTCCTGCCGCTGAAAGCGAGAAAACCGAAAAGCCGCGCCGGGGCCGTCCTCCTAAGTCTGATAAGGCGGAACGCACCGGGCCGGAGGCTGAAAAGGAACCCAAAAAATCCGGGCCCCGCAAGGGCCGCCCCTCTAAGGCTGACAAGGCGGCCCCCGGCGAGGCCCAGCCGTCCAAACGAGACAAATTGTCCCGAAGTGGCGGGAAAGCTCCCGATGCTCCTGTTCCCCCGGATACCGGAAAGGATAAGCCCGCAAAGGAGGCCGCTCCCCCGGAGCAAGGTGTGACGGAGCCGGCTGTGCCGCCCCGTCCTGTGGAGGAGGGAAAGCTGGTCTATCTGAAACTTTCCGAACTCCATCCGTTCCATACATTCCGTCCCCATCCGTTCAAGGTGCGGGACGATGCCAAAATGCAGGAAACCGTGGCATCCATCAAGCTCAACGGCGTTATGGTGCCCGGCCTTGCCCGCCCGGAAAAGGACGGAAACGGCTATGAGATTGTGGCAGGCCATCGCCGCTGCCGTGGCAGCGAGCTGGCTGGGCTGGAGGAAATGCCCTTTATTGTCCGGGATATGACCGACCACGAGGCGGTGGAGGCCATGAAGGACAGCAACAAGCAGAGGGATCAGACGCTCCCCAGCGAACTGGCCGCCCTTTTGGATCTGGAGGTAGAGGACATCAAGCACCAGGGCTCCCGGCTGAAAAATGTGGCCGAGGGCGATGTGGGGAAACGCTCGGTTGAAATCGTGGGCGAGGCGCATGGCATGAACTATAAAAAGGTCATGCGGTATCTGCGCCTTAACCACCTTGTCCCGGAGCTCATGGATAAGGTGGACGATAAAAAGATGGGCTTCATGCCTGCGGTGGAGCTTTCCTATATCAAGCCGAAAAATCAAAGGCTGATTGCCGTTTCCATTGACGGGGAACAGGCGTCCCCCTCTCTGGCCCAGGCGAAACAGCTCCGGGAACTGGATAAGGAAGGCAAGCTCAACGGCGATGTGATTGACGGCATATTAAGCGAAAAGAAAAAGGAGGATCGCGGCGTGATTATTTCGATGGCCGAACTGGAGAAATATTTTGGCAAGGAGGCCACTCCCGCCAAAATGAAGGAGCAGATCATGACTTTGCTGGACGAGTGGAAGGAGAAACAGCCGCCCGAGCTGGCAAAGGCTCCGAAAAAGATGGAAAAAGACAAGTAACCCGACCACACTTCGAGACAAATTGTCCCGAGGGGCCCCGCCCCTCCTGCAGAGGGCTCTGTGGTGATATATCCCCCGTCGCCGCCTATATTCCTGCACAGCCGGGAGTGGGCCGTCAAGGGTGCAACGCACCGCCGCTTGCGGCGGCCTGCCCTTGACGGTCTGCCCCGGCTGTGTTACTTCCAGCGGCGCGGCGGGGGCATATATCCTCCAGAGCCGCCCCCTTTCCCATGACTGGGAAAGGGCGGGGGGATTGGGCTGAAGTATCTTTCTTCAAAGAACGGAGGTTTTGACAATGAAACGGCCACTTGCTTATATTACCGCCGGATGGCTTGGCGGTGACAGTGAAAACGCAGAACAGGCGGCCCGCTACTGCCGGGCGGTGTATGAGGCGGGCTTTTCGCCCATCTGTCCTACCCTGTATCTGCCCTTGTTCCTCAATGATGCAGTGCCGGAGGAACACAAAAGCGGCATTGACATGAGCCGCGACCTGCTCCGCCGCTCCCATGTACTGGTGGTCTGCGGCCATACCATGACCGAGGCCATGAAAAACGACATCGCCGTTGCCCAGCGGCTGGGGATTACTGCTACCACCCTTGAGGGCATCCTGACCGTCAAGGGACAGGGCCGCCGCTGATGGCGGCCCTTTTCGAAGCCTACATCACGAACCTGGGGAAATATAACGAGGGCGAGCTTGTAGGAGAAACGCTGAAATTCCCCACTACCACGGAGGAGGTGCAGGCGCTCCTAAAGCGCATCGGTGTGGATGGTGTGCGGTATGAGGAGTTTTTCATTACCAGCTTTGACGGGGATGTGCTGGGGCTCTATGACTATCTGACGGAATACGAAAATCTTGACGAGCTCAACCATCTGGCCTGCCTACTTTCCGAACTGGATCAGAGCGATTTGGAGAAATTCGAGGCTGTGATTGACAGCGGCGAGCACACTTCCAGCGTGGCCGACCTAATCAATCTCACGCAAAACCTGGACTGTTTTGAATTTTATCCCGGTGTGGGGGACGATGAAACGCTGGGCCGCATCTATGTGGAGGACATGGAGGCCATTGATGTGCCGGAGCATTTGCTGAATTATTTTGACTATGAGGCATACGGGCGGGACATTCGGCTTGAAGAGGA
>USCR01000015.1 GCA_900553295.1 uncultured Eubacteriales bacterium | reverse complement strand
ATCGGCAGTGAAATGGCGGGGGGCGTCCGGGGCCTGACGGTGGAGGACTGCCTGTTCCGGCACACGGACCGTGGCCTGCGCATCAAGACCCGGCGGGGCCGCGGAGAACAGGCAGTGGTGGAGGACGTGTATTTCCACCGCCTGGTGATGGAGGGCGTCAAGGCCCCCTTTACCGCCAACTGCTTTTATTTCTGCGACCCGGACGGCAAATCCGACTATGTGCAGTGCCGGGAAAAGCAGCCCGTGGACGAGCGCACCCCGGAGATACGCTCCCTGCGCTTTGCGGACATCCGCTGCCGGGACGCCCAGGCGGCCGCGGCCTGCTTCCTGGGCCTGCCGGAAAAGCCCATTGGGTTCATTGAGATGACGGGGGTGGAGGTCTCCTTTGCCCAGGACCCGCAGCCCATGGCCCCGGTGATGTGCTGCGGCGCGGAGCCCTGCGTCCGGGGGGGCATTCAGGCTGAAAACGTCGCCACCCTGCGCCTGACGGATGTGACGCTGCACGGCGTGGCGGGGGAAAAGCTGGAGCTGCGCGGGGTGGAAAAGCTGGAAGTTACAGGAGGAAATGTGCAATGAATATCGGTATCCGTCTCCACGACGTGGCGGGAGCCACCCTGGAGGAAAAGCTGCAAAACGCCAAGGCCCAGGGCTTTTCCTGCGTGCACCTGGCCCTGAGCAAGGTGCTGCCGGACTTTCCCATGGAAAAAGCCCCGGAGCTGCTTACGCCGGCCCTGGCCGAAGAATTGAAGGCGCTCTTCGCCAAATATGGTTTGCGGATCGTGGTACTGGGCTGCTACCTGAACCTGGCCACCCCGGATATGGAGGAGCTCCAGCACACCATGGAAATTTACAAGGCGCACCTGCGCTTCGCGCCCCTGCTGGGGGCGGAGGTGGTGGGCACGGAGACGGGCAACCCCAACACGGCCTATGCCCTGGACGAAAACAGCCACACCGAGGCAAGCCTGCGCCTGTTCATGGACCGTTTGGCGCCCCTGGTGCGCTATGCGGAGGAATGCGGCGCGGTGCTGGCCATTGAGCCTGTATGCCGGCACATCGTCTACACGCCCCAGTGGGCGGCCCGGGTATTGGCGGCCTTCCCCACCCCGCATCTGCGGCTGATCCTGGACATGGTGAACCTGATGAACATGGCCAACTACCGCCAGGCGTATCAGATCCTGAAGGATGCCATCACCCTCATGGGCCCGCGCATCCATATGCTGCATATCAAGGATTACCTGCCCCGGGAGGGCGAAGCGGATGTGGCCAGCCTGGCCGCGGGTCAGGGATGCATGGACTACACGGGGCTGCTGGCCTTCGCCCGCTCCCGCGACCTGCCCATGACCCTGGAGGATACCGTTCCCGAAAACGCGGAGGCCGCCCGGCTGTACCTGGAAAACTGGCCCCGCTAAGGCAAAAGTGGGAGGCGCGGCATGCTGACGCTGGAACCTGTGGCCCATATCCATAGCGACTTTCCCGCCAAGTTTGGCATTCCCCGGCAGAGCGGCCTGGTGGAGGAGCTGGAAGCGCTGGTGGTCTTTGAACCGCCCTGGCGGGACGATAACGCCCTGCGGGGCATAGAAGGCTTCAGCCACCTGTGGCTGATCTGGGAATTTTCCCAGAGTCCGCGGGGAAGCTGGTCGCCCACGGTGCGCCCCCCGCGCCTGGGCGGCAACCGGCGGGTGGGCGTGTTTGCCTCCCGCTCGCCCTTCCGGCCCAATCCCCTGGGCCTGAGCTGCGTGCGCCTGCTGGGCCTGGAGAAGCTGCCGGGCCAGGGCACCGCCCTGCGGGTGGGCGGCGCGGACCTCCTGGACGGCACGCCCATTTATGACATCAAGCCCTATCAGCCCCTGTCGGACAGCCATCCCGATGCCCGGGGCGGGTTTGCCACGGCTGTGGCGGCGCACCACTTGGCGGTGCGCTTTCCGCCGGAGCTGGCCGCGCGGGTGCCGGCAACCAAGCTCCCCGCGCTCACGGCGCTGCTGGCCCAGGACCCCCGCCCCGCCTACCAGACGGACCCGGAACGGGTTTACGGTTTCGGATTTGCGGGGCTGGAGATCAGGTTCCGGGTGCAGGGAGAGGAGCTCACCGTGGTGGAAGTCTTCCCCTGGAGCGCACAGCAACAGCCCTGAAAACGGCCCGCAAAGCTGACTTTCACGAATGAGAATCGGGAGTGGCTCTGCCCTCTCCCACACCTCCAAACGGTATTTCGGCCTGCTGACGGCCCGCCGCAGGGCGCCGCATTTTGCGTTTTCCCCGCAGATGTGATATACTGTATGCTATTATCATAAGAAGGGGGCGCGGCCCATGGCGGAGGAAACGAACCTGAACGGCGCGTATTTGCATGTCCATGACCAGGTGGTGGCCCAAGTGCGGGAGACCCTGCCCCCGGAGCAGACCCTCAGCGACCTGGCGGAGCTGTTCAAGATTTTCGGGGACGCCACCCGCATCCGCATTTTGCTGGTGCTGTTCCAGTCGGAGGTATGCGTATACGACCTGGCCAAGCTGCTGAACATGACCCAGTCGGCCATTTCCCATCAGCTTCGCCTATTGAAGCAGGCACGGCTGGTCAAGAGCCGCCGGGAAGGGAAGATCGTCTTTTACTCCCTGGCGGACAGCCACGTGCGCACCATGCTGGACCAGGGCATGGAGCACATCCGCGAATAAATGCATACGCAAAGGGCCGCGGCGGAAAATTGCTTCCGCTGCGGCCCGGTTTTTTATGCAATTACAGGATGTAGGCTTCCTGCTCGGCGGGGCGGTTCTTCATTTCCTCCGCCTTCTTCTGGTACTTCTCGCTGGTGTTGCCCAGTACCGCATAGGATGCAATCTTGCTCTCCTCCACGCCGGGCTGGTTGAAGGCGTCGATGTCCAGCAGCTCGCCGGTGTAGGCGGTGGTCATCTCATAGAAGAAGATCAGCTGGCCCAGGGTGTGGGCGTTGACCTCGGGCAGGGTGATGGTCTGGCTCATGCGGCCCTTCTTGTACAGGGCATACTCGGTGCCCTGGCGCTCGGCCTCGATGAGCTGATTCAGGCTCTTGCCGCCCAGGAAGGCCACGTCCGGGAACTCCTCGCAGCCGTGGGGGATGGGGCTCTGGGCGCGGAAGTTCTCCACCTTCAGGAAGGTGATGACTTTGTCATAGGGGCCTTCGGTGTACAGCTGCAGCTGGCTGTGCTGGTCGGTCACGCCCAGGGACTTCACAGGGGTCTGGCCGTGGTTGCAGGCCATGCCCTTGCGGGTGACGTTCTTGCCCAGGGACTCCGCCCACAGCTGGCAGAACCAGTCCGCCATGTACTTCAGGCTATCGGCGTAGGGCATGGTCACCTGCACGTTGATGCCCATATCCTCCATGCAGATGTATTGCAGCACGGCCTCCAGCAGGGCGGGGTTGTCCCACACGTTGTCGCTCTTGCAGCGGGCGTCCATGGCCGCGGCGCCCTCCAGCATGGCGCGGATGTCGATGCCGCACACCGCCGCGGGCAGCAGGCCCACGGGGCACAGCTCGGAGAAGCGGCCGCCCACCGTGGCGGGGATGTAGAACAGCTCAAAGCCGTGCTCCTTGGCCAGCTTGATGAGGTTGCCCTTTTCGGTGTCGGTGGTGGCGATGATGTGGTCGGCCCACTTGTCGCCCACTTCCTTCTTCAGCAGCTCAGAGACGGTGAGGTACTGGCTCATGGTCTCGGCGGTGGCGCCGGACTTGGTGATGACGTTGAAGCAGGTGGTCTTCACGTCGATGACGTCCAGCAGGGCCTGCATGCGCTCAGGGTCGATGTTGTCCTCCACATACAGGCGGGGGCCGCCGCGCTTTTCCGCGGGCAGCTCGTTATAATGCAGGTGGTTCAGGGCCTGCTGCACCGCGATGGGGCCCAGGGCGCTGCCGCCGATGCCCAGCACCACAAAGGTGTCGAAGTTCTCGCGGACCCGCTGGGCCACCTTCTCGATCTTTTCCACGATTTCGCCCTGGTTGTAGGGCAGCTCGGTCCAGCCCAGCCAATTCTTGCCCCGGCCGGCCTGCACCGCCTGATTGGCCGCCGCCGCGAAGGGCGCATATTCCTCCACCTGGGAGCGGGCAATACCATACTGGAAGCCCAGAGTATCGGCCATCATATGGTTTACGTCCAGGGTGATGGGCTTTTTCACCATGTCAGCCATCGTTCGTTCATCCTTTCTATTCCTTGACAACATGTCAATGCATTTCCAAGGATTAGTATACCACGGTTTTGCCCCGGGGAAAAGTGCATTTTCTGAAAATTTGTATGGCATATTGCATACAATTCAAAAAGCGCTCCCCCTGCCGTCCGCAAGGGGAGCGTCTGCATTTATTCGGTTTCCTGGCAATCGCAGTCCTGGTGATGATGCCCGCAGCAATCACCGTGGTCGTGATCGCAGCAGCATTCCTCCTGGTCCAGCTGCTGTTGCAGGGACAGGGCCAGGTACTTTTCAAACACCGTGGACACAATGTCCTCTTCCTCCGCCACCACGAAGGAGAGCTGACCGTCGGCTTCCTCCAGGCGTGTTACCAGGATCTGCTCCTGGCCGGTGGGGTCCTTTTCCAGCTCCACCAGCACCACATAGTCCTGTCCCGCGTAGGGTATGGTTGCACCATAGCGGAACTGGAAGCTGCGCCCGTCCGGGGCCGTCAGCTCCACCAGGGCATCGCGCAAATCTTCCCCCACGGCTCAGTCCTCGTCCTCTTCGTCCACGAAGGTTTCCTGCTCCTGCATCAGCTGCAGGAACTTTTCAAAGACGGCCTCCTGCAGGTCCTCATCCTCCACGTACTCGTAGCACTCTTCGCCGCCTTCATCCTTGGCGATTTTCATAATGACGACTTCGCCCTCGTCGTCCTCCTGATGATGGTCCTCGTCCAGCACCATCAGGGCGATATAATATTCGCCCTCGTGCTCCAGGGTAGCCAGATGCTCAAACTGCACGGTTTCTCCGTTTTCGTCCACCAGCTCAATGATATTGTTTTCCTGATTTTCGCTCATTGCGTTTCCCTCCGTTTCCGGGGCGTGCGCCGCCTGGGCGTCCAGCCACGACTGGAGAATCACCACCGCCGCGACCTTGTCCACCACCTGCCGGCGCTCCCGCCTGTGCATGTTGCCATGGATCAGCGCCTGCTCCGCCGACACGGTGGTCAAGCGCTCGTCCTGATAATACACCGTCAGGCCCAGTTTTTCAAGCTGGGCGCAAAATTCCCTAACCTTCTGCGCCTGGCCACCGGCGGTGCCATCCATGTTCAGGGGCAGACCGCTGAGCACCAGGTGCGTATCGTAGGCAGCGCAAAGCTCCTGGATGCGCCGGGTATCCGGCCCCCAGCCCTTGCGCTGAAGCACCTCCACGGGCTGAGCCAGCGTGCGGGTAGGATCGCTCACCGCAATCCCGATCCGCGCATCCCCCACATCCAGGGCCAGTATCCTTTCGTCCATTCCGCTCCTTGCCGGGCAATGTTCAGCGCCGCAGCATGGTTTCCAGCATGCGCATGGAGGCCCGGAGCTCCTCGTCGCTGTTGTTGCTCACCACATAGAATTCGTCGGTCACCGTGGGATCATTCAGGCATTCGGGAATTTCGTAGTTGACCCCGGCGTTGTAGGCGTCCCAGTGCTGCAGCTTCCAGATGTCCCGGTCGCTGTTGCGCTGGATCATCCGCTGATGCACCACTTCGGGGTCGGTCTTGACCCATACCACCACCAGGCGTGCGTCCTTCTTTTGCAGGCGGCGGCGCAGGGCACGCATATATTCCACGTCCCGCACCTCACGGGTGAAGGGAGCGTTAATCAGGCACAGGTCCGCATAGTCCAGGGACTCCAGGGCCAGATCCACAATGGCCTCATATTCGTAGTTGCGGATGTTCTCCTCAAAAAAAGGAGAACTGCGGTTGTACTCCTCACCCGCTACCACGAAAATCTGCTTGGAGAGCACAATCAGGGTATCCTTATCCATGTAAACAATGGGATGCAGCGCCTTGGCCAGTTCCTTGGAGACGTATGTTTTACCGCAAGCTGGCGGAGATGTAACGAGGATAAGCCGTTTCATGATCACGATCACCTAATCCTTAATCGTATGTAGGCTGGCCGCCTTGCCCTGGGGGCAATGCAGCGTCATTTCATTATACGCATTCCGGCCTGCCTCGTCAATGGATTTTCTACATTCTTTATGTACCGGAATAACAAAGTTTTTTACCCCTTGTTTTCATCGGGCCGCCGGTTGCATTCCCGGTGCGTTTTTGTTATAATCTTTGGGATCTTTTCCGCGGCTGTACGCCCCTTCGCGCTCCGTGCCGCGATGATGCAAAGGAGTGGTTAACCCCATGAAGCAGCTTACCTCGGCGCAGCTGCGCGAAATGTTCCTGAAATTCATGGAAAGCAAGGGCTGTGCCCGCATTCAGTCCGCCTCCGTCATTCCCGAAAACGACCCCACGGTGCTCTTTACCACCGCGGGCATGCATCCCCTGGTGCCCTATCTCATGGGCGCCAAGCACCCCGCCGGCACCCGCCTCACCGACGTGCAGAAGTGCATCCGCACCGGCGACATCGACGACGTGGGCGATCCCAGCCACCTGACCTTCTTCGAAATGCTGGGCAACTGGAGCCTGGGGGATTATTTCAAGAAGGAAGCCATTTCCTGGAGCTGGGAGTTCCTGACCAGCCCCGAGTACCTGGGCCTGGACAAGGACCGCCTGGCCTTCTCCGTTTTTGCCGGTAACGAGGATTGCCCCCGGGACGAGGAATCCCACGACCTGTGGCGCTCCATGGGCGTGGCGGAGGATCACATCTTCTACCTGCCCAAGGAGAACAACTGGTGGGGTCCCGCCGGCATCACCGGCCCCTGCGGGCCGGACACGGAGATGTTTATCATCACCGATAAGGAGCCCTGCGGCCCGGACTGCTCCCCCGCCTGCTCCTGCGGCCGGTACCTGGAGATCTGGAACGACGTGTTCATGCAGTACAACAAGCAGGCGGACGGCACCTTTGTGCCCCTGGCCCAGAAGAACGTGGACACGGGCATGGGCCTGGAGCGCACCATCTGCGTGCTCAACGGCAAAAAGACCGTTTATGAAACCGACGCCTTCACCGGCATCCTGGCCAAGATTGCCGAGCTCAGCGGACGGCAGTACGGCCAGGATGAAGCCACGGACAAGGCCTTCCGCATTATTGCGGACCACATGCGCACCGCTACCTTTATCCTGGGGGACGACCGCGGCGTAAGCCCCTCCAACACTGACCAGGGCTATATCCTCCGCCGGCTGATCCGCCGGGCTGTGCGCTACGGCATGCAGCTGGACATGCCCGAAGGCTTCACCAGCGAAATTGCCCGGGTTATTATCGCCCAGTACCAGGACGTTTATCCTGAGCTGGCCCGGAACAGCGCCTTTGTGCTGGAGCAGCTCAAGCTGGAGGAGCTCCGCTTCGCCCGCACCCTGCGCCAGGGCAACAAGGAGTTTGACAAGGTGGCTTCCCGGGTGCAAAATGGCGTCATTGACGGCGTAAGCGCCTTCCACCTGTACGATACCTATGGCTTCCCCATTGAGATGACCTGCGAGCTGGCCCGGGAGCGCGGCCTCACCGTGGACGTGCCCGCCTTTGAGGAATGCTTCAAGCAGCACCAGGCCACCAGCCACGCGGGCGCCGAGCAGCGCTTCAAGGGCGGTCTGGCCGACCACAGCGAGCAGACCACCAAGCTCCACACCGCCACCCACCTGCTCCACGCCGCCCTGCGCAAGGTGCTGGGGGACGAGGTGGCCCAGAAGGGCTCCAACATCACCGCCGAGCGCCTGCGCTTCGACTTCACCTTTGGCCGCAAGGTCACCAAGGAAGAGCTGGCCCAGGTGGAGAAGCTGGTGAACGAGGCCATTCAGGCCAAGGTACCGGTGGTCTGCGAGGAAATGACCGTGCCCGAAGCCAAGGCCCAGGGCGCCATCGGCCTGTTCGAGAGCAAGTACGGGGAGAAGGTTCGCACCTACAAGATGGGCGAATACTCCTTCGAGATCTGCGGCGGCCCCCATGCGGAAAACACCGGCGACCTGGGCGAGTTCCACATTGTGAAGGAAGAGAGCTCCAGCGCCGGCATCCGCCGCATCAAGGCCGTGCTGAAGTAAGGGGGAGGGACGACGCCATGCGTGCTGAAACCATCATTGCCGAAAAGTACGGTCCCCTGCCCGACGCACCCGCGCCGGTGGCCGCTTATGTGCCCGTAACCCAGAGCGGACGCATCGTTTGGTGTTCCGGCCAGCTTCCTGTGCGCAACGGTGAAAAGCCCTATGTGGGCCGCCTGGGCGCGGAGGTTTCCGCCCAGGATGGGTACGCGGCCGCGCAGCTGTGCGCCCTGAACCTGTTGGCACAGCTGAAAAAGCACCTGGGAGACCTGGACCGGATCACCCGCATCCTGGACGCGCGGATCTACGTGGCCTCCACCCCGGAATTCACCCAGCAGCCGCAGGTGGCCAACGGCCTGAGCGACTTGCTGGTGGAGGTATTCGGGGAGCAGGGCAAGCATGCCCGCTGTGCCTTCGGGGTAGCCTCCCTGCCCATGAACCTGCCCGTGGAAGCGGAGCTCACCGTGGAGGTGGCCCCGGACTGACCCGGCACCGGTTCCTCCCGGCATATCCATAGATACATACAAAGCGCCCCCGGCGCCAGCCTGTAACGGTTGGCACCGGGGGCCGCGGACTGTTGAAAAAGGCATGCCTTATCATAAAGGAGAGTCTCTGGCCCCTGCCTTGCAAGGCTTTCGCCAAGCATGGGCCCGAAGGTTTCCAAAGGGCGAGCGGAAAGCCCTTTGGTCGCGCCCGCAGGCGTGAATCCCCCTGTGCTTGTACGCATGCAATGCATGACCTGCAAAAATGTTGAGGCAAAATACTTTGTCAACGCTCTAAGCGTCCCCGGCGTCAGCCCGTAACGGCTGGCACCGGGGGCCTTTTTGCGTGCACCGCGCCGGATCACAGCATGGCGGCGATTTCCTGAATGGCGCGCTCCGCCTGGGGCACCACCGTATCGTTGGACAAAAAGCAGAAGATCACCGGGTCATCTTGATAGATGATGCCCACGTCGTGGGTGATGCCGTCGTCCTCCCCGGTCTTGTGCGCCACGGGAACCCCGCGGCTATGCAGATAGAAGGGCATTTTACCGTTCAGGCGCTGGTTGCGCAGGATGGACAGCATTTCCGCGCTGGCCTCGGGGTTGAGCAGAGTTCCGCGCAGCAGTCCCTCCAGGAGCAGCCCCATGTCCCGGGCGGTGACGTAGTTTTCAATGCCCTGGCGGGAAAGCTCCGGCTGAAACAGCTTGCGGTTCAGCCGCGTGCCTGTCAGCCCCAGGTTATCCACGCTCTGGTTGATGGCGCCCATGCCCAGGCGGTCTATGAGCAGGTTGGTGGCGGTGTTGTCGCTGAGAATAATCATCAGCGTGACCAGATCCCCCAGGGTAACCTCCAGCCCATCGTGCATATAGGTCAGCGCCCCGCAGGAGGGCAGCTTGTCCTCCCGGCGGATGGTCCGCATCTCCTCAAAGCGGATCATCCCCGCCTCCCGCTGGCGGAAGGCCTCCACCAGGATGGGCAGCTTGATGACGCTGGCCGCCACCAGGGGCATGTCCGCCTGATAGGCGAAGCATTCCCCCGTGGCCGGGTAGTAGATATAGCACCCCACCTGTCCCGGTATCCCGTGCAATATTTCCTCAATCCGCTGGAACATAGCGCGCCTTCCTTTCCCCTTTCGATGTGTCTTGCGGCAGTTCAAGCCTCCGTCTGCGCCGGGCCTGCCAGCCACCGCCGCACTTCCTGCTCCACCAGGTCGGCAGCGGTGATGATGCCATGCTCCTGGCGCAGCCCGGCCCCCAGGGCCTGGGCCGCCCGGGCATAGGCCTCGTGATGGGTCAGATCCACCAGCGCCCGGGTCAGGCGGGATACCGTGAGGTTTTCCCGGCGGATGGGCTTGGGGCCGCAGCCCAGCGCCCATACCCGGCTCCCCCAGAAGGGCTGATCCCCGCCAAAGGGAATCACCAGGGTGGGGCATCCCGCCCGCAGTCCCGCGGCCGTGGTGCCCGCGCCCCCATGGTGCACCACCGCCCGCATCTGGGGAAACAGCCAGTCATGGGGCACAAAGCTGCTTAGCGTAAACACGTTGGACGCGCCTGCCAGCCCCGCGCCGCTCCAGCCGTTATCCAGGATCACCCGCAGCCCCGCGGCACGCACCGCCTTCATCACCACGTCAAAGGTCTTGCGCATGTTCCCCGATACCATGGAACCAAAGCCGATGTACACCGGCTTTTCCCCCGCGGCCAGGAAATCCGCCAGTTCCCGGGGCGGAACAAAGGGCTTGGACTCCTCGTCCACCCAGAAGCCGGACATGTGGATATTCCTCCCCCACTGGGCGGGACGAGGCACCACCAGCGGGCTGATGGCATAGATCACCGGGATAGTATGCCCGCCCAGGGTATAGTCCGGGCCCCCGTGGATGCGCGGAACGGTCACATGGTTTTCCTCCCGCCAGGCAGTAAGGTAGCGGTGCTCCAGCAGATGAATCAACAGATAACCCAGGCGATAGGTGGCCAGGTTCCAGGCCGGCCCCAGCTTCCACGCCGGCGCGGAGGAAATGGGCATTTGCCGGTTGGGGTCCATGGGGAAATACTGGGTCTGCACCACCGGGATGCCATATTTCTCCGCCACGGAATAATACGTGCTGCCAAAAAAGGTGCAGATCATGGCGTCCGCCCCGCGAAAGGCCTCCATCAGGTCGTGCAGCAGCACCGGCGCCACGTCCCGCAGGGATTGCTCCACCTGGCGCAGGAACTTGGCCCCCACCACGCCGGGCTTCATGATGCGCTCCATAAAGTCCATCACATCCCCTGCCAAGGGGTAGAAGCCCAGCCCCGCCTCCTCCGCCATGGCGGCAAAGTTGGCAAAGGCCACAATGGTTACCTCGTGTCCCCGGCGGCGCAATTCCTTCCCCAGGAGCACATAGGGGCGCACATCCCCCGTGGAGCCAATGGCAACCATATGGATATGCATGGCACATACCTCCTTACACGCCGTCCAGTACGGTAAGCTCCGTGACGGCAAAGGCTACCTGGCGGGTATCCTCGCTCAGCCCCGCCTCCAGGTGGGAAATGGCATCGGGATAGGTGAAGTCCAGCGTCAGGGTTTGGTCCTGCACCAGGCTGGCGGGAAAGCTGAAGCGCAGGGTGTAGTCCGTCACCGTACCCTCAAAAACAGTCTGCCCGCCGCAGTCCACCCGCAAACGCTGGCTTCCGCCCATGATCGAGAGGAACTTCATCTCCACGGTCAGGGTGTCGCTCCGGGGCGGCCGCGCCAGGGGCAGGCTGATGCGCCCGGATTCCCCCACGGTCCAGGTGCTGTGGAAATCCGCCGAGGAAAAGCCACTGACCAGATAGGGCCGGGCCGTGGCCCGCAGGTCAAAGTACAGGGTTTCCCCCAGGGTGTAGGGCGCGGCGGCCTCCAGGCTGTCCCCATGGAACACCCGCCCGGTGGGAATCAGCTCCTCCCAGGACGGGGACAGGGCCTGGGTGCTGTATTCATACAGGTTGAAGGCATTGTTCCGGCTGCTTTCGTGGTAGTACAGCCGGGTGCGCGCCTGCCCCTGGGGTATGCTCCACAGCTCCGTGCCGGCCTGCGCGCCGGTGAGCAGGGCCACGTATGTGGCCGGCAGGTCCGCGTAGCTCACGGGAGCGTCGTTGACCGCCATTTCCCCCGTATCCCCGGGCCGCTTGAGCAACAGCAGGGGCCGGTGCACCGTGTCCGTGCCATGGTCCGCCAGGATCAGCACCGCCGACCGGTCGTACACCCCCAGGGCCCGCAGCTGCTCCAGGTAGTCCTTCGCCAGGCGAAGGCAGCCCCGCATCTGCTCCTGGGCGGTAACGCCCTGGGCCTGGTACTGGCAGTCCGCGTCCATGGTATAGGGGGGATGCATGCCTGTAAGGTGAATCAGCCGGAATGCCCGCTCCACCGTGGCCTCCAGCCCCTCCTCCCGCAGCCGTGCGTCAAAGGCCGGATCGGTAACCTCATAGACGGGTTCCCCCTGGGCCTGGGCATAGGGCAGGAATACGTTGCTGTACATCCACAGCTGTGGCTTGAGGAAGTGCGGCGCATAGCGGAAGGCGCACAGCCGGAGCAGGTCCCGGGTAAGCCCCGCGGGGTCGTTGACGGCCAGCTCCTCCCGGGCCAGGTTGTCCACTACGCCCGCGTCCAGGGATACATAGCGGCTGTCGGTGAAAAAGCGCGCGTCCCACACGTCCCCGGCCAGCATGGTATACAGGGGCGCATCCGCGTAAGCCGCGGCGATGAACCCCGCATAGTCCACCGGCTGGGTATAGGCCTGGCCGGTGAGCAAGGCAGGCAAGCCATATTTGGTGGGGTCGCTGAGCCCCATGGCGTTGCGGTACCAGGTGAAGCCTTCCAGGCGCCGGGACAGGTCGGGGTCCTCCGCCAGGGCCTGGGCAAACTGGTCCGCGTCCACGCTGTCGAGCACCAGCACCAGCAGGTTTTCCTCCGTCCCCACGGTATACAGCCCCGCCTGGGAAAGGTAGGTTTCCGTTTGCGGGGTGGGCGCCTGGGCCGCCCGGTAGGCGATCCATCCCCCCTCCCCCACGGCCAGCAGGCAAGGCAGCACCACGCACAGCGCCCCAAAGCGCTTCCACTGCCGCAGAGACAGGCAAATAAACAAAATACCCGCCCACAGCGCCGTGTTGATCAGTCCATAGACGGTGTATTCACCCCAGGCGATGGCCTGGCCGTTGAGCGCGCCATAGTCGGCGTTCAGCCCGTTTCCCTGCAACAGCGCCGCCACGCCCAGGCCCAGCAGCACCCCTTGCCCCCAGGGAAAGGCCCGGCGGGGCAGCACCGCCAGCAGCAGCGTCAGCGCCCCCCAGACCCACAGCCCCACCCGGACCACGCCCGGCGCCATCTGCGCCCAGGTGAACCAGAACTCCTCCTGATTATCGCACACCATCTGCGTGGCGGCAAACAGGGTGAGGGTCAGGGCAAAGAAAAGGCAAAGCGGCAGGGCTTGCAATGCCTGCCGCAGCGCCTGACCAAGCCATTTTTTCGCTTTTGTCATGCCCTGGCCCTCCGCTCCCGGCCCCAGTCCAGGATAATCTGCACAATGCGCTGGGAGGTGTGCCCGTCCCCGTAGGGATTGATGGCATGGGACATTTGATGATACAGCGCCGCGTCCGTGAGCAGCCGTTCCCCGGCGGCGGCGACGTTGTCTTCCTCCACCCCGGCCAGCAGGGCCATGCCGGCCTCCACCACTTCGGGGCGCTCGGTTTCCGTGCGCAGCACCACGATGGGTTTGCCCAGGGCGGGGGCCTCCTCCTGCAGGCCGCCGGAATCGGTCATGACCATATAGCAGCGCTTGATGAGGTTGTGCATATCCTCCACTTCCACCGGGGCGATAAGGTGAACCCGGTCATGGCCGCCCAGCACCGCCTCCACCACCGCGTGCACTGAGGGATTGGGGTGCACGGGATACACCAGGTGCACATCCGGGTGCTTTTCCACCAGGCGCAGAACGCCCCGGCAGATGCAAGCCAGATGCTCCCCCAGGTTTTCCCGGCGGTGGGCGGTCATGACAATCCACCGGCCCTCTTGCAGGGGCAGCGCCGCCAGCTCGGGGCTACGGAAGCGGTATTGCTCGTGCACCATCTGGTGCAGCGCGTCGATAACCGTGTTGCCCACCACATGCACCCCCTGGGTAATGCCCTCCCGCAGCAGGTTATCCCTGGCCCGGGCGGTGGGGGCAAAGTGGAGCTCCGCCATGCGGCTGGTGAGCACGCGGTTCATCTCCTCGGGAAAGGGCGAGTATTTGTCAAAGGAGCGCAGCCCCGCCTCCACGTGGCCCACGGGAGTCTGCTGATAAAAGGCCGCCAGGGCCGCGGCGGTGGAGGTGGAGGTATCCCCATGCACCAGCGCCAGATCGGGCTTGCACGCCTTGAGCACCTTTTCCATGCCCTCCAGCACGCCCACGGTAATGGTGGTCAGCGTCTGCCCCTGGCGCATGAGATCCAGGTCATAATCCGGGTGAATGTCAAAGCGCTCCAGCACGCTGTCCAGCATCTGCCGGTGCTGGGCGGTGACGCATACCAGGCTACGGATGCCGGGCGTCTGCTCCAGTTGCTTGACCAGGGGCGCCATTTTGATAGCCTCCGGCCGGGTACCAAACACAGATAGAACGGCAATGGACGTGTCCATGCTTAAAACACATTCCTTCCCTTTTCGTCCAGGTTCAGGTGAAAGTCCGCCTTCTTGTGGGAGAAAAGCGGCGAATAGCAGGGATCGTACAAGGACGGGCAGGAAGCGGTTATCCTGGCCTCCTCCTGGGGATGGGCCTCGCCGTCGTAAAGCACGGGGGCGCCGTGGGGCGCCGTGGCCCGGCTGAAGGGCGTAAAGGCAAACCATCCCCCCTGCTGCCGCACCCGCAGCGACCACTCCACGCTGCCCAGGTCGCTCTGGTATGTTTCATCAAAGGGTTGAAAGCATGCCCGGCGCATGAGCAGGCAGGCGGCGCTCACCGCGCCCACGTTGTGGGCGGTGTGCTCCAGGCCGTGCCAGCCCCCCGCCGTGCGGGGCAGTCCCTGCTGGCGACAGGAGGCCACCCGCTCCATGCCCAGGGCGTAGCCCGCGTGCAGGATGCGCCCCCGGCCGTCAAACAGCGCGGGAATGGCCGCCAGGATGTCCTCCCGCTGGGCCAGCATCATCAGCTCCCGCAGCCAGCCGGGGTCCTCCATCACCACGCTGCTGTCCACAAAGGCCAGGTAGTCCCCCGTGGCTTCCCCCGCGCCCAGGTTCAGCGCAGCAAAGCGGCCAATCTCCCCCACGGCGATGGTCCGGCCGGGCAGCTCCTGCCGGTTGGAAAGAATCAGGGTTTCCATCTCCGGCCAGTCGGTGGCTTGCAAGGCGGCCAGGCAGCGCCTGAGCTGCCCCTCCTCCCCGCTGTCCAGCACAATCAGGGAAACCTTTTTCTCCCTGGGAACGCGGTAATGAATGCGCAGGCAGTTGTTTTCCAGGGTAACGTTTCCGCCGGGGCCCACACGATTGATATGCTCCTCCACCGCCCGCCGTGCCGCGTCCACGCAGCGCATAAGGTTTTGATGGCTCATGGAGCTGCCCACCGAGCGCCAGTGGTACAGCACCCGGGGAATATGCGTCACCCGGGTGGTATGCTCCATGCAGCGCAGGGCCAGGTCATGGTCCTGGGAGCCGTCAAAGGCGCTGCGGAAGCCCCCCGCCGCGTCCATCAGGCTGCGGCGCATGACCATCAAATGGCAGATGTAGTTCCCCGAGCGCAGGTTGTCCGGGCAATAGTCGGGCTTGAAATGGGCGGCAAAGTACACCCGGCCATCCTCGGTCACCTTGTCCTCATCCGAGTAGAGAAAATCCGGCTGTTCCCGCTCCACGGCGTCCATCACCCAGTACAGCGCGTCGGGGGTGTACAGGTCGTCGTGGTCGCACAGGGCAATCCATTCCCCCCGGGCGTGGGTGAGGGCGGCATTGCTGTTGCCGGAGATATGCAGGTTCTCCCCGCTGAAGATCACGCGGAAGCGCCCATCCAGCCCGGCAATCTCCCGGAGCATGGCCGCCGTCTCGGGCTTGGTGCTGGCGCCGTCCAGCAAAACCGCCTCCCAGTGGGGATAGGTCTGCGCCAGGAAGGAATCCGCCAGTTCCCGCAGCATGCGGGGATTGGTGTTGTACACCGGGACCAGAATGGAGATCAGCGGCGTTTCCTTCCAGGCCCGATGGCGCTGCTGTTCCAGGTCCGCAGGGGTGGCCCGCACCCGCCGGTACAGCCGGTCGTACTCCCGCAGATACTGGTCCCGGAACTTTTCCACCGCCCGGCGCGCGGTATAGCTGATCCCGTTCAGGCGCACATATTCCCGGACGCGTCCGGCCAAGCCGCCCATACGCTGCTCATCCTCTCCGTTATGATAGCATCATTTTACCATGTTCCCCAGGCAAAGGCAACAGGCCCGGCGGGCTTAGCCGCCGTGGTGTTTCCGCTCGGCCCGGGCGGCAAAAAACATGCGCATCAAAAAGCTGCCCACGCCCAGGCCAAAGGTAATCATCACAATATTGGACATGGCCACAATGCCCGTTTGCAGCCCCAGGGAGGTGTTCCCCTGGGCCAGCAGGGACATGCAGCGGTACAGCCCCAGGCCGGGCACAAAGGCGATAATGGCCAGGGTACCGAAAACGGTGGCAATCATCTTCAGCCGCCGGGCGGCATACTGCGCCAGCACCGAAGCCGCCACCGAGCCGATAAAAATCGCCGCGGTCTCCGGCAGGCCCGCCCAGACCATCAGCGCCCAGTACAGGGTATACCCCACCGCGCCGATGCAGCTGCCGGGAATCCACGCCCGCTGGGGCGTGTGCAGCAGCACCGCAAAGCCCAGCGTGCCAATAAAGCTGGTCAGCAGCGCCGTAAGAAAGTTCACGGGCATCTCAGGCGCCTCCCATCAGCACATGATAAAGCGAGGAAGCAATCAGCGCTCCCCCGGCCACCAGCGTCGCGGTAAGGATGGCGTTCATCCCGTGGGCAACGCCGGAAACAATGTCCCCGCGCATGGTATCCTGCACGGCGTTGGTCATGGCCAGGCCCGGCAACAGGGGCATCAGCGCGCCTGCCACGCAGGCATCCACCGTGCCTACATGGGTAAAGTGATAAAACAGCAGGGGGAGCAGCGTGGCAAAAAAGCTGCCCACCAGGGTGGACACCATGCCTTCCAGGCGGTATCTCCCCAGCAGGCAGGTAAGCGCCTGCACCAGGCCGGCGGTGACCACCCCCACAAAAAAGTCCGCCACTCCGCCCCCGAACATCACCGCAAACCCGCCCGAGGACACCGCCGCTGCCACGCACAGCTGCCACGGGCGAAAGGAAAGGGAATGCTCGATTTTTTCCAGGGCGCGCAGGGCTTCCTCCGGGGTGATCTCCCCAGCCTCGGCCCGGCGGGAAATCTGGTTCACCGCGTCCACACGACGGAGGTTGGTTCCCCGGCGGTGCACCCGCAGCACGGCGGTTTCGTGGGTGCCGTCCTCTTTTTCACAGCTGACAAACACACCGCTGGGCACGGCAAAGCTCTCCACGTTTTTCAGTCCAAAGGCCCGCCCCATGCGGGTGACGGTTTCCTCCACCCGGTAGGTCTCGCCGCCGTTTTCCATGATAATGCGCCCGGCCAGCTGCAACGGTTTGATGGTCATGCTCTTTCTCCGGCTCCCTTGCATCAATCGGTCAATGTAAAGCTCACCATGTATTTCCACAGGTCGCGCCGGTGCCGGGCGTATAGCTTGCGCTGGCGGTACAGCCCGCGGTAGCTGACGTAGATCACATGTTTCAGGGAGATGCTGTGGAAGGGATGGCGCAGCACATACAGGGTGGTTTGCAGCGTCAGCCCCTTGGGATTGCGCACATAGTTGTACACCGGCCGCCGGGTATAGGAAACCCGGCGCGCGCCCACCAGATAGCGGGTAATGAAGTCAAAGTCCTCGCCCCACTCCAGCTGGCTGTTGAAACGCACCCGCTGCCCGGCAATCAGCTCCCGCCGGAACAGCTTGTTCCACAAAACCCCATAGTAAAAGCTGTTGGGGTATTTGCACAGCAGGGACAAAAAGTCCTCCAGGGAAAGGACGTCCTCGCGCCTGCCCAGGTCCTTTACCTCGGAGATATTACCAATATACATGGTAAAAGCGCCGATGACCAGGTCGCTGTCGTCCTGCTCCGCCCGCTGAACCATGTGGCGCACGGCCTCCGGGGCCAGGCTGTCGTCGCTGTCCACAAACTGGACATACTTTCCCCGGCACTGCTCCAGGGCGCGGTTTCTTGCCGCGGACACGCCCTGATTTTCCTGATGCACCACGGTCAGGCGGCTGTCCCGGGCGGCATAGGCCTGCAGGCGCTCCAGCGTATCGTCGGTGCTACCGTCGTCCACCACCACCACCTGCAGGGCGCTATGATTCTGGGACAGCACACTATCCAAACATCTTTGAATGGTTTTGCTGCAATTGTAAGCGGGTATGACCACGCTCACCAGGGGCTGATCCATGCGCAAGTACCTCCGCATCCTTCATCCGGCGGTTATCCATAGTCACTAATTGTAAGGGCTGGGGCAGGGTTTGTCAAGCTGGCGGAAGGCCCTGGCAGCATCTCCCACGCCCCAGGCGGGGAAGCGCGAAAGCGCCCCCTCGGCCAGCCCCGCTCCCTTTGCCCCTCCCCCCATGGGCCCGGGTATTCCCCAAGATTTACATTGTTTTCACCAGAAGGCTTGAGAATCCGTCAAATTTACGCTATAATGAACAGGTATCAATCTGCCCGCGTGCATTAAAGGAGTAAGAGCGTTGAATCAGTATGATCGGGATAACAACCAGCACGCCGGGGTGAATCCCGGAATAGAAGATCAGCAGGCGACCCGGGTGATGCCCTCCCTGGGGGGAGATTCCGGGCGTGTTGCTTCCCCAGCGCCCTCCACGCAAGGGGGGTCCACCCCGGTGCGCCATCGCCGGGCCGCGCGCTATGCCGCGCAGCAACAGGATACGCAGGAAGGCAGCCTGCCCCCCATGCCCGCCGCCCCGGAACAATCCTCCGGCGTGCGCCGAGTGCCGCCCGTGGTGCAGCAGCCCGCGGAGCCGCAGGCCCCGGCACAGGGCAGAGTCCGCGCCAACCAGCGCGGCAGCGCATCCCCGCAGGCAGCCCAGGGCGTACCGCGCCCCGCAGCGCTCATGCGTGCGCCCAATCAGGGACAATCCGTACAGACCGCTGGCCCGGTGCAGCGCCCCACGCAGGGCAACCGGCGGGCCATCAGCGATGCCGACTATGCCCAGCAGCCCCCGGTGCAGGAGCATCCCTTTGCCCGCCCGGCGGCCCGGGACGCCCGGCAGCCCGCGGACGACGCTCCCCGGGTGCGCCGTCCCCAGCAGCCCATTTACGAGGAGGACGATTGGGCCCCCGCCCAGCCGCAGGAAAATCCGCCCCGCCGTGGCAAGCGCCGCGGTTGCCTGATCGGCCTGGTGGCGGCTGTGGTGGTCATTGGCCTGGTGGTGCTGGCCTTCCTGCTTCTGCCCAACGATGACAGCGCGCTGGGCTCCCTGAAGGGGCAGGTACAGGGCGCGCTCACCGGCATGGTGGACAACGTGACCAGTCTGCTGAGCCACGACGCGTCCGCCCCCGCGGAGGTGCAGGAATTCTCCGCCGCGCCCACCAAGGGCACCGCGCCCATGGACGTGGTGTTCACCCTGACCACCAACAAGGCGGCCATGGGCGTTCGCGTGGTGGACGCCAGCGGCAATCCCCTGACGGCTACCGCGGCCCCCTATTCGGATAACGCGGAATCCCGCATTTGGATGCTGACCCTGTCCATGGATGGGGCCTGGTCCGGCACGGTGGAAGCGCAGGTGCAGGACGCCCAGGGCGTATGGACGTCCAGCGGCCGTACCCAGGAGCTGGAGATCACCGAGCAGGCCCAGGCAACCATTGCCACGGACGTGTTCAACCAGGCTGAGGAGACCCTGGCGATGGAAACGGCAACGCCCTCCCCGGCCATGGTGACCTTTACCCCTGAACCCACGGCCACCGCTACGGCCACCCTAGAGCCCACGGCGACGCCCTCTCCCACGCCGTCGCCCACGCCCACGGCTACGCCGTCTCCCACGCCTACGGCCACACCCACGCCCTCGCCTACGCCTTCCCCCACGCCCCTGCCTGACCTGACGGCGGAAGCGGTGGAGAGCGCCGTGGCTTCCAACCTGATTACCTCCGAAACCGTTTATGAAGGCACCAAGAAAAACGCCGAGTACGTCCGTGATGAGGAAAGCGGCTACAACATGGGAGACCAGAGCAATTACCTGCTGCTGGACTTCGGCGTAACCACCTTCCGCGGCAGCAACTTCCGTCAGAACGCCGCCAGCGGCAACGTGAGCCGGCTGCCCAGCGCCATGTCCGTGGCCTGGACCCAGGAGGCCGGCAGCGTCAAGGGCAGCAGCAAGACCTACTACGGCATCGGCTGGACGGGACAGCCCGCCATCGTCAAGTGGAGCAAGGAAGTGCGCGAGACCACCAACATCGTGGAGGAGAAGCGCAACGTAACGGCCCTGAAGGAAGTCATCCTGGCGGGCCTGGACGGCAAGATCTACTTCTTTGACCTGGCCGACGGCGTGCCCACCCGTGACGCCATCAACGTGGGCTATCCCATGAAGGGCTCCGTGAGCGTAAGCGCCTACGGCATGCCCATCATGACCGTGGGACAGTACGCCCGCAAGATGGCCAGCGGCACCGGCGACATCGGCCTGCGGTTCTTCAACCTCCTCACCCAGAAGCAGATTTACCTGCTGGACGGCCTGGACGACCGGGCCGTGGGCGTGGAAGGTTCCTTTGATACCGCCGCCCTGTTTGACCGCACCAACGATGGTCTGGTGGTGGCCGGTACCAACGGCATGCTCTACACCATCGATATGAACACCGAGTACGACGCCAAGATGGGCAGCATCTCCATCGATCCCGAGGAGCAGCTGCTGGTGGCCAAGGCCTCCGGGCAGAAGAGCAAGACTGTGCAGGTGCTCTCCTCCATGGCCATGTACAGCCACTACGCCTACTACGCGGACATGACGGGCATCCTCCACTGCGTGGATACCGACACCATGAAGACCGTGTGGGCGGTGGAGCTGGGCGACGCCGTGCAGGCCGCCGTTTCCCTGGACTTTGACGAGGACGGCACTCTGTGGGTCTATACGGCCAACACCCTGCAAAACCGTTCCAAGGGCACCTGCGACATCCGCCGCTTCAACGCCATGACCGGCGAAGAAGGCTGGGCGCTCTCCGTGGGTGTGACCAAGGGCGACAGCAGCGCCATCCCCGGCGCCATGGCCTCCCCGGTGCTGGGCGAAGGCAACATCGACCACCTGGCCATCTTCACCCTGTCCAAGCTGAGCAGCGAACCCGGCATCTCCGTGACCGCGGAAGCGCCCGGCGCGGTGGTGGCGGTGAACAAGCAGACCGGCACGGTGGAATGGACCTACGCCCTGAACGCCTACACCTACTCCAGCCCCGTGGCCGTCTACACCGAGAGCGGTGAAGCGCGGATTATCCAGTGCGACAACGACGGCAACATCTACCTGCTGGACGGCCTGACCGGCAGCCTGGTCTCCACCCTGAAGGTGGAAGGCAACATCGAGGGTTCCCCCGCGGTATACATGGACACCATGGTGGTGGGCACCACGGGCAAGAACACCTCCTACATCTACGGCATCACCCTGCAATAAGGTGATTTCAGCTGCATAAGCAAGCGGCGGGAGCAGGACTCCCCGGGCGGTACTCCCGCGCCGGTGTCCTGCGTCCGCCGCTTTTGCGTTGTATGGGGGTTTCAGCGGGCAAATCCGTCCCGTTTTATAGAATGAAAAGATAGAGGAGGTACTTATGGCACAAAAGGTATTGGTCGCCCTGGATCAGGGAACCACCAGCTCCCGGGCCGTGGTCTTTGACACGGCGGGGCGCATGCTGGCCGCCCACGGCGTGGAGTTCCCACAGATTTTCCCCAAGCCCGGCTGGGTGGAGCACGATCCCCACGACATTCTGGAAACGCAGATCACCGCCCTGCGCCAGGCGGTAAAGCTCAGCGGCGTGGATGTGGAGGACATTGCCGCCATCGGCATTACCAACCAGCGGGAAACCACCCTGCTGTGGGACCGTGAAACCGGCGAGTGCGTGCATAACGCCATTGTGTGGCAATGCCGCCGCACCGCCCACTATGTGGAAAGGCTTATGGAGCAAGGCTACGGGGACAAGATCCGCGAGAAAACCGGCCTGATTCCCGACGCTTATTTTTCCGGCACCAAGCTGGCTTGGCTGCTGGACCGGCTGGACCTGCACGAGCGGGCGGAGCGCGGAGAGCTGTGCTTTGGCACGGTGGACAGCTTCCTGGCCTGGCACCTGGTCACGGGCCGTCCCCACGTCACCGACGCCACCAACGCCGGGCGCACCATGCTCTTCAACCTGAAAACCCAGGATTGGGACGATGAGCTGCTGGCCATGCTGGATATTCCCCGGGCCTGCCTGCCCCAGGTGGTGGACACCGCCCAGGTCATCGGCACCCTGGACCCGGCCATCCTGGGCCGGCCCATTCCCGTGGCCGCCATGGCCGGTGACCAGCATGCTTCCCTGTTCGGGCAGGCCTGCCTGACCCCCGGCATGGTGAAGAACACCTACGGCACGGGCTGCTTTATGCTCATGAACACCGGCGAGGAGCTGGTTGCCAGCCGCAGCGGGCTGCTGTCCACCATGGCCTGGCGCATTGGGGGCAAGCCCACCTATGCCCTGGAGGGCAGCGTATTCATGGGCGGCGCCACCATCCAGTGGCTGCGGGACGAAATGAAGCTCATCTCCACCGCCGCGGAGAGCGAGGGCATGGCCAAGTCCGTGAAGGACACGGGCGGGGTGTATCTGGTGCCCGCCTTCACCGGCCTGGGCGCCCCCTGGTGGGACATGTACAGCCGGGGAACCCTCATCGGCATGACCCGGGGCACGGGCCGCGCCCATGTGGTGCGGGCAGCCCTGGAGGCCATTGCCTACCAGTCCGCGGACCTGATGGAGGCCATGGCCAAGGATTGCGGCCACACCCCCACGCAGCTGCAAGTGGACGGCGGCGCCAGCGCCAACGGCTTCCTGATGCAGTTCCAGGCGGACATCATGGGCGTGAATGTAGTGCGCCCGCGGGTTATGGAAACCACCGCCCTGGGCGCGGCGCTGCTGGCCGGCCTGGCCACCGGCGTGTATGGCAGCCTGGAGGAAACCGCCGCCGTATGGCAGCGCGACCTGACCTTTGAGCCGCAGATGGAGGGCTACCACCGGGCGCAGCTCCTGGCAGGCTGGCACAAGGCCGTGGAGCGTTCCCTCCACTGGGCAAAGGATTAAAGTGACGGGGCGGGAAGCGTCCACCGCGCATTCCTGGCAACGCAAGAAACCTTTCGGTACAGTTCAGCGGCCGCATTTCAGCCGCCGGGCTGTATCTGGGTGATATTTTGAAGCACAAAGGCGCAGGGTCACTGCATCGCGTAAGGTTGCGTGGTGCATTGGTCCTGCGCCTTTTGATTTGGCGGCACCTGTGCCATTGCTGTGATGGATGCGTCAACAAGATGAACCCGCATCGCTGTCTTTGAGCATATGCTTCAGCGTCCCTCCACCCACGATAAAGCAGGCGGCGATCCCCGCCAAGAATCCGCTGTAATACTCCGGCAGAAAGGCATACCTGAAATCCAGGGACGCAAGGGCCCCCAGCGCAAGTCCCACGTAAAACAGTACGTGGAACACGGACGCCCATTTCCTTGTATTCACGGCCATTTCCCCCTTAATAAATCCTTGTATAAACCAGCTTCACCGCAGCTGCGACAAGCAGCTGCGCCACGGCCGCGATCACCAGCGTGACGAAAATGAGTTCATTCCAATAGCCGATGACTGTGCCCGCGGCGATCATCACCACCGCGAAATAGAGGGTCAGGGGCATTCCTGCCTTAGCGCGTATGGCCTTCATCCGCTCGTCATGCTCTTTGATGTACTGCTGCCGCAGGATTTTATCGCTGCGCAACGCTTGGCTGTATTTCATCACACGGACCAGCGCCATCACCCCCAACGCGCTGGTACTGCCGCACTGAAACTCAAATACGTTATGCGCCCGTATGGCGTCGCTTGCGAAAAACGCGTCATATGTGCCCAGCCCCGCCGCAAACAATGCCAGTGCCGCCAGCAGGACCATCCTGGTGATGATTACTTTTCTGTATGCCTGCATGTTCATCCCTCTCCCTCCAGTTCCCCGGATACATCAAACACTTCTTCAATGGTCATGCCAAAGTATTTTGCTATCCTGTACGCCAGCGGCAAAGAGGCAACATATTTCCCTGTCTCAATGGAGGTGATGGTCTGCCGGGTGGTCCCCACGGCCAGCGCCAGCTCCTCCTGGGAAATTCCTTTCTTCTTCCTCAATAACGCTATTTTTTCTGCTGTACTCATTCACTGAAACGCCCCTTTCGCTGTTCTGGCTACATTATAAAGCCCATGGCGCTTGCAATGCCACCAGTTATATATGGCAATTTGTCAACTGGCGGTTGCGTTTGATAAAGGGAATTTGTCTTTATACTGATTATATCATGCATCTCTCTGCGTTGTCTTCCGTTTTCCGCCTTTGCCAAAATGCTTGCCGCATGCGAAGCCGGCATGGCCGAAATGTGCGGGGAAAAGCGGCTTTTCCGGCACTTTGAAAGCGCGGTTGTTATATATTTTGCAGGCAGGGGAAACCAGCAGGCAGAAAAAGCGGGCGGTGTTTTGCCTGCTTTTTCAGAAAGTGCACCGTCAAAAACGCACTGCAGGCCCGCAGCGGCTTTGACAGTGCGTTTTTTATAAATAACCCCCGCGGGGATGTGAAGCCTCCCGCGGGGGTATCTCGTTTTATAGGGCGAAGGGGTTTTATTTCTTCGCCGCCAGAAGGTCGCGGATTTCGGTCAGCAGCACTTCCTCTTTGCTGGGCGCGGGCTCCGGCGCGGGGGCGGGGGCCTCCTCCTTCTTGCGCATCAGCGCGTTCATGCCCTTCACGATGGCGAACACGCACGCGGCCAGAATGAGGAACGACACCACGGCGTTGATAAAGTTGCCAATCATGATGGGCCCAATGTGCCAGGCGGAGAAATCCATGCCCGGCGTCACCAGGCTGATGATGGGGGTGAGCACGTCGGCCACCACGCTGTTGACGATGGAGGTGAACGCACCGCCCACCACAACGCCGACGGCCATATCCAGCACGTTGCCCTTCAGGGCGAATGTCTTGAATTCTTCCAGCAATTTTTTCATGTGAGAATACCCCTTTCAAAAAGACAATTCACAACAGATTTTCTATCACATCCGCCGCTTTGTCAAGAATTTCACCCTCAAACGACTCAATCACACCCAAATCTGCCTGTTTTGCAAGCTGCGGGTTCAGCGGGCAGCGGGCCAGCACGGGCAGGCCGTGGGCCGCGGCCACCTCTTCCACATGGCTCTCACCAAACACATACAGCCTTTCGCCGCAGTGCGGGCACACGGCCCAGGCCATGTTTTCCACCACGCCCAGCACGGGCACGTTCATCATGGCGGCCATATTCACGGCCTTTTCCACAATCAGGCTTACCAGCTGCTGCGGGCTGGTAACCACAATAATGCCGTCCACCGGCAGGCTTTGAAACACCGTCAGCGGCACATCGCCCGTGCCCGGGGGCATATCTACAAACATGAAATCGACATCTTTCCAAATGACGTCCTGCCAGAACTGCTTCACCGCCCCGGCAATCACCGGGCCGCGCCACACAACGGGGTCTGTCTCATTTTCCAAAAGCAGGTTCACGCTCATCACGTCGATGCCTGTTCTCGTGCGCACGGGGATGATGCCCTGCTCAGTGGCCGCTGCGCGGCCGTGCAGGCCGAACAGCTTGGGGATGGACGGGCCGGTGACGTCCGCGTCCAGCACGGCGGTGTGGTAGCCGCGGCGGTTCAAAAGCACGGCCAGCATGGCGCTTGTCATGCTTTTGCCCACGCCGCCCTTGCCGGAAACAACGCCAATTACCTTTTTGATGCTGCTCAGCTCATGCGGCTTTTCGCGCATGTCCTGCGGCGCGCCGCCCGTGCGCGAAGGGCAATTCATGCCGCAGGTTTCGCAGTTATGCGTACAATTCTCGCTCATATTCAGGTCTCCTCTACATTTGCGGGCCGCCGCGCGGCCCCCTTCCAAACCGCGGCGCCGGCCTGCGGCACACTGCCGCCGTGCGGCCCGGCGCCTGTATGTTCCATTATAAGCGCGCAGGCGCGGCCGTGTCAACTTTTGGCGCGGCCCGCAACCTTTTGCCCGGCGCGCAAGCCGCGCTTGCAAAGCGGGCCCAAGTACAGTATACTAAACATGTATATTTCCATGGAAGTGTACATGTTGCACAAGGAGAGTTTGCTTATGTTAGACAATTTGCTCACGCCGTTCTATCATACGGCCGTGCCCCTGTGGGCGCTGATAGATGCGTTCTTCCTGTACAGCTTCCTAGGCTGGTGCATGGAGTGCGTTGTCATTCGCCGCGAAAAGGGCGAATGGGAAAACCGCGGCTTTGTGCGAAGCCCGTTCTGCATCATTTACGGCTTTGGCGCCATGCTGGGCTATGCGCTGCTGCGCCCGTTTGCAGGCAACTATGTGGTGCTGTATGTGGTGGGGGCCGTGGCGGCCACCGCGTTTGAATACCTTACGGCGCTGCTGATGCTGAAGCTGTTTGGCACTTTCTGGTGGGATTACACCAACAAGCCCTTCAACTACCGGGGCATCATCTGCCTGGAAAGCACCCTGGGCTGGGGGCTTGTCAGCGTGCTGCTGTTCGCTTTTATGCAAAACGGCGTATTCACCGTGGTGCGCCGCCTTTCGCCGCGGGCGGGCATGGCCTTTGCCGTGGTGCTGGTGGCGCTGTATGCGGCCGATTTTGCCTTCAGCATGCGCCGCGCTTTGCACGCGGCGGCCCCAAAAGAGGTGCCCACCGCCCCGGAAAAGGAGCTGGAACCATGATACGGCGTGCATTTGGGCAAGTGGGGCATGTGGCTGTGCCGAAAGATGAAGAATACCTTGCGCTGGTGCGCGACATTTTGGAAAACGAGCAGGTGCGCAGCATGGACGGCTATTTTCAGCACGGGCGCACCACCTGCCTGCGCCACAGCATCAATGTGTCGTACCTGAGCTATCTGTTTTGTAAAAAGCATGGGCTGGACGCCTGCGCCGCCGCCCGCGGCGGCCTGCTGCACGATTTGTTTTTGTACGACTGGCACTTCTACCGCCGCCGGAAGGGCGAGCGCCTGCACGGCTTCGAGCACCCCAAAAAGGCGCTTGCCAATGCCAGCGCCATGTTCAGCCTCACATGGAAGGAGCGCGAGATTATTTTGCGCCACATGTGGCCGCTTACCATCACCCCGCCGCGCTGCCGCGAGGCGTATGTGATTGTGGCGTATGACAAGTATTGCAGCATGATGGAGACGCTGCGCAAAGACGTGATGGAGCTGGAGCTTCTGGGCACGCCCGTCAGCCTGCCCGTGCCTGCCCCCGCCCTGGTGCGCGCAAAGCGGGGCTGAGCACAGCTGGGGCGGAAAGCGCAAGGCCCTGCAGAAAAACGAGATACGGCGCCCTCTGGCTTTGGCCGGGGGCGCCTTTGTTCATTTCGCAAGCCGCCTGCTGTGCCTGCGAAGGCGGCCCGCGAAAGGCCTCCGCTTCGGCGCGGGGCAAAGCGGGCTGACGGAGGCTGGCGCCTGGGAATGGAAAAGCGTCCGCCGGTGCGGTAAGCAGCCCGGTTACAGGCCGCAGGGCAGGCGAAGCCAATTTCACCGCCTCGTTATGAGGCTTGGCCGGCAACAGGCCCTTTTCGCCCTTGTGAAACCCGCGCGTGGGCTTGGTTGGATGGAAAAGCGCCGGCGGGCAGCCGGGCCCCCACGCG
>USCR01000014.1 GCA_900553295.1 uncultured Eubacteriales bacterium | reverse complement strand
AAAGTGGCGTTTGCCACTTTTTCGACACGCTGAAGGCGCTACCGCGTGGGGAGACCCAATGCGGCAGCGCCTTGCATTTGCAAATAAATCAGTCTTTCAGCATGCTTTCGTCCCAGCAATCGTAGGGCTTGATTCCCAGCAGACCCGCCACGGTGGGGGCCACGTTGCTCAGGCCAAAGGCGCCGCTTTTTAGCTCATGCCGGGCATCCTTGTCATAGACGATGAAGGGAACGGGATTCAGGCTGTGGGCGGTACGGGGAGAAATATTGCCCTTTTTGTCCTTTTCCAGCATCTGATCCGCGTTCCCATGGTCGGCGGTGATTACCAGGATGAATCCCAACTCATCCGCGGCCTTTTTCAGGCGGGCCAGGCAGAGGTCAACGCTCTCCACGGCGATTTCCGTAGCCAGCAGATTGCCGGTGTGGCCCACCATGTCACCGTTGGGATAATTGCAGCGGATAAAGCCATATGCCCCGCTCTCCATGGCCTTGATGACCAGGTCGGTGATCTGGGTGGCCTTCATCCAGGGACATTCGTCAAAGGAGCGGACGTCGGAGGGAACTTCCTCCCAGGTTTCCAGCTCCTCGGAGAATTTTTCGGAGCGGTTGCCGTTCCAGAAGTAAGTCACATGGCCGTACTTCTGGGTTTCGGAGCAGGCGTATTCCTTGATGCCGGCCGCCACCAGTAGCTCCGTCAGCGTGTGGCGGATCTCCGGCGGGTTGACTAGGTAGCGCTTGGGGATGCACAGGTCGCCGTCGTATTGCAGCATGCCGGCATACTTCACCTGCGGTACAACGCCACGGTCAAAGTAGGGGAAATCCACATCGTCAAAGGCCATTGAAATTTCCAGCGCGCGGTCGCCACGGAAGTTGAACAGAATCAGGCTGTCGCCATCCTGCACCTTGCCCACGGGCTGGCCGTCCTTGGCAATGACGAAGGGGGGCAGATCCTGATCGATAACGCCCAGCTCCGCACGATAGGTTTCCACCGCTTCCCTGGCGGAGGCAAACTGGCGGCCCTGGCCATGCACATGGGTGTTCCAGCCCAGCGCCACCATATCCCAGTTGGCCTGGTAGCGATCCATGGTGATCTTCATGCGTCCGCCGCCGGAGGCGATACGGCCGTCAAAGGTGCTGTCGTTAAGGGCTGCCAGCGCGTCCTCCAGCTGCTGAACGTATTCCAGGGCGGAGGTGGCGGGAACGTCGCGGCCGTCCAGCAGAATATGACAGCGCACCCGGTGCACACCCTCGGCCTTGGCCTGCTGCAGCATGGCGATCAGGTGATGGATATTGCTGTGCACATTGCCGTCGGAGAGCAAGCCCAGGAAATGCAGCGTAGCGCCATTGGCCTTCACGCCGCCGATGAGCTCCTTCCACGCTTGGGAGGCATAGATTTTGCCGCTCTCGATGGACTCGTTGACCAGCTTCGCACCCTGGGAGTAGATCTGGCCGCAGCCCAAGGCGTTGTGCCCCACTTCACTGTTGCCCATATCGTCATCGGACGGCAGACCTACCGCCGTGCCGTGCGCTTTGATGGAAAGATAAGGACAGCTGGCTTTCAATTCATCCAGGGTGGGGGTGGTGGCCTGCTGGACCATGTTTCCTAGCTGGGATGCGCTATCGCCCACGCCGTCCATTACAACAAGAACCACGGGCTTTTTCATGATGTTTCCTCCTAATGCTTTCGGCGGAGACCGCCGTCGTATGGCTTTCAAGGCGCCATAAGCGCCGTGCGTTTTGAGCATAGGGCAAACCGGCGCGCTTGTCAAGGGAGAAAGCAGAAATTTATTCGATTTCACACGGCCTTTTGCATTGCACAAACCAGGAGAATGTGGTAGGATTGATACTGGTTTTTTTTGCCGAAGGATCAATGCCATGCTGGAGGTGCAAGCGAAACAATGAAAATTCGCGTGACTGCGGATAGTACGTGCGATCTTTCACCGGAGCTAAGGGCAAGCTACGGAATCACCCTTGCTCCGCTGACGGTAATGCTGGGCGAGGACGCTTTTCATGATGGCGTGAACGTAACGCCCCAGGACATCATCCACGCGGTGGAAAATGGGAAAACCTGCAAAACAGCAGCGGTGAACGTGTACGAGTACGAGGAACTCTTCCGCCGGGTGAAAGAGGATTGCGACGCCGTAATTCACCTGTGCATCGGAAAAAAATTCTCCGTGTGCTACGACAATGCGTGTCAGGCTGCCAAGCAGTGCGGAAATGTCTACGTGGTGGACAGCGGCAACCTTTCGGCAGGGCTGGGCATGATGGCGCTGGATGCGGTGGAAATGGCCCGGGCGGGCAAGACGCCTCAGGAGATTGTCCAGGCCTTGGAAGCGGAACGCGACCTGATCGACACCAGCTTTGTACTGGATCAGGTTGATTATCTGCGCAACGGGGGACGCTGCTCCGGCGTGGCGGCGGTGGGAGCAAAGCTGCTGCACATCAAGCCTTGCATTGAAGTGGAAAAGGGCGTTATGGTCGTAGGGAAAAAATATCGCGGCTCCTTCGCGCGCTGCCTGGAGCATTATGTCAAGGACAAGCTGGAGGATCGGTCGCAGGTCAATTTCAGCCGGGTTATGCTTGTCTACTCGCCCTGTGAACCGGGGGTAGCCGAACAGATGCTGAACTACCTGGGCACCGTGGCCGAATTTAAGGAAACACTGGTGTGCACGGCGGGCAGCACGATCTGCTGCCATTGCGGGCCGAACACCTTGGGCATCATTTTCAAGAGGAAAACCCCAAAGGCATAAGGGGCTGGCTTACGGCCGGACGCAGCTTTGCGGCTGGCCTTTTTTGATGCACAAAAAGCACAGTAGCCGCTTGTTCCGGGCGGAGGAGTGTGCTATGATCTTGTCCTGAAAGAATACGAATGAGGAGTGGGAGAAATGCGCAAGGATCGTCATCCAGCGTACCACCTGGCACTGGTGGGGGTTATGGCGGCGCTGGTGTACGTGGTTACGATGTTTCGGTTTCCGTTGCTGGGCTCCAAGGTGCATTTTGCCAATGCCATGTGCCTCTTGGCAGGGCTTTTGCTGGGCGGGGGATATGGCGGCGCGGCGGCGGGCCTGGGTTCTGCCCTGTATGATCTGCTGGCGGGCGGCTACGATCCCTTACAGGCACTGATTACCTTTGTGAGCAAATTTGCCATGGCGTGGGTGTGCGCAGTGGTGGCGGGCTCACGGCGGGAGGGCAAAGGCGGGCTGGTAAGGGACTATGCAGCCTGCTTCCTGGGTTCGGTTGCCTATATTGCACTGTACATGCTCAAAAGCTATGTGTACAAGTCATTTGTGGAACCGGTGCCGGCGGATACCCTGGGCGCGGTACTCCTGGGGAAACTGATTCCCGCGCTGCTCAATGGTGCGGTGGCCGTGCTGGTTACGCCCCTGCTGGCACGGGCCATGTTCCCGGCCCTACGCCGCGCCGGGGTACTGGAAAAATAAGCTGTGGTTGACTGCTGGGCAGTGCAGTATATTCATCTTCCCGGAAAATACCGCGGCGGCGAGATATATCTTTCAAAAACGGAAAGCCCTCCCATACCCGGTGCATCCGAGGCGGGAGGGCCTTTTTGCATATGGGATGCAGGAGACAGATGGCCTTTACAGCCATATTTCCAAGGTTTGGGCATAGGCAACAAAACCGCCTTTGCTGGCAAGGCCACGGGAAGCAGCATGATGCAGGTCGGTGCTGTACAAGGGGATAATGCCCTGCTCCAGCACCGCGGCGGTCCAGCTGCGCAGGGCTTCCAGGGCACAGCCCTGCCGCCGGTAGGCGGGCAGGGTTGCGATGCCTGCCTCATGTCCCTGACCCATGCGCACGCTGCGGCATACGGACACAATCTGACCGTTACGGAAGCAGGCCATATAAGGCGAGGCGAAGGGCAACTCTTCCTCATAGCCAGGGAAGGTGGCGGAGAGCAAGGGTGCCTCCTCAGGAACAAGGGCGTGACAATCCGCGGCAGGCACCTGCTTGCCGGGGTACCAGAAGCAGATTTCACGCTTACTCCGGCTGCTGCCCAGAACTTTCCCGTATGCGTCTGCGTCCCACACACCGCTTTCCAGCATCGCCTGAGCCCCGGACATGGCGCCGGGACTTACCTGCTGTCCGAAGCGGTAGCATATTTCGCCCTCCAGCGTCCTTCCTGCGTGAAGAAGGGGAGCGGGAACGGTCTGCCGCCAGGGCTCATTTACATACAGCATACGGCCGGCCTCATAGGTAAACAGGCAATCCATGCGGATACGGAGCAGTTCCGCTTCCGTGTACGCCACTATAGTTCCTCCCGGATCTTGCGGGGACAGGCGGCAGGCGTCAGTCCAGAAATCAGCGCGTTCAGCAGCGCCTCCCGATTATCCACCGTTACCCGTAGCAGCGTAACATCTGGACGGGTGGCAATTTCCGCCACCAGCGGGCTGTCGCACTGCTGCAATACGCCCAGCACGCGCTTTTCGCTGTCCAGACACAGGCGCACTTGGCTGCAAAAGGCTTCCGCCTGGCGCTCCAGCTTGCCCAGTTCATCCATCAAAAGAAAAGGAGCATCGCTGTCCAGGCTGCGGCGAAGTATCTCCACGCCGTTTTCGTTGAATACGTCCAGCACCGGTACGCTTTTGCGGGGCCCGGTGCGCACGGAGACGATACAGTCGTTGCTGGCAGGGTCCATGTCCACCCGGCCGTGCAGGATGAAGCCCCTGCGCTGCCCTTCCAGCATGAGCAGCCGGGTTTCGAATCCTGCACAACGCAACTGCTGCCGGGCAATCAGGCGCTGCCACAGGGTACTCTTTCCCACCTGCTTTTCGCCGGTAAGAAATATATGCCGTGCCAAGGACAAGGACTCAGCCACGGGCGGCCTCTTTCCAGGCGCGTATCAAGGCCTGCTGCTCCTGGGTCAGGGACAGAACCTCCCCGTCCACCGTTAGCTGTATGCCGGCGCTTGCCTGCTTTTTTAAGTGGTGATGGCATCCGCATTGGCAGAAGCCGTCATCCGTCACCCCGGCCACTGGGGGCAACGGCTCATCCAGGGCAGCACTGGGCTGGACATCCGGCACGTTGGCGTCAAGGAAATCCAGCAAGGCGGCAGCGTCCATCAAAGCATTAAACCGCGGAAGAGGCAGCTCCGCTTCCAACGCACTGATACGCCCCACAAAGGCCAGGGTTAGCGTGTTCATCCGCGGTAGAGCGTCCTCAGGGGTATGCGCAGCCACCAGGCGCGGCACGGGGGAGAGATAGTCCCCTTCCAGCAGCACGTAGTCAAGCCCCGCGTAGCTTTCCAGCAAGCGGGACAGGGGCAGCGCCTGCGGGTAGAGCAGAGCGGTTTCGTGGCGTGCGCGGGCGCAGACCAGGTTCGCGCCTGCCCGGGTATGACGGGCCGTGTTGGACTTGGGCTGATCCATGGAAAAGGTGGGACAAAATACTGTTTTGCAGGTCCCCACCGTCTTGCCCCGGCGGCGGATCTCCTCAATGAGCGCTGTGACGGTACTGGTTTTGCCGGATTTACGGATGCCTACAATGGTCAGTAGCTTCATGGAACAGATCAGACTCCTTCATCCAGGATAAAGGCAACGGGATGCTTCATGCGCCGCCGGCGGGTAGCATCCTGGGGAAAAATGACTTGCCAGCCGCCTTCCGGCAGGGGCGCCAGCAGCGCCTGCATGGCGTCGGCAGCGGAAACCAGCAGCGCCGCGCCGTCAGCGCACTGAATGCGCACCCGCTCCTGCGGCGGTGAGATGAACGCCTGCGCCAGCGGAACGCCGGACAGGGTTTCCTCACGCGCCTGGCCCGAAGCGCTGGTAGTGCGCGTGACGGCGTTGGTACGGGGCAATGCCTCCCAACCAGGCTGTAAACCGGTCATACATCCGCCTCCCCCAAGGGTACATACATATCATGCCGTGTAAAACTGCCATGCTCGCCGCCCTTGCCGCTGCGATGGGCGCCGTGGTCGGCGCAGAGGATCACATGCCCGTGGAAAGCAGCGCACAGCTGCTCCACGGCTTTGTCCAGCTCCCGAAACTTGTCCGCAAGCAGCCTGGGCTGGTCGCCCACATCGTGCTCCCGGTCGTCCAACCCGTGGAAGTGCACAATGAACAGCGGCGCTTCCCCGCGGCACAGGGGCAGGGCGGCTTTCAGCACCGCGCCGTCCACGGTCTCCCCTGGGCCAGGCAAGGTGAGCACCGGCGGCTTTTCCAGGGAGAGGGGCGGGCTGTCCGCCTCCACCAGCACCGCGCCCGGCACGGCCAGCAGCGAAGCACCCCTGGGATGATGATCCCGGCGGCTCCATATGCCATGCTGTGCAGGCCAGAGGCCGGTGAGCATGGAGGCCATGCAGGGCTGCGTCAGGGGCGGAAAGGCAGTCCGCGCCCGGTGGCAGCGGAAGCGTTTTTTGATGGCGGGCAGCGTGGCACGCCGGTACAGGGAGTAGCCCAGCCCGTCTATGTAGATGACCATCACCCGCCCGCGTGCCAGCGCGGTCAGGGCCAGATCATGCACCTGGGTAATTTCATGGCGGGGACGCGGAAAAAACGCGCCGGCTGTCTGTGCCCCGGCGTGGCATGCCGTGAGCCTGCGGCACCATGCGTCCGGCACGTTGGGCAGGTCCAACCAGGGCGTGACAACGCGCATGAATGTCCCTCATTTCCCTTGCTTTTCAGTGGTATTATAGCAGAATTTGCAAGGATGTAAAGGGTGACGAAAGCAGGGGCTTTCTGAGGAAATGCGCCGTTTTTTTGCTTGAAACAGGTATTGCCCTGTGCTATACTGATGCCGAATTGAATGAGGAGGGCTATTCTCATGCGCTACATTGAAACCATTCATGCACAGGGACATGTGCTTTGCCATGATATAACGGTTATTGTCAAAGACGTGAAAAAAGGCGTGGCCTTCAAAAAAGGTCATGTGGTTACGGAAGAGGACATCCCTGAGCTGCTCAAGCTGGGCAAGGATCATCTCTACGTGTGGGAGAAGGACGACACCTGCTACCACGAGGATGAGGCTGCGGAGATCCTGCGGGATGTTTGCATGGGGCAGAACATGCGACCCACCACGCCCCAGGAGGGGAAAATCGAGCTCATCGCCACCTGCGACGGACTGCTGACCATCGACAGCGCCCGCCTGGAGGCGGTCAACGCCATTGAGGAAATCATGATTGCCACCCGGCATGGATTCACGCCGGTAAAGGCAGGGGACAAGCTGGCAGGTACCCGGGTGATTCCGCTGGTGATTAAAAAGGAAAAAATGGAGCGGGTGAAGCGCGTGGCCGGGGAGACACCCCTTTTGCAGGTGCTGCCCTTCCGCCCCCTGCGGTGCGGCATTGTGACCACCGGTAACGAGGTGTTCTACGGCCGCATCCAGGATACGTTTACCCCCGTGATTGAGCAAAAGCTGAAAGACTATGGTATGACCGTCATGGGCCACACCCTTTGCCCCGATGATCCGCAGAAGATTACCGCGGCCATTTTGGAACTGCGGGATCAGGGCGCGGAGCTGATTATGACCACCGGCGGCATGAGTGTGGACCCCGACGACCGCACGCCCGCGGCCATTCGTGCCACGGGGGCGCGCATGGTGACCTACGGCGCGCCGGTGCTGCCGGGCGCCATGATGCTGGTGGCCTATCTCCCCACCGAAAGCGGGAAAATCCCTGTGCTGGGCCTGCCGGGATGCGTGATGTATGCCAAGCGCACGGTGTTTGACCTGGTGCTTCCCCGGGTGGCCGCGGGGGTGGAGATCAAGCGCGAGGACCTGGTGCGCATGGGCGAGGGCGGCTTGTGCCTGAATTGCCCGGTATGCACCTGGCCCAACTGCGGTTTCGGAAAGTGAGGGGTGGCTATGGAAAGCCTTGAGAGCGCACTGGCGCTGCTGATGGACCGCGTTCACCCCGTGGAGCGCACGGAGTACGCGCCTTTACAGGCATTGCTGGGCAGGGTGGCGGCGGAGGATGTGGCCGCGCCCATCCAGGTGCCGCCCTTTGACCGTTCGCCCCTGGATGGGTATGCCCTGCGGGGGGCGGACATTGCCGGAGCCAGCCGGGACAATCCCGTACGGCTGCAGGTCATCGGCGAGGCTTGCGCGGGCTGCGGGGAAATCTTTGCTCCAGGCCCGGGACAGGCCCTGCGTGTCATGACCGGCGCCCCGGTACCCGCCGCCTGCGATTGTGTGGTGCGCCAGGAAGATACGGACCAGGGCATGGACACCGTGGAGATATACGCCGCCGTACCTGCGGGCCGGAACGTATGCCGGGCCGGGGAGGACGTGCACCTGGGCGATGTGGTATTGCACCGGGGCGAACGGATTACCGCCGCCCATATGGGCGTGCTGGCCAGCCTTGGCGTTACCGGGGTGAAGGTATACGCCCCTGTGCGTGTGGCGCTGCTGTGCACCGGGGATGAGCTGCGCCAGCCTGGGGAAGAGCTCCCCTTTGGAAAAATCTACGATGCCAACCGCGCGGTGCTCAGCGCCCGTCTTGCCGAGCTGGGTGTTTCCTTCATTTCTCCCACCAGCCAGGAGGATGACCCGGAGGTGGTTGCCCAAGCCCTGCGCCAGGTGGTGGAACACTGCGACATCCTTCTAACCACGGGCGGTGTGTCCGTGGGGAAAAAAGATATTTTTCATCAAGTTCTCCCTTTGCTGGGGGCGGAGCGCCTTTTCTGGAAGGTAGCCATGAAGCCCGGCAGCCCGCTGCTATGCGGGGTGTATCAGGGCAAGCTGCTGATCTGCCTGTCTGGAAATCCCTTTGCGGCGCTGGCCTGCTTTGAGGTTTTTGCGGTGCCGGTGCTGCGCCGCCTGGCGGGGGAAAAGCATGTGGAATTGCGCCGGGCACAGGGCGTGCTGGAAGGAGACTTTCCCAAGGAAAGCAAGGGCCGGCGCCTGATTCGCGCGCGGATGGAGGGGGAGCGTGTGACGCTGACGGGTGACAACCACTCCAGCGGATCCCTGGCAACCATGATCGGCTGCAACTGCCTGATCGATATTCCCGCGGGTACCGGACCGCTCCACGGGGGAGACCGGGTGGAGGTGATCCTGCTGTGATTGAAAAGCTCACCCATTTCGATGCCAAAGGGCAGGCCATCATGGTGGACGTAACCCACAAGGAGGAAACCTCCCGCACCGCGGTGGCCAAGGGACGCATCCGCGTTAGTCCCGAAACGCTGCAAGCCATTACGGAGGGCACGGCCAAGAAAGGCGATGTGCTGGGCGTGGCCCGGGTCGCGGGCATTATGGCGGTGAAGCGTACCAGTGAGCTGATTCCCATGTGCCATCCGCTGATGCTGGGCAAGTGCTCGGTGGACTTTCGGCTGGACAGGGAGCAGTGCGAGGTGGAGGCCATATGCACCGCCTCGCTGAAGGGACAAACAGGGGTGGAAATGGAAGCCCTTACGGGCGTGAGCGTGGCCCTGCTGACGATTTACGACATGTGCAAGGCCATTGACAAACGCATGGAGATCACCGGTATTCACCTGGCCAAGAAAACCGGCGGCAAAAGCGGCCTGTTCATCAATGATCCCGAGTTTGAGGGGGAGAGCGGCGATGCTTGACGCTTGCGGGCGTACCATTGACTATGTGCGCATTTCCATTACCGACCGGTGCAACCTGCGCTGCATCTACTGTATGCCCCAGGAAGGCGTGACCTGCCTGGGACATGGGGATATCCTCACCTTTGAGGAGATCGAGCGTGTGGTGCGGGCCCTGCAACACCTGGGCGTGCGCTACGTGCGCGTGACGGGAGGCGAACCCATGGCGCGCCTGGGTTGCCTGGATTTGGTGGACCGCATACACCATATCCCGGGGATTGAGGAAATCGCCATGACCACCAACGGCATTCTCCTGGATGGCCAGGTGAGCCGGGCGAAGCAGGCGGGGCTGAACGCGCTGAACATCAGCCTGGATACCTTGGACCCTGACGCTTACCGCCGCATGACGCGGGGGGGCGAGCTGGACAAGGTGCTTCGGGTGATAAACGATGCCCTGGAAGCGGGGCTGCGGGTAAAGATCAATGCCGTTCCTGTCCGGGGGTGGAACGAAGCCGGGCTGACGGAGCTGGCGGCCATGGCCAGGGACCGGGACATCTGCGTGCGCTTTATCGAGCTGATGCCCGTGGGCTGCGGCGCGGAGCTGTCACCCATTCCCTCCGACGAGCTGGAGACGCAAATGGCCGCGGCCTTTGGTCCCCTTTCCAGGGATGAAAGCCATCACGGCTATGGCCCGGCCAGGTATGTTCGCCCGGCAGGCTTCCGGGGCAGTATCGGCTTCATCAGCCCCATGAGCCACGAGTTTTGCGACCGCTGCAACCGGGTGCGGCTGACGGCGGACGGCTTTTTGAAGCTGTGCCTGAACCATCGGGCAGGGCTGGACTTGCGCAAGCTGCTGCGGGAGGGCATTTCGGAGGCGGAGCTGGAAGCCGCTCTCCGGGAGGCCATTGCCCATAAGCCCAAACGCCATGGCTTTACCGAGGACATCGAGGACCGGGAGATCCGGCGAATGAACGAAATCGGCGGCTGAAGGGCCGCATGGGACTTATCAGGAAGGAGGCGCTGCCCATGTACAAGGTGGCGATCATTACCCTGTCGGATAAAGGCGCCCGCGGCGAACGGGAGGACGTGAGCGGCCGGGTGATCCGGGAAATGGTGGAGGCGGCAGGCTACCAGGTGAGCCGGCAGCTGCTGCTCAATGATGACCGGGAAGGCCTGGCACAGGCGCTCCGGGAAATTTGCGATGGCGGTCAGGCAGAGCTGATCCTCACCACCGGGGGCACGGGCTTTTCGCCCCGGGACAATGCGCCCGAGGCAACCATGGACGTGGTGGAACGCCCCGTGCCCGGCATCGCGGAGGCCATGCGCTACCATAGCCTGTCCATCACGCCCCGGGGCATGCTGTCCCGGGCGGTGAGCGGTATCCGCGGCCGGACGCTGATTGTAAACCTGCCCGGCAGCCCCAAGGCGGTAAAGGAAAACCTGGAATATATTCTTCCTACGCTGGATCACGGCCTGGCCATCCTTGTGGGAGACGCCGGGGAATGCGCCCGCAAGTAAGATCGCGGGCTAGGGCACGTTCTGCGCATTCCCTGAGACTTCTTCTTGCGGTAAAACGCGAAAAATGTTAGTATAAATATGTTCTTTATACCCTGTCTCCGAGCCCGGCTGTCTAAAGCGACGCCATGATGTCTGGGCCGATGGAGGTGCCATCCTCCGCAGGGCCGCCGTGGAAACGCGGCGACCTTCCGTGATTGAGAAGGAGACGGAACCCGCGGCACGCTTTCCTGTGCGCGGGAAGCCAGTCTCCTTTTTCAATATTTTTGAAAAGGAGAGGTTTGCATGAAAAAGTTGTTGTCCCTGCTCTTGGTTCTTTGTGTGGCGGCGCTCCCTGCGCTTTCCCTGGCGGAGGCGCAGACGGAGATCATCGTTTTCGCAGCGGCTTCCATGACGGAAACCCTGACGGAAATCAAGGCCCTGTATGAAGCCGCCCATCCCGGCATTGTCCTTACGTACAACTTTGACTCCTCCGGTACCCTGAAAACGCAGATTCAGGAGGGCGCGGACTGCGACCTGTTCATCTCTGCGGGTCAGAAGCAGATGGACCAGCTGGACATCAATGCCGACGCCTCCGTGAACACGGAAGGGCTGGACTTTGTGGTGGCGGATTCCCGCATCAATCTGCTGGAAAACAAAGTGACCCTGGTGGTTCCCGAAGGCAACCCCAAGGGCATCGAAAGTTTTGACCAAATGGCGGAGGCCCTGAAAGCGGGCGAACTGTTCATGGCCATGGGGAACAGCGACGTGCCCGTGGGTCAATATACCCAGAAGATCCTGGCCTACTATGGCTTGGATGAGGAAGAGCTGGCCAATGCCGGTGAACTGACCTATGGCTCCAATGTAAAGGAAGTTACCACCCAGGTCAGTGAAGCCAGTGTGGACTGCGGCGTGATCTATTGCACGGACGCGTTCAGCGCGGGCCTGACCGTGGTGGACAGCGCGACCCCCGAGATGTGCGGCCAGGTCATCTACCCTGCCGCGGTGCTTAAGACGGCAGCCCATGGGGAAGCGGCTCAGGAATTCCTGGACTATCTTCAGGGAGAGGAAGCCATGGCGGTGTTTGCCAAGGTAGGCTTCTCCGCGGTGGCTCCAGCTGAAACGGATGCGGAGGAGTAACGCCGCATTTCCATCGAACAAAGGAATGATCTGGCCCAGCGGTACCTTGCCCCGGACGGGGAGCAGGGCCGGATGGGAAAGAAAAGCGGGAGCGGCTGTCAAACGGCTGCCTCCCGCCGTTCCTTTTGCCGGGAAGGAGACGGGACATGAGCTGGTACCCATTATGGAATTCCTTGCGCATTGCGGCCATCAGCAGTGTGCTGGTGTTTTTTCTTGGCATTCTTTGCGCCTACTATGTGGCGCGGTTGCCCAGGGCTGTGAAGGGCATCCTGGATGTGTTTCTTACCCTGCCCATGGTGTTGCCGCCCACGGTTTGCGGCTATTTTCTGCTGCTGGCTTTTGGTGTCAAGCGGCCACTGGGGATGTTTCTGGCACAGTTTGGCATCAAGTTTGTCATGACCTGGTACGGAGGCATCCTGGCGGCGACGATGGTGGCTTTTCCGCTGATGTACCGCACAGCCCGGGGCGCCTTTGAAAGCTTTGATATGAACCTGGCCTATGCGGGCCAAACCCTGGGACTAAGCAATACCTTTATTTTCTGGAAGATCCGTATGCCCGCTTGCCGTCAGGGCATCCTGGCGGGAATTGTGCTGGCCTTTGCCCGGGCACTGGGGGAGTACGGCGCCACAAGCATGCTCATTGGCTATACGCCGGGGAAAACAGCCACCATTTCCACCACGGTTTATCAGCTGTGGCGCACCAATGACGACGCGGGCGCCTTTCAGTGGGTGATGGTGAACCTGGCCATCAGCGCCGTAGTGCTGCTGGCGGTCAACATGCTGGAAACCCGTCAGAGAAAGGCGGTGCGCAAATGAGCCTGTCTGTGCACATTGAAAAGGATCTGGGGGATTTCCACCTCCGCGCGGATCTGGAAACTACGGGCGGCGTATTCGGCGTACTGGGTGCGTCTGGATGCGGAAAAAGCTATACCCTGAAATGCATTGCCGGTATTGAGACACCGGACCGTGGCAGCATCGTGCTGGACGGCGTGACGCTGTTCGATGCGGCCAAGGGCGTGAACCTCCGCCCGCAGCAACGCCAGGTGGGGTATTTGTTTCAGAACTATGCGCTGTTTCCTAACATGAACGTTAGGAAGAATATTCTCTGCGGTATGCATAGGGAGCGCAACCGCGCACAACGGCAGCGAAGGCTGGATGAGGTGGCAGCCATGTTTCAGCTGGAAGGTCTCATGGAGCACAGGCCCTACCAGTTATCCGGTGGCCAGGCCCAGCGTGTGGCCCTGGCCCGCATCCTGGTGAATCAACCCCGTCTGCTCATGCTGGATGAACCCTTCTCCGCGCTGGACAGCTATTTGCGTACCAAGCTGCAATGGGAAATGCAGGAAATGCTGTCCCGCTTTGGACAGGACGTGCTGCTGGTTACCCACGACCGGGACGAAGCCTACCGCTTCTGCCCGCAGATGGTGATTATGGACCAAGGCCATGTGGTGGCCGGCGGTAGCCGGGAGGCGGTTTTTGACCATCCGCAAACGGCGGCGGCGGCCGCTATCACAGGCTGCAAAAATCTGTCCCCTGCGCAAAAAAACGGCCCCTATACCCTGTATGCCCGAGACTGGGAGACCACTTTGACCGCCGCGGAACCCGTGGGAGAGGATGTGGCGGCAGTGGGACTGCGCGCGCACTTCTTCACCCCTGTGGAGGGGCCGGGAGAAAACGTCTTTCCCCTGACGGACCCTCACGTCAATGAAGCGCCTTTTTCCGTTTCCGTGTATTTTCAGGCGGGAAACGCTCGCATTCGCTGGGAGATTGACCGCTCGCGCTGGGCAGAATATCAAGGGAAATTACCGCGGTACCTGCGCATTGCGCCCGAGGGCGTAATGGCCTTGCGGTAAAAAGTACGTGCCAGGGTGGCAACGCATTTTCTGCTTGTAAAGATTTTTCCATGGGACTTGCGCGAAAGACCCACTTTGTTTACAATGGATAGGTACACAGTAATCGGGGTGAATGACATTGCATAAGATGCGCTTGCTATTCCTGACGTTCTTCGTGCTGCTTTGCACGTGCTCTGCGCTGGGCGAGGGGGAGGTCATTCTGGAGGATGACCCCGCCAGCGAAGAAGAAGTGACGCTCATCGAGGAAGAATTCGAGACGCCTGACCTGCAGCTTGGCGATACGGGCGATGGGGTATCGCAGCTGCAACGGCGGCTGACAGAGCTGTATTACTATTCGGGAAATATCAGTGGGAACTTTGGCGAAAGTACCCAGGCGGCGGTGAAAGCCTTTCAGGAGGACTTTGGACTGGAAGCCACCGGCGTGGTGGACGCGGACACCCAGGCGCTTTTGTTCAGCACCGAGTACCGTCCCCTGCAGTACGGTTCCTCCGGGGATGACGTGAAGGAACTGCAAACCCGTCTCACAGAGCTGGGGTATTTTACCAGCAAAATCAGCGGCAATTATTTGGAAAGCAGCCAGACCGCCGTGCGCGAATTCCAGGAACGCAATGGCCTGGAAGGAACGGGCATTGCGGATGTGGATACCCAGACGCTGATGTATAGCGGCCAGGCCGTGGGAAAAAACGACCGCACGTCCGCGGCTACCCCCACCCCTACGCCAGATCCCGGCTTTCTGGTGGACGAGAGCGCCACGGCAGAGCCCCTGGCTACCGTGCTGGAGGAGGTGCCCTTTGAGGGCAACCTGGCGCGGGGTTCCACGGGGGCGAGGGTGAAAACCCTGCAAAACCGCCTGACGGAGCTGGGCTACTATACCGGCCCGGTGAGCGGAAACTTCCTGGGCAATACCTTGGTGGCGGTGAAGGCGTTCCAGGAACAGAATGGCCTGGAAGTGGACGGCATTGTGGGCGAGATGACCTGGAACATGCTCTTTAACGATCTTTCCGTGGTGCTGCCCGAGGATACGCCGCGCCCCACGCCTACCCCCACACCGGTTCCTTTCGCGGTGACGGTGGACGTGAATAACCAGGTTACCACCGTGTACGGACGGGACGAGAACGGCGACTATACCGTGGTAGTCCGGCAAATGCTGTGCTCCACGGGCACCAAGTCCTACCCCAGCGACGTGGGGGACTGGGTGCTTAACGGCCGCACGGCCCGCTGGTGCTATTTCCCCCGCTGGGGCGGTCATGCCCAGTATTGGACGCGGATCAACAGCTCCATCGCCTTCCATTCAGTGATCTACAACTCGGTCAACACCATGGATCTTTCCGTCAGCTCCTATAAAAACCTGGGTACGCGGGTGTCCCACGGCTGCATCCGCCTGACCGTGGCGGACGCCAAATGGATCTATGACAACGTGGGGGAAGGCACAGTGGTCACCATCCGGGAAGACCTGCCGGATGATCCCGAACTGCGGGCATCCCTGGAGCTTCCTCCGCTGGATTACAGCCGGATGCTGCCGGAGGAAACCCCGGAACCCACAGCTACACCCACCTATATCAGCGGCGCCATGCCGCCCATGCCCCTGGAGCAGATGAAAAAGAACAGCTCCGGGGAGGACGTGTGGTGGCTCCAGGCCAAGCTCAAGGAGCTGGGATACTACGGCGGCACGGTGACAGGTACCTATCTGGGCGGCACGGTGGACGCGGTAAAGGCCTTCCAAAAGGCTGTGGGGCTGAAGGCGGACGGTATAGCCGGCGCTGCCACCCTGGAAAAGCTTTATGAGCAGGAGCTGGCCACCCCCACGCCCATCCCCACCCCTTCGCCGACTCCGGAGGTGATTGCCACCCCTGTGGCTACGCCCACGCCCACGGCGACGGCTACGCCCTCGCCCGCGCCTGCTACGGACGAAGCCACCCATGCCCCTGCGGTGCAGGAGAAGGAAACTGCCGCTGCGGAAGAGGAAAGCAGCGAAACGGCAGGGGAAGAATAACCTCCCTGATATGCAAAACCCGCTTTCAGAATGGCGTGCCTTTCTGAAAGCGGGTCATTTTTTAGCATGCATTGGATTCCAGGGAACGCACCAGCATGGGAAGTGCCTGCTCAAAGGCTACGCCATAACGAAGCGGCAAGCCGTTATCCAGGGTATGCAGCATGCTTTGATAGGTGAAGTCCACGGCCAGGGTGGTGGCTTGCGACAGGCTGCGCCCGCGCATGAGCCCCGCCAGCAGTGCGCTGGCCAGCACGTCTCCGGTTCCGTAAAACACATGCTCCATCGGCGGCTGCCCATGGAAGAAAACGCAGTCACGCTGCGCGTCGTAAGCGGCGGCGCCCAGCAATCCGTCTCGAAGAATGCCGGTAATCACCGCCTGACGGCAGCCATACCGCTTGTGCAGCGCCCGCAGCATAGCCTCCACCTGGGGGAAGGAAGGCTGCTCCCGGTAGGATGCTTCCAGTAGAATGGCCGCTTCGGTAAGGTTGGGGACAATGACGTCCGCCTGGCGGCACAGCCGGCCCATGTCCCGGGCCAGGGTTTCGGTATAGGTGGCGTACAGCTTGCCATGGTCGGCCATGACCGGGTCCACCAGCAATAACGTGTCGGCGCGGCGGTAATGGGCGAATACGTCCTCCACCAGGGCCAGCTGTTCCCAGCTGCCCAGAAAACCGCTGTACAATCCGTCAAACCGCAGGGGAAGGGTTTGAAAGTGCGCGTAAATTTTTGCCATTTCCTGGGTAAGATCCAGGTTGGTATAGCCTGTAAATTCACCCGTATGCGTGGACAACAGCGCCGTGGGCAGCACGGAAACATGCAGCCCCGCCGCCGAAAGAACCGGCAGCGCTACGGTAAGGGAACAGCGGCCCACACAGCTCAGGTCATGAATGGCGAGCACCTGCTTTTGCAAGGAAACACCTCCCGGCAGATGGTTGAGGTAAGGGAACGCTTTCTATCATAGCCATGGGGAAGCAGAAATGCAAGACGAAATTTGCCGGTGCTTGACATCCGGGGCCGGAGGGGGTATAGTGCTTGCATACCTACAATCTCTGGGGAGGGTGGAAAACATGACCAAAGCTGTCATTTCCGTAACCGGGCTGGATGCCACGGGCATTATTGCCAAGGTGGCCACAAAGCTCAGCGAGCTGAATATCAACATTCTTGACATTACGCAAACCATCCTGGGTGGTTACTTTACCATGATGATGGTGGTGGACCTGGACGGCGCGCACATGACCTTTGCGGACATCGACGCGGCGCTCCAGCCGGTGCGCGACGATTTGCAAATGACCATCCACATGCAGCGCATGGATATTTTTGACGCCATGCACCGGGTGTAAGGGGGGCATGGGGCGTGATCGAAACCAGCGAAATTCTGCAAACCATGCGGATGATCCAGGAGGAGAACTTCGACATCCGCACCATTACCCTGGGGATTAACCTGCTGGACTGCTCCGATCAGGATGCGGAGAAGTGCGCCCAGCGCGTATATGACAAGGTATGCCGCACGGCGGACCGGCTGGTGAAAACCGGCGAGGATATCGAACAGGAGCTGGGCATCCCGATTGTCAACAAGCGGATTTCCGTTACCCCGGTTAGCCTGATTTGCCAGGGGGACCCGCGGCCCATTGCCCGGGCGCTGGATCAAGCGGCGGAAGAGATGGGCGTGAACTTCCTGGGCGGTTATAGCGCCCTGACCCAAAAGGGTATGACCCGGGCGGACGAGCGGTTGATTCAGTCCATCCCCGAGGTGCTGTGTACCACCCAGCGGCTTTGCTCCAGCGTGAATGTGGGCAGCACCCGCGCGGGCCTGAACATGAACGCCATCCGTGAAATGGGGGAAATCATCAAGAAAACCGCTGCCCGCTCCGCGGATCAGGACGGCCTGGGCTGCGCCAAGCTGGTGGTGTTTGCCAACGCGGTGGAGGACAATCCCTTTATGGCCGGCGCCTTCTGCGGCGTGGGCGAGCCGGAATGCGCCATTAACGTGGGCGTATCCGGTCCCGGCGTGGTGAAGCGCGCGCTGGAGCAGGTCAAGGGACAACCCTTTGACGTGGTAGCGGAGACCATCAAGCGCACGGCGTTCAAGATTACCCGGGTGGGCCAGCTGGTGGCCCGGGAGGCTTCCCAACGGTTGCAGATACCCTTTGGCATTGTGGATTTGTCCCTGGCGCCCACGCCTGCCCGTGGGGACAGCGTGGCGCATATCCTCACGGAGATGGGCTTGGAAATGGCCGGCGCTCCCGGTACCACAGCAGCCCTGGCCCTGCTCAACGACGCGGTGAAAAAGGGCGGCGTTATGGCATCCAACCATGTGGGCGGCTTGTCCGGCGCCTTTATCCCCGTGAGTGAAGATATCGGCATGATCGAGGCGGCAGCCGCGGGAGCGTTGACACTGGAAAAGCTGGAAGCCATGACCTGCGTATGCTCCGTGGGCCTGGATATGATTGCCATCCCGGGGGATACCTCGGCGGCGGCCATTTCCGGCATCATCGCGGATGAGGCGGCTATCGGCATGGTGAACAACAAGACCACCGCCGTGCGGGTAATCCCCGCCGTGGGAAAGAAGGCCGGGGACCGGGTGGAATTCGGCGGCCTGCTGGGCTTTGCGCCGGTGATGCCGGTGAACCATTGGGGCAACGAGGACTTCATTGCCCGGGGTGGACGGATTCCCGCGCCGCTGCATTCCCTGCGGAACTGACGGCAGAGGCAACAGGCGATATACAGATCGGGGAGGCGTGGAAGACGCACGCCCAGCAAAGCGGCGTCCCAGCGCCTCCCTTTTTTGCAGAAGCGAAAAGAGAAGGGTGGAAAAACCTATGGTCGGCTTGATTGGCGCCATGGCCGTGGAACTGGAACAGCTTAAGGCGCAGATGGAGAACCTGCGTGAGGAAAAAATCGGCATGGATGTGCTGTATACCGGTACGCTCTTTGGACAGGAGGTTGTGCTGGCGGTGTGCGGTCCTGGCAAGGTCAACGCGGCGCTGTGCGCGCAGAGCATGATTTTGCGGCATCATCCCCGGTGGATACTGAACCTGGGGGTGGCCGGCGCCGGGGAAGCGGGCGTGAGCATTGGCGATATGGTGGTGGCCAGCTGCACGGTGCAGCACGACATGGATACTTCGCCCATTGGCGACCCGGTGGGATATGTGAGCAAAATTGGCCTGGTGGAGATCCCCTGCGATCCGGGACTGCGGGAAAAGCTCCTGGCAGCTGCCGCCCATGTGCCGGGCCTGCGGGTCCATACGGGCGTAATAGCCACCGGGGATCAATTCATCTGCGATGAAGAGACCCGCCAGCGCATCCATCAGCGTTTTCAGGCAAAGGCGGTGGAGATGGAAGGCGCGGCGGTGGCGCATGCCTGCTACATGCATGGGGTACCCTGCGGGGTGATCCGCTCCATTTCCGATCAGGCCAACGGTGCGTCCACCATGGATTACCCCTCCTTTGTGCGCCTGGCAGCGGCAAACTCCGAGCAGGTAGTGGGGCACCTGCTCCGCGAGGAGGAAGCGCATGGCTGATGAACGGCGCACCGTATGGATCACCGGCGCATCCAGCGGCCTGGGACGCTATACGGCGCAAGCCCTTGGGGAGGCAGGGTTCTGCGTCATTGCCGGGGCACGGTCCTTCACCGGGGATAAAGCGGCGGATGGTATCTTCCGCCTGCCCCTGGACGTGACCAGGGAAGAGAGCGTGGAAGCCTTTCAGAAGGCGGCGCTGGCCATCAGTGAACGGGTGGATGCGGTGGTGCATTGCGCAGGGGTACTGGTGCTTGGCCCGTGCGAGAAGGTGCCAGTGGAAGAATACCGCCGGGTGCTGGAAACCAACTATCTGGGTGTGGTGCGCATGAACCAGGCTGTGCTGCCGCTGATGCGTGAGCAGGGAGGCGGGAAAATTATTATTTTCTCCTCCATCAACGGCTTGCTGGGCACGCCTTTCCAAAGCGCCTATACTGCCAGCAAGCATGCGCTGGAGGGCTATGCGGAGTGCCTGGCCATGGAGACGAAATCCATGGGTATCCAGGTGTGTCTGGTGGAGCCAGGGGATCATCGCGGCGGCAGCCAGGCTTATCGGGCGCATATCCCTCTGGAACAGGGGTCACCCTATGCGGCGCCGATGGAACACGGCATTGCCGTGATCAACCGGGATGAGTCAGGGGGCTCCGATCCCGCACGGCTGGGGAGGCGGGTGGCAAGGCTTCTGCTGCGGCGAAAAATGCCTCTCCGGGTATGCATTGCCAGCGCGGACCAGCATCTGGCCGTATGGATGCACCGGCTGCTGCCTGCCGGTGCCTGCATGGAAATATTGCGGAAGTATTATCTGGGAAAGGCTGCCAATGCTCCCCACAGCCGTGAAACAGCAAAACGGACATTATGGCGGAAATGATGACAATTCATGAGAAATTGTTTGTGTTTTCCACCAATCCAATGTATAATAAAAACGTTCGTTTATAGACCCCTTTTTATGGACGTATCTTTTATGGACTGGAAACGGAGGATGTCGGATGTATAAAATCCTTCTTGTGACGGATCGGCCCGAAATACTGGATGCCTTTCAGGCGGTTTCTTCCTGGGAGAGCCTGGGGTTTCGCGTACCGCGGATATGCAACTCTGCGGAAGGCGCTATTGCCTGTTTGAAGGCACATCATGTGGACGGTATTGGCATCCGGCTGGATATGGAGCAGGAGGCACTGCTGATGGGGCATTTAACGGCGTTTTATCCTATTTTGCCGATTTTTGCCGTCAGTGAAAACGCCGGGGAGCTGGTAGAAAACATTACCGAGCTTCGCTCCTTGCTCAATCGCACCCATGCGGATTTTTCCAATGATAACTTTGGCGAGGCGGACATGCTGCAGGTGTGCCGCCATGAATTTTTCAGAGATTTGCTCTCGGAGCGTATTACAGGGAAAAAGTACGTGCTCAACCATATGCGGCTGCTCCGCAGCCGTATGGACCCCCAGGCAGCCTGTGTGATGGTTGACCTTTCCCTGCCAACGGGGGAAGAATATCTTGCAGGCCGCTGGCACTATGGCCCGGAGCGCCTGGAGGTAGCGCTGCGTAACTTCTTCGGCGCGGAGCTGCAGGGCATGCGCATCGTGGTGGCTGTGGTGGCGCCGGACCATGTTCGGGTGTTGTGCTGCCCCATGCTGGGCACACAAGGCGAGGAGAGCGACTCCATTACCCGGTTGGTTAATGAGCATACCATGGAGGTCATCGACCAGGCACGTATGTATCTGGACCTTGAGCTTCAGCTGACCAGTATCCGGGTATTGCCCAATGTAACGGCTTTGGCGGAGGAATAAACAAAAAAACGGGGGTGAAAATCTATGGGCTTCTTTTCCAATATTATCAAGGGCCAACTGATTGATGTCATTGAGTGGACGGATAATACAACAGATACCATGGTCCACAAGTACGACATGAACGGCAAAGAGATCATGATGGGTGCTCAGCTGACGGTACGGGAAAGCCAGGCCGCTGTTTTTGTGAACGAGGGCCAGCTGGCGGACGTTTACACCCCCGGACGCTATTCCCTCAGCACGGCAAACATGCCCATTCTAACGGCGCTGAAAGCCTGGCAGTTCGGCTTCAACTCTCCCTTTAAGGCGGATGTGTACTTCGTTAGCACCAAGCAATTTCTGGATCGGAAGTGGGGTACCTCCAATCCGGTGATGATGCGGGACGCGGAGCTGGGCATGATCCGTTTGCGTGCATTTGGCATTTACGCTTTCCGGGTAACGGACCCCGCGGCATTCCTCCGGGAGGTGTTTGGCACGGCTTCCCTGTTTACGGTGGAAGGCGTGGAGGGACAAATCAAGCGTACCCTGGTTTCCGGGCTCAGCGACGCCATTGCGGAAAGCAAGATTCCCGCCCTGGACCTGGCAGCCAACTATGAGGAGCTGGGGGCGCAGGCGCTACAAGCCATCAACCCGAAGCTGGCTCCCCTGGGGTTGCAGCTGAGCAGCTTTGTGATTGAAAACATCAGCCTGCCGGAAGAAGTGGAAAAGACCATGGATCGCCGCACTTCCATGGGGGTGATGGGTGATCTGGGCAAATACAGTCAGTATCAGGCGGCGGAAGCCATGCGGGAAGCGGCCAATAATCCCGGTGGCTCTGCGGGCATGGGTATGGGCATGGGCGCAGGCGTGGCCATGGGGCAGATGTTTGCCCAGAGCCTGCAGGCAGCGCAGCATACCGCGCCTGCACAGCCGGCCGCAGGGACACAGTCTTCCGCTGCCGCTTTTTGCTCCCAGTGCGGTCAGCCGCTTGCCCCTGGTGCCAAATTCTGCTCTCACTGCGGGGCGCAGCAAAGTGCGGCGAATCAGTGCGCGGCCTGTGGCCAGCCACTGCAACCGGGCGCGAAATTCTGCCCGAACTGTGGTGCAAAGCAATAACGCTTATTGTAGATGGAAGAGCAAATAGGCAGCAGAACGGTTGCCTTCAAGGTAGCAACATATGAAAACTCCGGGAAGATGTCGGAGGGGCCATAACCCCTCTGACTTTTTTATTGAGGCGCTAACAGCAGGCTTCATATATTCTACTTTGCAGATGTAACAATTTTATAAGAAAGGGGAATGGTCCAATGAGCGCCGGAGCGTAAGAATTGGCTGGATGCTTTGGTGTCTTAATGCAAAAATGGCTGATAGAATCGCAAGAAGAGCAGTGCGGTATTAAGAAGCCAATTGATTTCCTTCATTTACTATTTGGTTTAAAAACAAAAAATACTTGACAATATCTTGCAAGATATGATATATTTTAGCCAGAGGGTAAACGTTTACCCATGAAAGGAGCGTTCAAAATGAAAAAATGGTTATCCTTCTTGATGGCACTGACGTTGGCGTTAGGGATGACAAGCTTCGCAAGCGCGGAACAGGTAGAAACCATTGAAGTTGCTTATATGCTTACAATGAACGCCGCGGAGCAGCGGGATATGGTTCAGGAAGAATTGAACCGCCTTCTGGATGAAAAAGGAGCAGGATTCCATGTGAATCTTGTGTGCATCGATTTTGCATCGTGGTCCACCCAAGTGAACTTGATGCTGACGGATGGCAGCGTGGACTTGTTCAATTGCAGCTTTATGCCTGCCATGTCGGTGCTAGCAGATAGCGGCTCTCTGGCACCCTTGGATGATTTGCTTGCCACCTATGGCCAGGGAATTCTGGACGCCTTGGGTGATAATATTGAATGCGCCAGAATTGGCGGAGTAATTTATGGTACGCCCAAAATCGACGCTTTTTCGTCTACGCAGTTGTTCTTTATGAGCAAAGAAATTGCGGATGAAGTAGGTATCGATCCGGATACGATTGTGGACTATGCAACGCTGACAGAAGCACTGAAGCAAGTGAAAGCTGCCTACCCGGACATGACGATGATCGCTAATGGGAACGGCGGTGCATATTTTAATATTGTTGGCCTGGACTACCTGGGCACGGAGTCATCGCTGGGATGCTTGGTGCTTGAAGGCGGAGACGGCAGCTTACAGGTTGTAAACGGCTATGAAACGGATATATTCAAGGAAATGTTGGACTATGCCAAGCAGTGGAACGAACTGGGCTTCTTTATGAAGGACCCGCTGAATGCTCAGGACGGCGCATTTGCGTACCTGTCCAATGGACAGGCATTCGGCACCTTTGGCCAGTACTGCACGGAGGAAGTGGGCCGTAGTGTGCAGGAAAAGGGCAACGGTATGGAGCTGTATGCGTGCCAGCTGATGCCACAGGCGTATTCCACTACCAACAATGTCACTGCCATGACTTGGTGCGTGCCGGCGCTCAGCCCGCGTAAGGAATCGGCGGTGAAATTCCTGAATTTGCTGTACACAGATGCGGATATTGCTAATTTACTGTGCAATGGCATTGAAGGTGTGCATTATGTTGTAACGGAAGAAGGCAATATTGATTTCCCCGAGGGCCTGGATGCGTTCAATACTGGTTGGCCGTCCGGCATGGGCACTTTCTGGCCGAATATTACCATTACCTACCCTTGGAAACCGGATCCTGCGGATGTGTATCAGAGTTGGCTGGACTCCAATGCGACTTGCATGAAGTCTCCGGCACTGGGCTTCACCTTTGACCCCACTAATGTTGCGGATGAAATCAGCGCGTGCTCCACAATCGTGGACAAGTATGTGAATTCGTTGCTATTGGATGTTGGGGATACAGAAGCATTGTATGCCGAGTTCCTAAGTGACATAGAGGCTGCTGGAATGGATGCAATTATTGCAGAAAAACAAGCACAACTGGATGCCTGGCAAAGCGCTCAATAAACATTAGGAACGGGCGGGGATGGCACGGGCTGTTCCCGCCCGTTCTTCATTGGAGGAAGGAACATATGACCAGACAAAATACGCTTTCCGTGTATAGGCGCATCCTGAAACAGTGGCCACTTTATCTCATGATGGTGCCTGGATTAGCATATTTGCTTATCAATAACTATTTGCCTTTACGCTCTGACCATCTCCTTCCCGCACTCTAATATGGGTTATACACAAGCATTCCCCTCGCAGAACCAGGAATGCCTGCTGGAAGGTATGAAGCGCATCTTCGAGCACATGGGCGGTGTAGCTGAGAAAGATCAACTGGAGATAACCCAATGGTTTTTCCAAACCTGTTTCAAAACAAAACTGTGGATTACTCGAACTGGAGATGAGCTGCATATAAAAGTTCGTAAGGAACGCCTGCATGATGATTGGCCCTATATTTGGTCCGAAGCCATTATGCAACGGGAACAGCAGTAACCGACAGGGTTGTGGCAGGGGAATAAACGCTTGTTCAATTAACATGACATTGCCTTGCTTGACGGAATGGGTATCATGTTCTATACTAATAATAGATTCCTATTTATTTTTATGAACAATCAGGAAAGCAAGTTTACGCTATGAAAAAAGCGCTGCGTGTACTGAAAAAAAGGCAATGAGGTGTATATGAACACAGGCAAGCGTGCAACAATTCGTGAAGTGTCTGAATACAGTGGCGTATCCATTGCTACGGTATCGCGGGTGATTCATCAAAACGGTCGCTTTTCGGTAGAAACAGAAAAGCGAGTGCGGGATGCAATGGCGGCGTTGCATTACGAGCCAGACGTGATTGCAAGAGGCATGCGTATGCAGGCAATGCCTACTGTGGGTGTTATCGTGCCTGATATTTTGGATGATAGTATGGCGCTTATGATGCGCACAGTCCAGCAGTGCCTTTTTGCATATGATTATTCCACTGTTTTCTTCAACTCCTCGGAAAATGGGGAAGAAAGTCAACGTTTTATTGATTCCATGTATGCTCAGCGTGCGGCAGGATTGATCTATATTCCAGATAGTCAATGCAATCATGTGGCTTTGCATGATATTCCTACGGTTTTCTTTGACAGGGCACCAGCATGTATGCCGGATAGCCCCGCGTGTATTATTCAGCAGAATAATGCGGAATGTGCGGCAGAGGTAGCAAATTGGCTCTTGAAACTCGGAAAAAGAAAAATTGCAATTGTAGGAGATAAACATGGAATTTCTGCGCATCGTGACCGTGTCAATGGCATGACGGATATGTTACGCCAGAACAATGTCACTCCGGCAGCAATCATACAAGTAGACTCACAGAGAACGACGGAAGCAGTTAATGAGTTTGGACGATTGTTGGATTCTGGAATTGCCTTAGATGCTGTGTTCTGTACTTCCATACGGTCCACGGTCGGTGCCATGAGTGCATTGAAAATAAGAGATATCACCCAAGAACAAATACGAGTGGCCGGCTTTGGCGTACATAGGCTTTACCAGTATGGCTTAATTGACTATTTGGCCGTGTATGAGCCAATTCTTAACATGGCAAAAGCAGCGTCGGATACCTTAGTTCGGTTAATTCGGGGAGACCCAAATATCCCTAAACAGCAAGTTTTTCCTGCAGAATGCATCTATCATCGCGAAGATGTAACAAAGATGTTTCAGCGGGACACATGAAAAGCGATGCTTCAAGTACGCTCAAAGAGACATAAGCCGAAGGGCGCGCGTTCAGCTATGGGCGCGCGCTCTTCTCTTATATATGGAAGATCATCCATGCAGGGAAGCCTCGCCTTCCTCTTGACTTTTCGCCCAGGATGCGGTACGCTTCAAACAGTTGGGTTTGGCTGATTTTGCCTGAAAGGAGAGACGGTATGAGCTTTACCGTGCATCCCTGGAAAGTGGTGGAGACGGGCTGGGACCCCGGGCAGATGCGCCTGGGGGAGAGCCTGACCTCCCTGGGAAATGGATATATGGGCCTGCGCGGCAATTTTGAAGAGGACTATTCTGGGGATTGCCACCGGGGCACGTACTTGGGTGGCGTTTGGTTCCCGGACAAAACCCGGGTGGGATGGTGGAAAAACGGCTATCCCAAGTATTTCGGCAAGGTCATCAACGCCGTAAACCTCATCGGCGTGCATGTATTGCTGGATGGCGTTCCCCTGGATTTGAATACATTAACCGTATGGGAATTCCACCGGGAGGTGGATATGCGCAACGGTATCCTGACCCGCAGCGTCATGGCGGAAACGCCCAAGGGCAGCCTGCGCATTGACTGTGAGCGCTTTGTATCCATGGCGCGCAAGGAGCTGCTGGCCCTGCGCTATACGGTTACGCCTTCCTTTGATTGCAAACTGGAAATGACCCCTTATCTGGATGGAGACGTCCGTAACCTGGACGCCAATTATCAGGAGCGCTTCTGGGATATGCTGGATGGCGTGGCGGAGGAAAACGCTGCCGCTGTGCTGGTCAAGACACGTGAAAACCCCTTCGGTACGCCACGGTTTACGGTGGCGGCGGCCATGGCCGCCCGGTGCGAGACCCTCAGCTGCATTGATACGGCGGCGGTGAAGGGCGGCTGCGCCATGCGCTTTGTGGGGGAAGTCAAGGCGGAGGATAGCGTTTCCCTGGATAAATTTGCCCTGGTGTACACCAGCCGGGATCATGACGAGAAGCAACTCCTGCGCTTGGCCATGGACGCGGCCTATGACGCCCTGGAGGAAGGATATGAGAAAGCACGGCAAGCGCAGTGCGATGCCTGGAAGCAGAAATGGGAAATGGCCGATGTACAGATTGAGGGCGACGACAGCGCCCAGCAGGGGATTCGGTTCAACCTGTTTCAGTTGCTAAGTACGTATACGGGGGAGGATGCCCGGCTCAATATCGGCCCCAAAGGCTTTACCGGGGAGAAGTATGGCGGTGCCACCTACTGGGATACCGAGGCTTACTGCTTCCCGGTGTATATGGCGGTGGCTGGGCCGGACGTGGCGCGTCAGCTGCTGATCTACCGCTGGCAGCAGCTGCCCGGGGCCTATGAGAACGCCAAGAAACTGGGCCTGGAGGGCGCGCTCTATCCCATGGTAACCTTCACCGGCGAGGAGTGCCATAACGAGTGGGAGATCACCTTTGAGGAAATCCACCGCAATGCCGCCATCGCCTATGCTATCTACAACTATGTGACCTATACCGGCGACGAGGATTACCTGCGCCGGGAGGGCATGGAGGTGCTGCTGGGGATTGCCCGGTTCTGGGTTTCCCGGGTACACTTCAGCACCCATGCGGGGAAATACATGATTCATGGGGTTACCGGGCCCAATGAGTACGAGAATAACGTGAACAACAACTGGTACACCAACCGTATGGCGGCCTGGTGCCTGGACTGGTGCGTGGAGGCAGCGCATATCGTGGGGGATAAGCGCGCCCGGGAGCTTGGCTTCAGCAAGGATGAACAGGATCGCATGAAGAAGATCTCCTTCAGCATGTATTACCCCATGGACGCGGAACGGGGCATATTTCTCCAGCAGGATACCTTCCTGGACAAAGAACTGAAGCCCGCCAGCGAAATCCCCGCTGCGGAGCGCCCCATTTGCCAGCACTGGAGCTGGGACAGGATTCTGCGCTCCTGCTACATCAAGCAGGCGGATGTTCTCCAGGGCATGTATTTCCTGGACCACCTGTATGACCATGAAACCAAGAAGCGGAACTTCGACTTTTACGAGCCCATGACGGTCCATGAAAGCAGCCTGTCGCCCTGCGTGCACAGCATTCTGGCGGCGGAGCTGGGCTACCGGGATAAGGCCGTGGAGATGTACAAGCGCACTGCCCGCCTGGACCTGGACAACATCAACCGCGACACCGTGGATGGACTCCATATTACCAGCATGTCGGGGAGCTGGCTGGCCATTACCCAGGGCTTTGCAGGCATGCGCACGGTGCGCGAGCTGTCCTTTGCGCCGTTTCTGCCGGATTGCTGGAAAGGATATGCCTTTAAGTTCAACTACCGCAACCGGCTGATTCAACTGTCCGTGCATGGGGAAGAGATGAAGCTGACCCTGCTCAAGGGTGAACCGCTGACCCTGCGGGTATATCGGAAACGCTACCGCCTGGAACACGAGCTAACCCTGCCCCTGCAGTAAACCGAGGAGGATGCACAATCATGAAGCGCGTTTTTTTAACGGT
>USCR01000013.1 GCA_900553295.1 uncultured Eubacteriales bacterium | reverse complement strand
GTCCTGCCAGAGAAGTTCACCGGTCTCCGTGTCCACGATCTGCAGGAATTCCGGCACCACGTATCCGCTGACATACATCTCACTCTTTCCCGCTGTCCGGACCTGGAACCGCCCGTTGGGGGACAGGGTCTCTCCCTCCACCTGGGCTACCGGTGCGGCCTCCAGAGGCGCTTGGTACTCCGCCGTCTCCTGCCGCTGTGCCGCCATTTGGGGGGACGCCACCCCCGCTGTGACCGCCGTGATAACTGCCAGTGCCAACACGCCAAAAATCCGCCGTTTGTCCATGAAAAACCACCCCGCAAGCTGTTTTGCAAACAGTTTACAGGGTGGTTTTGCCTGATGTCAACTACAATCCAGTAACAGCTCAGCCGTTCAGCCGGGCAAGCATCTCCTCCCGGGCCCCGGCGATATACGCATCGTAGGTGCACATCTTGTCGATGAGCTTCCCGTCCACGAACTCCATGACCCGGTTGGCGATGGTCTGGACAAACTCATGGTCGTGGCTGGCGAAGAGGACCACGCCCTTGAAGTCGATCAGGCCGTTGTTGACGGCGGTGATGGACTCCAGGTCCAGGTGGTTGGTGGGCTGATCCAGCATGAGGAAATTGGCCCCGGAGAGCATCATCCGGGAGAGCATCACGCGCACCTTTTCGCCGCCGGAGAGCACGGAAACAGGCTTGTACACATCATCCCCGGAGAAAAGCATCCGACCCAGGAAGCCACGCATGTAGGATTCAAGCTGCTCGGGGGAGTACTGTGCGAACCACTCCATCATGTTCAGCTTGCACCCCTCAAAAAACTTGCTGTTGTCCTTGGGGAAATAGCTGGTGGTGATGGTTACGCCCCACTTGAAGGAACCGCTGTCGGGGGTCAGTTCCTCGTTAAGAATTTTGAACAGGGCGGTCTGCGCCTGCTCATTGCTGCCCACCAGGGCGATTTTCTCGCCCTTGTTGACGATGAAGGACACGTCCTTGAGCAGTTGTACGCCATCCTGGGTGTAGCAGAGGTTTTCCACCTTGAGGATGTCCTTGCCGGCTTCACGGTCGGGGGTGAAGCAGACCCAGGGATACCGGCGGGAAGAAGCGGGCATCTGCTCCACGGTGAGCTGATCCAGCATCTTTTTGCGGCTGGTGGCCTGCTTGGCCTTGGACTTATTGGAGGAGAAACGCTGGATGAAGGCTTGCAATTCCTTGATTTTATCTTCCCGGCGCTTCTTCTGGTCGTTCATGATGGACTGCATCAGTTTGCTGGATTCGTACCAGAAGTCATAGTTGCCCACGTAGAGCTTGACCTGGTTGTAGTCAATATCCACAATATGGGTGCAAATATTGTTCAGGAACCAGCGGTCATGGCTCACCACGATCAGCGTGCCGGGGAAATCCATCAGGAAATCCTCCAGCCAGCTGACGGATTTGTTGTCCAGGTTATTGGTGGGCTCGTCCAGCAGCAGGATGTCCGGGTGGCCAAACAGCGCTTGGGCCAGCAGCACTTTCACCTTTTCGCCGCCGGTGAGCTCGCCCATGAGCGTATTGTGGAGATTTTCGCCGATGCCCAGGCCCTGAAGCAGGGTGGCCGCGTCGCTTTCGGCGTTCCAGCCGTCCATTTCCGCAAACTCACCCTCCAGCTCGGCGGCTTTCTCGCCGTCAGCCTCGGAGAAGTCGGGCTTTGCGTAGAGGGCATCCTTTTCCTTCATAATGTCGTACAGCCGCTGGTTGCCCATGATCACCGTGTCCAGCACGGTATAGGCATCGTACTGGAACTGGTTCTGCTTCAGGGTGGACAGCCGTTCATTGGCCGGGATGGTCACGGTGCCGGTGGTGGGCTCCAGCTCCCCGGAGAGAATCCGCAGGAAAGTGGACTTGCCCGCGCCGTTGGCGCCGATGATGCCGTAGCAGTTGCCGGGCAGGAACTTCAAATCCGCGCCGGAGAACAGCTTTTGTCCTCCGAAGGTCAGGGAAACGTTGCTGACTGTGATCATTTTGACTCCTATTTTCTTTCCGATATTTGGTTTTGCACCGTCTGTTATCATACCATATTTTCACGGGAAAGGGAACAGGAAAAAGCAAAGGATTTTCTGCGTTGATCCGCTTTTCTTTGAAGAAAAGACATGAATCTTTTGCTTGCTTGCCATGATAATCATCGGGAGACCAAAGGCTTGCAATTTCCATCCTTGTGCGAAAAGTGTCAGACAACGGCTTTTCACCGGAAGAGAAACGTGCTATAATGAATTGAAAACAAACCGAAGGGGGTTTTTTCCCATGGCGATTGTAACGACCAAGGAAATGTTCAAAAAGGCTTATGAGGGCGGCTATGCCATCGGCGCGTTCAACGTGAATAACATGGAAATCATCCAGGGCATCACCGAAGGCGCGAAGATGGAGAATGCTCCCGTGATTCTGCAGGTTTCCGCCGGTGCCCGGAAGTACGCCAAGCACGTGTATCTGATGAAGATGATCGAGGCGGCTGTGGCCGACACCGATTTGCCCATTGCCGTGCACCTGGACCACGGCCCCGACTTTGAGACCTGCAAGAGCTGCATTGATGGCGGCTTCTCCTCCGTGATGATCGACGGCAGCCACTTCTCCTTTGAGGAGAACATTGCCGTGACCAAGAAGGTAGTGGAATATGCCCACGACCATGGCGTGGTGGTAGAAGCCGAGCTGGGCCGCCTGGCCGGCGTGGAAGACGACGTGAAAGTCTCCGCCGAGGACAGCAGCTATACCCAGCCCGATGAAGTGGAAGAGTTTGTTACCCGCACCGGCTGCGACTCCCTGGCCATTGCCATCGGTACCAGCCACGGCGCATACAAGTTCAAGGGTGAGCCCAAGCTGCGCTTTGACATTCTGGAAGAGGTTGGCCGCCGCCTGCCTGGCTTCCCCATTGTGCTGCACGGCGCTTCCTCCGTCATCCCCGAATACGTGGAGATGATCAACCAGTACGGCGGAAAGATGCCCGGTGCCCAGGGTGTACCCGAGGACATGCTGCGCAAGGCGGCTTCCATGGCCGTGTGCAAGATCAACATCGACTCCGACCTGCGTCTGGCCTTTACCGGCCTGGTGCGTAAGCACTTTGCAGAGCATCCCGATCACTTCGATCCCCGCCAGTACCTGACCGATGCCCGGAACGGCATCCGGGAAATGGTGCGTCATAAGATCGTGGACGTGCTGGGCTGCAACGGCAAAGCCTGAGATCTTTCAGACAAGATGCGTTGCCTCCCGGCCGGGTGGCCTGTTATGGGCCATCCGGTCCGGGAGGTTTTCATTTGCCCGCATAACAGCGTACATGGAGGGGAGAGAAACCATGGGCGAGAGCATGTTGTTCCTTGTGCTGCTGGCAGGATGCGTCATCTATGGCATTGACCGCAAGCGCCGGGAGCGCAAGGGAGCGCTGCGTCGCGCCGCATTGTGGATGGAACAGTCGCCTGCAGTGCCCGCGGACATGGATGCGGTGAAGGACTGGTGGCAGGCCGTGGCAGCTGAAAAGGACGGCGGCGTGGACGATATTACCTGGCAGGACCTGGACATGGACGCAATATTCACCGCCATGAACCATACGGCCAGCGGGGTGGGGGAGGAGCAGCTCCATGCCATACTCCGGGATACGCAAACGCCGGAGGATACCCTGTCCCGGCGACGGCGGTGGGTCGAAGCGCTGCGGAAGGATGGCCCCAGGCGCACGCAGCTGATATATGCGCTTTTGCGGTTGGGCAAGGGGCACTCCTACGATGGGGTGGCGCTGCTGCTTGGAACAGCGGCGGTATCCATCCGCGGGAAACGCTGGATGTATGGCGTATTGGCGGCACTGCCCTGGGTGCTGGCCCTGGGAGGATTCCTGTGGGCGCCCTGCTGGCTGGCCGCGGCGGCTGCGCTGGGAGGCAATTTGTTCATTCATTTCTTCACGGATAAAGCGTTGATGCCCCATATCGCTGCGGTGCGTCATTTGGCCAGGGTGGTGTGGACGGCTCAGCGCCTGGAACGGGATTGCCCGCCAGGCATGGAAGACGCGGCGGAGCGCTTTCATGCCCTGGGCAGAGCGCTGCGCCCCGTCCTGCGCTGGAGCAACGCCATGGCCCGTCAGTCTCAAAGCGACCTGGATTTCCTGGGCGAATACCTGCGCATCTTCTGCCATGCGGATACCATCCGCTTCTTATCCCTGATTCGCTTTTACCAGCAGCATCGGGAGATCCTTCTGGAAGCATATACCCAAGTGGGGGAGGTGGACGCTTGCCTGGCGCTGGCCTGCTGGATGAGGAGACAGGCGGTGCTGTGCCAGCCGCTATTCCATGAAGCCCTGTCAGTACAGGCAAAGGATGTGGTGCATCCGCTGCTGGAGCATCCCGTACCCAACAGCTATGACTGGGATCGCTGCACCCTGGTTACGGGCAGCAACGCCTCGGGAAAATCCACCTTTACGCGGGCTATGGCCCTGAACTGCATTCTTGCGCAGACCATCGGCTGGTGTACTGCCGGGAGCTTTGCTTTGCCACGTTGCCGGGTAATGACTTCCATGGCCCTGCGGGATAACCTGATGGGCGGGGAGAGTTATTTTGTGGTGGAGATTCGCAGCCTTAAGCGCATTCTGGACGCGCTGACGGATACGCTGCCTACCCTGTGCGTCATTGACGAGATCCTGCGTGGTACCAACACAGTGGAGCGCATCGCCGCATCTGCAGCTTTGCTGCGCTATGTGCAAGGCCGTAATTGCCTGGTCATGGCCGCTACCCACGACCAGGAGCTTACCCACCTACTGAAGAACTATGCCCAGGTACATTTCCGGGAGGAGCTTACAGAGCAGGGCATGCATTTCTCTTACCGCCTTATGCAAGGCCCGGCCGATACCCGCAATGCCATTGCCCTGCTGCGGCAAATGGGTTTCCCGGAACAGGTGCTTCAGGAGGCCGAAGCGGCAGCGGAACACAGCCTCTCCCATGAATGAGCAGATAACATAGGCCCCGCTTTCTTTCATACGAAAGCGGGGCCTTGACGCGTTGACAAAGTAATTTGCCTCACTATTTTTGCAAATTGTGCAATACACGCTTGCAAATACAGGGGCGCGACCAAAGGGCTTTCCAAACGCCCTTTGGAATCCTTCGGGGCCCATACTTGTTGAAACGCTTGCAAGCAAAGAAACCGAAAGTTTCCTCTTCGTCATTTCAGCAAGAAAAGCATGCTCTTTCCAGCAGTCTGGTTAAGCCTGCTCCAGACGTTGAATCTCTTTTTCCACCATTTCCTTGCTGGCGTAGTTCATGGGAGAGAAGCGGCCCTCCAGGGCGGTGCGGAGCTTCTCCAAGGCTGCGGCGGTGTCTCCCGCTTCCAGGTCGTAGCGGGAAAGGAACCACAGGGTATCAATCTGCCCGGGTTTGATTTTATGGGCGGCATCGAAGTATTCCTTGGCCTTGGCCTTATCGCCCACCAGGCGGTAATAGGTTTGGCCCATGTTGTCCAGGCAGATGGGGTCCTCGTCATCGTAGGCCAAGGCTTCCTGGTTGTAACTCAGGGCCTTTTCCGTCATGCCCGCTTCCACATACAGACAACCAAGGGTGCCATAGATCAGCCCCGTGGGTTGGCGCTGATGCTGCTTTTCCAGCAGATCAATGCCGCGCTGGATGTCTCCGAGCTTGAAGCAGCACACCGCGTAGTTCATGAAAAGCTGGCTTTTCTGCTCCGCAGTGATACCCGGCGCCTTTTGTGTTTTTACCAGCAGCTCCTTAGCGGCCTCGAATTCGTAGGCGCGAATGAGCAGCACCGAATAGGCCAGCAGCAATCGCGGATCATTCATGCCGGCAGCATATGCCTCGGCGTATACTTTTCTTGCTTCATCATAGTTGCCCTTGCTTTGCAGCCGGGCGGCCTTTTGTCCCTTGAAATTTGCCATAAAGGAGCCCATGTCAACATCTCCTGTCTTCCCTTGAGGTGAAAAGCGTGGCCTGCTTTTCCCACTTGCGCTTCAAGCGCGCATACCGGTATTGTAGCGCATTTTTCGCTTCTTGTACAGTCTGCGGTGGACGAAGTGCCGGTTCAGCCACTTTGCAAAGGGCCTGGCGGGTGACTTCCAGGGCGGCGTCCAGGTCCCGGGCCGTATGCTCGTAGTACTTGGCCAGCTCCACATAGGGCTCGATCCATCCTTCGCCTAGGCGGATCATCTCCTGCCAGATGGCGCAGGCTTCAGCCCCTTCACCGGTGCGGCGGTAGCTGTGGGCCAGGCGCCGGTGGCTGCTGGCCTTGGTTAGTCCCCGGGCGGCCAGGCGGTAGCAGCGGCGCGCCTGATCCAGGTGCCGGTTTTTTTCCAGGGCCACACCCATGGAGAAGACATCCTGCTCATGTCGCTGCTGTTCGGGGGCGGCGTACATGGTTGCCATATGCGTCAGCAGCCGGCATAGGGAAAAAATATCCTGCCGGTTGTGATCCAGCACCGGGGTCAGCTGGCTGAAATTCCCGGTTTTCAGGTAGGCGAAGTACCGCTCTGGCACCTGGCTGCCGGGAATGTCGTCCTCCCGTGCTTCCCCGAAGACGATCTCCTCCAGATGCCCCAGGTTGCAGCGGCCCAGACGCATTTTCCATATCCGGCGCGCCAGGTGCAAAAGGTCAATGTGCGGCTTGTCCAGGCAGGCAGCGTCCATGCGGTTCATGCGCAGGCGGCTTTGCAACAGCGGCAAGTCAAAACTTTTTCCGTTGAAGGTGCACAGGACGTCGAATTGCGTCAACAATCCCCGGAGGTTTTCCAAAAGATAACGCTCCTCGGGGTAGTCCCGCATCAGGTATTGATGCACCAGAAAACCCTCCGTGGTCAGGTAGCCTATACCTACCAGGAAAGCCACCGTGCCCGCCCCGCCGCTGAGTCCCGTGGTTTCCGTATCCAGGTAGAGGATTTTCTCCGGTGCCAGCTGCGCGGGCAAGGTACCCGGTTCCATGAGCCGGACCATCTCCATGGGTAGTTCCCAGGCCCCGGGAACCGCATCCAGGGGCAGAACACGGCTATCGTGCCAGCAATCCTGGAACACCGGCTCCGCCTTTACCGGCGCGGTGGGACGGCGGGGGCCATCCACGGCGCGGAGCTTATCCCGCAGGTTCAGGGGCATGCGATCAGCTCCTTCAGCAGCACCTTGGCGGTGGCTTTGCCGTCCGTGCCGATTTCACCCACCGGGCCGGCGCAGGAGGGACACCCCTGGGGGCAAGGGCAGTCCGAGACGATTTGCAGCGCCTTTTCCAGCAGCAGGTTTTGCATGGCGTATGCTTTTGCGGCCAGCCCCACGCCCCCGGGGCAGTTATCGTACACAATGATCGTGGGCCGGTCGGTGAAGGGACATTTGACCTGATAGACCACGGCCACGTCCTGGGGAGCGCACATGAGGTACAGTGGCGCCACAATGCGCAGCAGATTGGCCACGGCCATCATGCCGTTTTTCAGCGTGTCGCTCTCAAAACGGTTGCAAAGGCTGTCGGGAAGCGTCCACCACATGGCGGTGGTGTGCATGTCCGTCTCCGGCAGGCGTACGTGGCCGAATCCCAAGGTTTCATGAGTATCGAAGCGGATTTTCTTGAACATGGTCACCAGCGTGGTGACCTTCACCTCGCCCAGGGCCCGCTCCGCGCCTTGGCCCATGGGTTGCGTGTCCTCCACGTCCAGCAGGCTCAGGCTGATGTTCAGGTTGGCGTCGGTGTAATAGCCTACGTCCACCTGGCGGATGAAGGCCTTGCAGGCATCAAAGTCCAGCTTTTCCACCTGGTATTGCTGGGCTTCATGGAGGTAAATGGCGTTTTCGTGCAGCAGCATGGGCACGGTATAGCGGTCCATTTCACCGATGACCCGATGATGGGCGGGGTCAGTGATGTCGATAATAACAAAATTTTCACTGGCAGCGGAGCGGAGGGAAATCTCTGAGGCGGGGAAATCCTCCGCCATCCAGTGGTAGCGCCCGTCCACATGACGGAGGATGTGCTCCTCCTCCAGGTAGGCAAGCAGCTCCGGCGTGGCGGCGGTGTTGCCGAAGGCGTCCCCGTCCTCAAAGGGCAGCTCATAGGCGGAGCACTTGAAATGGCTGAGCAGGATATACAGGTTGTCCGGGTTCAGCAAAGCGTTTTCGGGACTTTGCCGCAGGAAGTAATCCGGGTGATTGACAATGTACTGGTCAATGGCCGCGGAAGAAGCAATGAAAAACACAATGCTGGTTCCCTTGCGGCGTCCGGCCCGGCCGGCCTGCTGCCAGGCACTGGCAATGGTGCCAGGATAGCCGCAAAGCACGCAGGCGTCCAGCGCGCCAATGTCAATGCCCAGCTCCAGGGCATTGGTGGATACCACCGCATCAATGGCGCCCGCCCGCAGGCCCCGCTCGATTTCCCGCCGCTGGGTGGGCAAATAGCCGCCACGATAGCCCCGTACCCGGCCGGCATTGCCCAGCGGGTCGCGGACCAGATCCTTCAAATACTTGGTGAGCACCTCCACGGTGAGGCGGCTGCGGGCAAAGGTGATGGTCTGAATGCCGCACTTGAGCAACATGCTGGCAATGGCGCGCGTTTCCGGAATAACCCCTTTGCGGATGCCCAGCTGCCGGTTGACCACCGGCGGATTGTAGAAAACAAAATGCCTTTTCCCCATGGGGGCGCCGTTGTCGTCGATAAGGGTGACCGGGCGGCCAATGAGCGTCTGGGCCAGCTCGCCGGGGTTGGCAATGGTGGCGCTGCACAGGATAAATTGCGGATGGCTGCCATAAAATTCGCACAGGCGCATGAGCCGTCGCAGCACATTGGCCAGGTTGGAACCGAATACGCCACGGTAAGTGTGAATTTCATCAATGACAATGTAGCGCAGGTTTTCAAAGAGCTTGACCCACTTGGTGTGGTGGGGAAGAATGCCGCTGTGCAGCATGTCCGGATTGGTGACCACAATGTGGCCCGCCTGGCGCACAGCACGCCGCGCCGCGCCGGGCGTGTCTCCATCGTAAGTGTAGGTCTTGATGTCCACGCCCATGGCTTCGATGAGCTCGTACAGTTCGCTGACCTGGTCCGCGGACAGGGCCTTGGTGGGAAAAAGATAGAGCGCCCGGGCGTCGGGGTTGCTCAAAATGCTGCTGAGCACCGGCAGGTTATAGCACATGGTTTTGCCTGAGGCCGTGGGCGTCACTACCACCACATCCTCACCACGCAGGGTGGCGGCAATGCTTTGCGCCTGGTGGCTGTACAGCTGGGTTACGCCCCGCTGGCGGAGCACAGGCAATAGCCGCGCGTCTAGCTCCGGCGGGAAATCCCCGTAGCGCGCTTCCCGGGCAGGAAGCTCCTCCCAGCGCACCACGTTTTCCATAAAGCTCTGGTCCCGCCGCAGCGATTCGGCCAGCTGATCCACGTTCATTCCGCACACCTCCAGGTGGAAAAGGCCCTTGCGACCCCTTTTGTGATATGCTATATTATAGTTAGATTTTTTACACAAGGCAAGGCGAACACACGAAAAAGCCGCGGCCGTGTTTTGTCATGATTCGACAAAGAAAAGCGCTTTTTCCTGCGCTGCGTGGGCATCGTGAACAAAGGGCTTGTAGAAACCTTGTGCGTTTCACCAATTTCTTTTTTGGGAGAAAATCAGTATAATAATTGCAGTAGAGGGCGGCAGGCCGAATCGGTCGGCGACTGTGGAGCCTTCCATTCAGAGGAGGAAAAAACGTATGGCAAGCGTATCCCTGAACCACATCTATAAGGTGTATGCCGGTGGCGTCACCGCCGTAAGCGATTTCTGCCTGGACATCGAGGACAAGGAATTCATCGTGCTGGTTGGACCTTCCGGCTGCGGTAAGTCCACCACCCTGCGCATGGTTGCCGGCCTGGAAGAGATTTCCGACGGCGAGCTGTACATCGGCGACAAGCTGGTGAACGACGTCGCCCCCAAGGACCGCGACATCGCCATGGTGTTCCAGAACTACGCCCTGTACCCCCACATGACCGTTTATGACAACATGGCTTTCGGCCTGAAGCTGCGCAAGACCCCCAAGGATGAGATCAAGCGCCGCGTGGAAGAAGCCGCCAAGATCCTGGACATCGCTCACCTGCTGAACCGTAAGCCCAAGGCTCTGTCCGGTGGTCAGCGTCAGCGTGTTGCGCTGGGCCGTGCTATCGTCCGTGAGCCCAAGGTGTTCCTGTTCGACGAGCCTCTGTCCAACCTGGACGCCAAGCTGCGCGTGGCCATGCGTACCGAGATCACCAAGCTGCATCAGCGCCTGCAGACCACCTTCATCTACGTGACCCACGACCAGACCGAGGCCATGACCATGGCCAGCCGTATCGTGGTTATGAAGGATGGCTTTGTGCAGCAGGTGGATACTCCCCAGAACCTGTACGACTATCCCACCAACCAGTTCGTGGCCGGCTTCATCGGCAGCCCCCAGATGAACTTCTTCAACGTCAAGCTGAGCAAGGAAGGCCAGGACGTGGTGGCGACCTTCGGCGACAACAAGATCGTTGTGCCCAATTCGAAGGTTTCCAAGTTCATCGACGAGAGCTACATCGGCAAGGAAGTTGTCATGGGCATCCGTCCTGAGAACATCCACGACGAGCCCGTGGTGCTGCAGACCTACGCCAACGCCACCATCGACGTGAACGTCGAAGTGACCGAGCTGATGGGCTCTGAGACCTACCTGTATCTGAAGACCACCGGCAAGGATGACAACATCATCGCCCGCGTGGATCCTCGTACCTCCAGCCGCGCCGGCAGCACCATCAAGATTGCTTTCGACGTGAACCATCTGCACTTCTTCGACAAGGAGACCGAGAAGACCATCCTGAATCGGTAAGCCTTGTTCGTACGGGTCCCTTCGCTTCGGCGAAGGGACTTTTTTTGTGGCAATGCATAGGGAAATTAGCTCCTTGACAAACCATAGGGTGCATGCTAGAATAGGCATACACCCCCGGGGGGTGGGAGAGGGGTAGCTATGAAGCAGCAATATCAAATTACTGGCATGACGTGCTCAGCTTGCGCAGCACATGTGGAAAAAGCGGCCCGCGCCGTACCCGGTGTTACGGAAGCGCAAGTAAACCTGCTGGCAAACCAGCTGGTATGCCAACAGGACAGCGCGGAGGTATCCGCGCAGGTAGTGGCCGCCGTGCAGAAGGCAGGCTATGGTGCTGCGGTTCCGGGACAGGCCGGACAGCAGACCGAAGACCCGGCCAAGGAAGAATACCGGCGCATGCGCGTACGGCTGATTACGTCCCTTTGCTTTATGATTCCCATGATGTATCTTTCCATGGGGCATATGCTGGGATGGCCGCTTCCCTGGTTTCTGGCGGGGGAGGGCTATATGCCCGTCAATGCGTTTACCCAGTTCCTGCTGGCGCTGCCGGTGCTGGTGATCAACCGGGCCTTCTTTATCAATGGGCTGAAACGACTGGCACAGCGGGCGCCGAACATGGATTCACTCATTGCCGTGGGTTCCGGCGCAGCCCTGGTGTATGGCGTTATTGCCTTATACCGCATGCTTTTCGGCTTGATTGCCGGAGATGCGCAAGCGGTGCATCAGGCGGGCATGGAACTTTACTTTGAGTCCTCGGTGATGATCCTTACGCTGATTACCCTGGGCAAATTTTTGGAGAGCAGGGCCAAGGGCAAAACCGGAGAAGCCCTGCGCAAGCTCATGGCTCTGGCCCCGGATACCGCCACGGTGATTCGGGATGGAGAAACGCTGACGGTGCCTTTGAACCAGGTGCACCTGGGTGATCGGGTGCAGGTGAAGCCCGGCGAGCGCATTCCTGTGGATGGCCTTCTGCTGGAGGGCAGCACGGCGGTGGATCAGGCAGCCATTACCGGTGAGAGCATACCCGTGGACAAAAAACCGGGTGACAGCTTGATTGCAGGTAGCGTGAACCAGACGGGCGCCATCATCTTGGAAGCGCAAAAGGTGGGGGAGGACACCACCTTGATGCAGATTGTCCATTTGGTGCAGGAAGCGTCAGCGTCTAAGGCTCCCATTTCCAAACTGGCGGATAAGATCAGTGGGATTTTTGTCCCCGTGGTCATGAGCATTGCCGTGGTAACGCTGATTGTATGGCTGGCGGTGGGAAAGGATTTCGCCTTTGCTCTGTCCATGGCCATTGCGGTGCTGGTAATTTCCTGCCCCTGCGCCCTGGGCCTGGCGACGCCTGTGGCCATTATGGTGGGCACGGGCGTGGGCGCCCGTCACGGCATCCTCATCAAATCGGCGGAGGCGCTGGAGACCGCCCATGAAATTGACACCGTGGTGCTGGATAAGACCGGTACCGTAACCGAAGGCAAACCTCGGGTGACGGAACTGCTTCCCTATGGGCAGACAGACCGGCGAGGGTTGCTAAGGGCGGCGCTGGCCCTGGAACAGGCTTCCGAGCACCCACTGGCGCGGGCCATTACCGCTGCGGGGGCCGATCTTTCCGTGCCCCAGGCGAAAAATGTGGCCTCCGTCCCCGGCAAAGGGCTTCGGGGAGAAACTGCGGAGGGGACATCCCTTCTGGGCGGCACGGTCCGCTTCCTGCGGGAAAGCGGTATTGCGCTGCCGGAAGCCTGGCTGGACAGTGCCGAGCGCTCCCATGCAGGCAAGACCCTGCTGCACTTTTCTGCCGGAGAGCAGTATCTGGGGGCCATTGCCGTGGCGGATACCATCAAGGCAACCAGCCCTGAGGCTATTGCGGCGCTGCGTCACATGGGCATTCGCGTGATTATGATGACCGGCGATAGCAAGGATGCCGCCCGGGAAATTGCCCGCCAGGTGGGCGTGGATGAGGTGCTGGCTGAAGTGCTTCCCCAGGACAAGGAGAAGCAGGTGGCGGAACTCATGGCACAGGGCAAAAAGGTAGCCATGGTGGGCGACGGCATCAACGATGCCCCGGCCCTGACACGTGCCCATGTGGGCATAGCCATTGGGGCTGGGACGGACATCGCCATGGATGCCGCGGATATCGTACTGGTCAAAAGCGACCTACGGGATGTGGCTACGGCCATCCGTCTGAGCCGGAACGTGCTGCGCAACATCAAAGAGAACCTGTTCTGGGCGTTCTTTTATAACTGCGCGGGGATTCCCCTGGCCGCGGGCGTGTTTTACCACTGGCTGGGCTGGCAGCTGAGTCCCATGTTTGCGGCGGCAGCCATGTCCTTTAGCAGCGTATTTGTGGTGTCCAATGCCCTGCGTATTCGTTCCTTCCGTCCGGAAGCGGCACACCAGCCGGCGGAAACGTCCGTCGTCCCTGTGGAAATATCACAAAATATCAAGGAGGAAACAACTATGGAAAAGAAGATGCTTGTGGAAGGTATGTCCTGCAATCACTGCAAAATGAGCGTGGAAAAGGCCATTAGCGCCGTGCCGGGTGTCAGTGCCTGCGTGGTGGATCTGGCCAACAAAACCGCCACCATCACCCTGCGGGAAGACGTGGCTGATGAAAAACTCATGGAGGCCGTGCGCAACGCCGACTTCACCCCTGTCAAAATGCTGTAAGGAGACGTCATGCGAGCAGATCACGAAAAAATACGCCGCTTGATCTACACGGCCCGGGGACAGCTGGACGGCATTTTGAAAATGGTGGAGGAGGACCGCTATTGCGTGGACATCTCCAACCAGCTTATGGCCACCGCTGCGGTGATCCGCAAAGCAAACCGCGAAGTGCTTGCCGCGCACATGATGGGTTGCATGACGGAGGCCATTCAGGAAGGCAAGGGCCAGGAAAAAATTGATGAGATCATGAAGCTGCTGGAAAAAATGGATTAAAAAAGCTGCCTTCCCGCAAGATTGCGGGAAGGCAATAGTTTTTATACAAAGGCAAATGTATCTGTGGCTGACAACGCACGTGCCAAGCTGCCACAAGCGGACTTGGGCGTGTAAATCCCTGTAACGCCGCCGGTGGTAAAGGAGGAGATGAGCAATTCAATATGGATGCCTTCGCCCTCCGCCTGAATACGGTGCGTGTTGGTGTGCACCGATGGATCAGCCACAATGCGGGACTGTGTCTTGTCAAAGCCGATACCGGCCAGGGCTACTGCCGCGTGAACATTCACATTGCGCGGGAAAGCAGCGCACGCGGCGCGGGTGGGCCCTTCAAACACCACCGTCTTTTCCGTCAGGGACAGCCCCAGGCTGGCGGGACTCTTTGTGGTTTCAATGCTCACGCTGGTCAGCAGCTCCCGTCCGTCCCAGATGCCGTCAAGTCCCAGAATGGCGCCATGGGGGAAGTAGATGTGCCGGCCCAGGCGCTGGGCTTCCGCCTTGGCATGGGCGGCAAAGTCCGCATCGCTGAACGCGGTCAGCGAGAAAACCAGCAAATTGCTATGGGCAATGATTTGATCAAAGCCCTGCTTCAGCGCATCCGCCGTGGCGCACTCCACCACCAGGGAGGCCTTTGCGCACCGTGGATCATCCAGGGAAGTGACCTGGGGCAATTCGCCGGGCTCCTTCAAAAAGGGATCATAGACAAAGGCAACCTCATGGCCCAGGCGTGTTACCTCCGCGGCCAATGCCCGGCCGATCTTTCCCATGCCCAGAAATCCTACGCCGCTCATGCCTTGACCTCGCTTTCCTTGGGGGCGCGGTAGCGCTCAATCATCTGTCCGATACGTTCAACGGCTGCCACCGCGGCATCATGATCCTGGGAGAAATTGATGCGGAAGCTGTCCGTATACTGCGGGCCAAATTCAGTACCCGGGGTTACAATCACATGCGCCTGGGAGCGAAGCGCGCCAATGAATTCCTGCAGGCTCAGGGTCAGCGGGGGCAACTGCGGGAACAGATAGCTGCCGCCTTCCGCCAGACGTACCCGTACGCCGGGAATTTTGGCAAACGCGGCGAGAATATCATCCCGGATAGCCTGATGCGCAGCTACACGCGCCTCCATCCATCCTTCCGGTTCGTTAAACCACCGGCTGATGACCGCTTGGCAATATCCTGCGGCACGCAGGGACACAATGGCTTGCAGCTTTTCCATGCGCTGAATCATGCTCCGGGAGCCAAACGCGGCGCCTAGGCGGAAGCCGCTCATGGACTCCGTCTTGGAAGGTCCGATGATGGTTACCAAATCCTCATTGTCCATTACCTGAAGGCTCCGCAGATGCGTATAGGTCCGGCCGTCAAAGATCTGCCGGGAATAAAGCTCGTCGCAGATGACCTTCACATGGTACTTGGCTGCCAGCTCACCAATGGCGCGAATCTCTTCGGCGGTGTAGATCACACCCGTGGGGTTGTTGGGGTTGGAGAAAATAAACAGCTTTACGCCATCGGCAAAAATGGCCTCTAGCCGGTTCAGATCCAAACCCGCAGCCTTGCCCTGCGCTCCGAAATAATCCAGCCCCACCGGTACCAGCTCTCCCTCAAAGAAGGTTACCAGCTTACGGTTGGCAAAGTAGTCCGGTTCCACAATGGCGACCTTGTCCCCATGGGCAATGTTTGCGCCCATGGCCAGGAAAAGCGCGCCCTGGGTCCCGGGGGTGAGGATCAGCTCCTGATCGGCATCCACAGGCGCCCCGGTGAAGTCCGCCAGCTTTTTTGCTAGCCCTTCCCGCAGGGAGAGCTTGCCACGGTATTCCGTATATGCCTGGGCAGCGCCCAGCGCATACCCCTGGTCGAAGGTTTCAATGGAGCCGGGAATGGGCGGATGCGCGTTCACATCCCCGTGGGAGAAGTCCACGGGTGTGCCGGGCAATTCTTCGCCGGTGAGCTTGGCGCTGCTGTCCTTGCGGCGGACTTCCTGGCCAGGAGCATTATCCACACCCAGCTTTGCGAATTTTTCTTCAATGGTCACGGTAACATCTCCTTTTTTCAGACGAAGAGCTGCAGGCTGGCCGGGGTATGCAGACGTCCGTAGATGTAGTCGTAGAAGCGGGGCATATCCTTGGCTTCCACCCGATCCAGCACATTGCGCAGGGCCTGATCTCCACGCCAATAGCTCCAGATCAGCGCGGCGCGGGAGGGATCACGCACAAAGGTCAACCGGCTCTTGATGGCGCCAGGGCCACCCAACAGCGGCCATTGTGCCATGCTGGCGCGGATCTGATCGTCGCTCCAGTGCAGCACATTCATCTGATAGGAAGAAAGGGTGCCCATGGACGACTTGATCTCGCTGAGTACGGAGAAGATACGGTCATCGTCGGTATCCTCCCAGCCAATGAAGCGACCGCCCATGTCGGCGATGCCTTCGAAGGTGGAGGAGGAGGAGTGGTTGCACACGCTGAGCAAACCGTCCGCCGCGGCCAATCCCTGCTCCCAGAGCACCTTGCGCATGGTGAACTGCATGTAGTGTCCCGGATAAGCCTCATGGCATACCAGATGCTTCAAAGCCTGGAGCGTGTATGCCGGCTCAATATTGACAATGACCCGGAGATGATCATAGTCGCTGCGGGCGCTGAAAGCCCCGCCGCGTTCGGTGACGCAGTGATAGTGGGCTTCAGGCAGGGGAAGGAAACGACCGGTCAGCTCACGGGCGGTGACCATCAGTTCATCCATGGTGGACTGAACCTGGTCTGCGGGAACGCGGTTTTCCGCTTCCCACTTGGCGGTGTTTTCCTTCAGGGTGCCGTTATATCCACGCTGGGTGAAAAGCTGCTGCAGCTTTGCACACCGTTCCTCCAGGTACGCCTGGCTTACGGGAGCGCAGTCCGCGTGCAGGAAAAGCCCCACCTGGTCGGTCAGCTTGGGGAGCTTGCCTTCGCTGAAAGCGCAGAAGCTGTCCAGGGAGAGGCATGCCTGCAAATAATACAGCCGGCGGTCCGGTTCAGGCAGAGAGAAGGACTTCTTGGCCAATTCGGCCAGCGCGGCATGCGCCTGGGCATAATCTTCAAACTGAGCTACCTTTTTCCAGCCCATGTTGATGACCACCAGGCCGTCCATTTCATCCTGGGCATTGCGCAGGCGGCGGTCCAGGGCGTCGATACCCAAGGTAACGGTGGCCAATTCTTCCCCAAAACGCAGGCTTTCATCACTCAAACCAGTCATAAGTTACGCATCCTTTCTTTCATAAAAATTACAGGGTCCATAGTTCTTTTTGCGGGATATACAGGAATTCGCCGCCGTTCTCCGTGAGCTGCACCATGTCTTCAATGGCAACCACACCCCGGGAGGTATCCGCGAAGAATTCCAGGGTAAACACATTACCCACTTCCAGCTTGCGTTCGGGCAGATCACCCAACACCGCGGAATCCGGGCAAAGCTGGAAGCAGCCATCGTGAAGTGCGCGTCCCACCGCATGTCCGCTGCCGCGGCCATAGGTGAAGCCATTTTTGCCCATGATCTCCCGCGCCATGGCGTCCACCTGGCGGCCTTCCATGCCGGGACGCATATGTACCCGTACATACTCAATGACGTCACGCACGGTGTCAAAGGCGTGCTGCACTTCCTGGGGAATAGTTTTCTCACCAGGCTCAAAGACGTACCATGTACGCTGGAAGTCCGTGGCGTATCCGTTCTTTTTTGCGCCGAAGCTCAGATGGAAGGTGTCCCCTGGACGGATGGGGTTGTTGCCCGGGCGAACCAGGCCCTGGTTGCTCCGCGCGCCCGCGTGTACCAGCGGGCAGCAGCCCATATCCCAGGAGCCGGTCATGTCATGCTCTTTCATAAAGGCCTGGCAGAAGTCGTATACTTCGCCTTCTGTCATACCGATATGCAGCTGCGCTTTCAACTCGTCACAGGCCTGGTTCAGCAGCTTGAGCACCTGCACCTGCATGGCAATTTCCTCGGGGATCTTTCTGCCACGCACGGCGCGAATCACCTGCCCAAGGCTCAGGCGCTGGGCATAGGGCGTTCCCTCCAGGGCGTGAAGCAGGCGCAGATAAAGGCCGGTGGTCAAGCCATCGGTAAGCGCGTCATAAAGGTCAGCATTGATGTCAATGACGTTGGGCGCGATGTCCTCAATGGTCTGCCGGAGCAGCTGATCGAAATTGTCGCCGTAGCCGGTTACCTGGTCGAAGCAGCCGGTTGCCTCCACACCGGAGACATCCTGTCGCCGCACCAGGGCCAGACGCTTGCCCGTGCGGGTAAAGAAGAAGGCAGACACGCCCATCACGTTCCCGTCAAATACCAGCCGCAGGGCGGGATCGCATACATCCACGGTTTCTCGCCCCATGAGCAACCACAGGTCAATTTGCTTTTCCTCCAGGATTTTCTGGACCTGGGCCTGCTTGCCCGCATATAATCCGTTCATCCTATAAAGCTCCTTCCAAACGTTATGTTAGCTGAACAGTTGCAGGCTCTGCACCGTGTGCAGCCGCCCATAGATATAACCAAAGAACCGGGCGCGATCCTCGGGCGCCACGCGGTTCCACACGGGGAACACGCCTTCGTCTCCACGCCAGTAGCTGAAGATCAGTGCGGCGCGCGCAGGGTCCTGAATGAACTTGATGCGGTTGGCAACCCAACCTTCGCCGCCGCCAGGAGCATTGTCCCGCAGGAAATCCTCCACACGGCTGCTCTCCCAACCCAGAGTGTGCAACCGGTAAGAGGCAGCCGATCCCAGGGCGGCCTGGATGAGGGAAACCAGGTCGTTGGCCCGGTCGTCCAATCCCTCTTCCCAGCCCAGGAAGGATATCCCCGCGTCCGCAATGCCCTCAAAGGTGCAGGAGGAGGAGTGGTTGCATACGCTAAGGACCCCGTCCAGGCCGCCTACGCCCTGCTCCCAGGCCTGGCGGCGCAGGGTGAACTGCATAAAATGCCCCGGATAAACTTCGTGGCACACCAGGTGCTTGAGCTTTTGCTTGGTGAGAATGGGGTCAATATTGATAAGCACCCGGCGGTGCGCGAAGTCGCTGCTGGCATTATAGGACACGCCGCGCACCGTTTCGCAATGGTAATAATCATTCTCTGGCAGGGGGAGGATGCGGCCGCACATTTCACGGGCCTGGACCATCATGGCGTTCATGGTATCCTGCACCTCGTCCGCAGGCACCAGGTTTTTCGCTTCCCAGGCGGCGATTTGCGCCTTGATGTCGCCGGTATAGCCCATCTCGGTCAACAGGCTGCGCAGTTGCCGGTAGTAACCATCCAGCTGGGCGGAGGTGGCGGGAGCCGGGTCAGCGTGCAGGAACAGGCTGATCTGGTCGCTCATCCGTTCCAGCTTTCCCTGACGCCAGGCGCAGAAAGACCACAGGGAAGTGCATGCCTGGGTGTAGTACAGCCTGCGGTCCGGCTCCGGCAGGGCAAGGGCCTGCTGGGCCAAATCAGCAAGGTATTCCTGCGCTTCGCCATAGGAAGCAAAGGGCGTGGGGGATACCTCGGCCATCTGAACCACCACCAGACCTTCCCGGTCGCTTTCCGCACCGGTTTCCTGGCGGTAGAGCGCGTCAATCCCCATGGTAGCATGGGCAACTTTTTCCGATAGGGCAAGGGTCTTATCGCTTAAGGCTGGAAACATGAGGACGCCTCCTAAAACCATTTATATCATTACAATGGCAAGTATAGCAGATCCATGAGTGAAGTCAATGTGAGAAAACATGAGAAAAACAACGTATTGCAAGATGATACGGAGAAAATTGCAGATTTCAAACGCCTAAATCAAAGCAGCCTCCTGCGGAGTCTGGTGGGAAAAACATAGGAATTTCCTTGCTTTTGCGGATGCTGAGACAAAGAAGAAGCCGAGCTAAGCCTTGCCTTTTTCCCCTTTGCTGCCATGCGCCGGGTGCCTTTACAGTCTGAAAAAAATATGGTACGATGGATAGGAAATATGCAAATATCAGCTTCAAAATATGAAAATGTATGAAAAGGCCGCTTGCATGGGCGCATGCGGCGTTGGAGAAGGGGAAGAGACATGAGAGCAACCTTGAAGCAGCTTGCGGAGCGCACGGGACTGTCGATCTCAACCGTTTCCCGCGTGGTGACGGGGAAGGGGTACGTCTCTGGGGAATCGCGCAAAATGGTGGAGGAAGCGGTGAAGGCCCTGGACTATGTGCCCCAGGAACGCCGTCCGGTTTCCCTGAAGGACCATGATAATCTGGTCATGATTATGATCGGTGGCATCCGCTCCACCCTGTGCTCGGCGCTGCTGGAAACGTTGGTGCAGGAGCTGGAAAAAAAGCATAAGCAGCCTTTTGTGGCGGTTACTTCTTTTTCTCCGGAACGGGAACGTGACTATCTGCGTTTTGCGGCAGAAAACCACTTTTTTGGTGTGATTGCGCTGGCCATCATCGATGACCCGCAAACGGTGGAAATGCTGCGGCATTATCCATGCCCGGTGGTACTGGTGGACAGCTTTTTGCCGGCATTGGACCTGGATTCCCTTTGCCCTGACTATTACAAAATGGGCTTTGTCGCGGCCGAATACCTCATTGCGCGTGGCCACCGGCGCATTGCGTTTATTGGCGGATTGGAGGATTCTTCCATTACGCAGGACAAGAAACTGGGGTTTGAGGATTGCATGCGTTCCCATGGCCTGGAGGTGCCGGAAGGCGGCGTGTTGTATGCGGGCATTATGATTTATGAAAACGGCGGGGATGTAGCCAGACGCATTCTGAAAATGGACCCCTTACCCACGGCCATCGTGTCCTCCAATGATCTGTCCGTGGGCATACTCAATGAGCTTTCCGCGCAGGGCATTCGTGTGCCGGAGGACGTGAGCCTGTTTACCTGCGAGGATTCGGAGCTGGCGGCGCACTGCCATGTGCCCCTGACCGCGGTGAGCGTTGAGCTGGAACGCATGAGCGTCGACTCGGTCAAAACGCTGTTCCGCAGGCAGCGTCACCCCAACGCGCCCCGGTGCCTGTATAGCTATAATCCCACGCTGCGGGAACGCAGCAGCGTGGCAACGCCTCGGGAAAAAATGGCATAATGTGATGTGAGAAAATGTGAGAATCACGAAACTGAATTGACAAATGCATTTTTGTGACTATAGTGGATGAGTAGAGCCTCCCTTGAGGGGCTTGAGCACATATTGCAACGAAGGGAGCTTGAAGAGTGATGAGTAATAAGCAGAAAGTGCGTGTAGGCGTGATTGGCGCGGGACGCTGGTCCTCGCGCGCTCATATTCCGGGCTGGGTACGCAGCGATTTGTGCGATCTGGTATGCATCTGTGATGCGGATGAGGAGCTGGCGCGGGCCCGTGCGGAACAGTTTGGCGTGCCCGAGTGGTGCACCGACGCCGAAGCGATGATTTGCCGGGAGGACCTGGATGTTATCGATGTATGCACCCGGGACGAGCATGGTGAGAGTCACGAGCCCCTGACGACGCTGGCCCTGGAGAAGGGGAAGCACGTTCTGGTGGAAAAGCCCGTGGCACAGGATTTCCGCCGCGTGCGGGAGCTGGACGCCCTGGCCAAGTCCAAGGGACTCAAGACCAAGGTGGGCCTTACCTTCCGCTATGCTCCGGCCATTCAGTATATGTTTGACCTGGTGCGCGAGGGAAAGATCGGCACGCCCTGGCTCTTTAATGGGTATGAGCAGAACAGCCAGTGGCTGAATCCCTGGTACCCCCAGGACAAGCGCCTGTTCAAGGAATATCCCCACCATCTCAAGAAGGTGGGCGAGGACCCCGATCCCCGGCAGATTGAGGTGGGCTCCCTGGAGGGCTACGGCGCACCCACCATTGACATCGGCCTGGAACTGATTCAGGATGATATTGACAAGCTGGTGTGCACCATGGCAAACCTGGTACCCGAGCGCCGCCGCTACAACGTGGATGACCATATGGAGCGTATCAACTGGGACGACGCTGACATGTGGATTGCCAATTGCAAAAAGGGTGGCTTGTTCTCCATGCAAACCAGCTTTGTGACGGTGGGCAACTATCCGGGCATCTACGCCAACATTTACGGCTCCCGGGGCGCGCTGCGCGCAACCCTGGCAACCGATCCGGAAACGCATCAAATGCAGAAGCTGGAATATGCCGACGGCTACGCAGATCCCAATGCCGACGCGGATGCGGTCAAGTTCCGGGAACTGCCGATTCCTGAGAAGTACTGGAATCCCGGTCATCGCGCTGATGACGCATGGGACACGGCCTTCTACGGCTGCCTGATCCAGAACTTCCTGGAGGAGATTGTCTCCGGCGGGGAAAAGAACGAGGGCAACTTTGCCCAGAGCGCCCGGGTACAGGAGCTCATCAATGCGGCCGAAGCGTCCCACCGGGAGGAGAAGTGGATTCATCTGCCCCTGTGACATGCCTGCTTTCAGCCTAGCAAAGGGAGGAAACATCGATGAAAATTGCATTTCGCCATGTGCCCTTCACCCCTGCACAGCGGGCGGAGCTGGACGAGATGGCGCGGGTAGGCGGCTATGAGACGCTGTGGTATGCCGACGGCGCAACGCCCCAGGCGGAGGAGCTGAAGGACTGCGAGGTCCTGATGGGCTACTTTCCTCCGGCGCTGCTGCCGGAGCTTCCCGCGCTGAAATGGCTGCAAACGCCTGCGGCAGGCGTGGACAAGCTGTGCGGCAACATTTTCGCCAGGGATGACGCGGTGCTCACCAACTGCTCCGGCGCCTTTGGGGTAGCGATTGCCGAATACATGGTGACGGGTATTTTGATGCTCATGCGCCTGATGCCCGAGTATGCCAGCAACCAGCAGCACCACGTGTGGAAGTGCATGGGAAGCTGTCGGTCCATCTATGGCAGCACGATCACGGTGGTCGGCATGGGCGACATCGGCTCCCGGTTTGCGCATGTGGCAAAGGCCATGGGCGCCACCGTGCGCGGCGTGCGCCGCACATTGGGAAAGAAGCCTGCGGACTTTGACGCGGTGTATACCTCTGACCAGCTGGCGGAGGCGGTGCGCGATGTGGACGTGGTGGTTATGTGCCTGCCAGGCACGGCGGCAACCCGTGGCATGCTGAGCCGGGAATGCATTGACCAGATGGACCCGCAGACCATTGTGGTAAACTGTGGACGTGGATTCACCGTGGATGAGGAGGCGCTGATTGACGCCCTCCGGGAAAAGCGCATTGCCGGGGCGGTACTGGATGTAACGGCGGTGGAACCGCTGAGCCCGGACAGCCCGCTGTGGGATATGGAACACGTCATCCTGACGCCGCATATCTCCGGCCACGATGATGACCCGGTGAATTATCAGTTTATTTTCCGGATTTTCCGTGAAAATTTAACCCGCTACCTGGCTGGTCAACCCCTGGAACATCAGGTGGACCGTACGCGGGGATATTAACGCGGGCGGATATACCTCTAAAATGCAGGATGTGGCAACACACCTGCATTTTTTGAAATTCTCATATTTTCTCACAAGTTTTTCCAGTGTATTTTCCATTTACTTTACCGGCGTATCATGCTAATATCCATGCTAACAAAGGGATGGTTTCTTCCCTTTGTACTACCGCATTAAGGAGGAAACAGCAATGAAAAGATGGCTATCCCTGCTTCTGGCCCTGACGATGCTGTTGGCGATGGCAAGCACTGCCTCTGCCGCGGAAATCACGGACCTGAACACCTATGAAACCACCAATCAGGAGATGCAGCACTTCAATATCTTCTATTCCCAGAGCAAGACGGAGCTGGATGTGCTCTCCAACTGCATCGATGGCCTGCTGACCAACGACTCTCACGGCAACCTGGTTGCGAACTCCGCCAAGGAGTGGTACTCCGAGGACGGCGGCAAAACCTGGACCTTTATCCTGGCGGATGGCCAGACCTGGTTTGACAAGGATGGCAACTACAAGGCTGACGTTGTGGCTGAGGACTGGCTCTACGGCCTGGAGTGGGTGCTGAACTTTGCCAAGAACGATGCTGTAAACACCTCCATGCCCATTGAAATGATTCAGGGCGCCAAGGAGTACTATCAGTACACCAAGGAGCTCTATGAGACGGACCCCGAGGCGTGCATGAACCTTGGCCTGGACAAGTTCAAGGAAATGGTGGGCGTTTCCGCGCCGGATGACAAGACCCTGATTTATACCTGCGTGGATAAGCTGGCTTATTTCCCCACCCTGGCCACCTACAGCTGCCTGTATCCTCTCTCCGGCAAGCTCCTGGAGGAACTGGGTACGGAAGGCTATAAGGCTGTTACCTGGGAAACCCTGTGGTACAATGGCCCCTACACCATTACCAGCTTTGTGCAGGGCAACGAAAAGGTGCTGACCGCTTCTCCCAACTACTGGAACGCGGCGAACGTGAAGCGCTTCAACACCATTACCATCAAGATGGTGGAGTTCGATGACACGGCGTACAACCTGTTCCTCACCGGCGAAATCGACAACGTAACCCTGACCCAGTCCAACCTGTCCACCATTTATAACAGCGAGTCCAACGAATTCCACAACAACCTGGTGGAGAGCCGTCAGGACAAGTACACCAACCTGATGCAGTTCAACTTCACCAAGCACAACCCCGATGGCACCCTAGACGAAAACTGGAACAAGGCCGTGAACAATTCCGCTTTCCGTAAGGCGTGGCTCTACGGCTTGGATTGGACGCCCTATCTGGCCCGGTACAATGCCGTCAATCCGCTGGCTTGCCAGGTGTTCACCTTTACGGCCAACGGCGTGGCGAAGATGAGCGACGGCCGTGACTATACCGACGTGGTTCTGGAGAAGATGGGCCTGAGCTACAGCGATCAAACCTACAATCGCTATGATCCCGAGAAGGCGGCTGCCTACAAGCAGCAGGCCATGGAGGAATTGACCGCGCAGGGCGTCACCTTCCCTGTGGTGGTGGATTACTACATCAAGGGCGATAACCAGACCGCCAAGGATACCGCGGATACCCTGGCCCAGATGCTTTCCGATTGCCTGGGTGACGATTTCGTAACCCTGAACATCTGCACCTATGTTGCTTCCTCCACCACGGAAGTGCTTGCTCCTGGCGTTGCTTCCATCGTGACGCCTGCCTGGGGCGCTGACTTCGGCGATCCTGTGAACTTCCTGGGTCAGCAGGTGTATAACGACGACAACGCCTTCTTCGCTGTTGACTATGGCCACTATGACGGTGTTACCGAGGAAAATACGGAAACCATGGAGATCTTCCAGAAGTTTGCGGATATGGTGAACACCGCCAAGGCGATCACCGATGACATGGATGCCCGCTACGAAGCCTTTGCTGATGCGGAAGCCTATCTGCTCAGCGAAGCTCTCCTGATCCCCACCTACGCGGAAGTGTCCTGGCAGCTGACCTGCGTGAATGATTATTCCAAGATCTACGCGCCCTACGGCAACCAGTCTTCTCGCTACATCAACTGGGAGACCAACAGCGACATCTATACCAGTGATGATTACGCCCAGTTTAAGGCGGCTTTCAACGCTGAATAAGGCATAGACTGACTCGAAATCATAACACAAAGAGGCGCTTTCCAATTCTCTGCAACGAGAGCGGAAAGCGCTTCTTCTTTTTTGTAATCCGAAAGCGTAATATATGGTAAAATTACACCTTTTTCTGCACGGGCGGGCGCATGGTAAGGCTAATACGGTTCTTTGCTTTTTCCACCTCCAGCACCCAAACGGTGACCACGTCGCCAACGCGCACAACTTCGCTGGGATGCTTGATCCTGCGCTGCGCCATCTGGCTGATGTGTACCAGCCCGTCCCGATGCACACCAATGTCCACAAAGGCGCCGAAGTCCGTCACGTTGCGTACGGTGCCCTTGAGCTCCATGCCGGGGGTCAGGTCGTCCATCTCCATCACGTCGGTGCGCAGCAGGGGCGGCGGCAACTCATCCCGCGGGTCGCGGCCAGGCTTGCTCAGCTCCTTTACCATGTCCCGCAGGGTGGGTTCGCCCACATCCAGCTCCTGAGCAAGGCGGGGGTACCCCACGGCCTCCGCTTCTTTTTGCAGCAGACCCGCGGCTGCCTGGGCAGGGGAGAGATTGAAGCGTGCCAGCAACGCCTTGGCCGCGGCGTAGCTCTCGGGATGGACGCCGGTATTTTCGATGGGGTCCTTGCCGCCGGGAATACGCAGGAAGCCCGCGCACTGCTCGAAGGCCTTCGGGCCCAGCTTGGGCACTTTTTTCAGGGATGCCCGGGTGGCGAAAGCACCGTTTTCCTCCCGGTAGGTCACGATGTTTTTGGCCACCGTGGCGTTGATACCGGCAACGTGGGAGAGCAGGGAGGGGCTGGCGGTGTTTACGTCCACGCCCACGGCGTTCACGCAATCCTCCACCACGCCGGAAAGGGCTTCGTCCAGCTCGGCTTCCTTCAGGTCGTGCTGATACTGTCCCACGCCGATGGCCTTCGGGTCAATCTTTACCAGCTCAGCCAGCGGGTCCTGGAGCCGACGGGCGATGGAGACTGCCGAGCGCAGGTTCACGTCAAAGGTGGGGAATTCCTCCGCCGCCAATTTCGACGCGGAGTACACCGACGCGCCTGCTTCGCTGACCACCATGTAGCTCAAGGCGGCGCCCAGGTTCATCTCCCGCATAATCTCCACAAAGAACTGCTCGGTTTCCCGGCTGGCCGTGCCGTTTCCGATGGCCACAATGGATACGCCATGCTTGCGAATCAGCGCTTCCAGCTTCGCCTTGGCTACCGCGGCTTCCTGCTGGGATTTGGTCAGGTAGACCACCGCGGTATCCAGCACGCGACCGGTCTCGTCCACCACCGCAACCTTGCAGCCCATGCGGTAGCCGGGGTCCAGGCCCATGGCCACCTTGCCCTTGACGGGCGGCTGCATGAGCAGCGGCTTGAGGTTCAGGGCAAACACATGTATGGCGGCTTGCTGAGCCTTGTCCGTCAGGTCATTGCGCAGCTCCGTATCCAGGGACGGCGCGATAAGCCGGGTATAGGCGTCCTCGCAGGCGGCCACCACGTACTGTGTGGCGATGCTGCCTGTATGGGCTACATATTCCTGCTGGATGATGCGCTGCACCTGCGCTTCATCCACGGCCAGCTTCACCTTCAGAAAGCCTTCCTTCTCGCCGCGGTTCATGGCCAGCACACGATGAGAGGGCATCAGCCGCAGAGGCTCGTGATAATCGTAATACATGCGGTAGACGCTGTCCTGCTCGCCGGCGGCCTTGGTTTCCACCAGGCAGGTTTGGTGGTACAGGCTTTTGAGCTTGGCGCGGACGCCCGCGTCGTCGCTGATGCGCTCAGCAAGAATGTCCATGGCGCCTTGCAGGGCATCCTCGGGGGTATTCACCCCTTGCTCCGGGTTCAGAAAGCCCTCGGTGAGCTCCTCGGGGGTCTGCGCCTTGGTGAGCTGAAGCAGCAGCGTGTCCGCCAGGGGTTCCAGCCCTTTTTCTTTGGCGATCATGGCCCGGGTGCGGCGCTTGGGCTTATAGGGACGGTAGATATCCTCCAGCTGGCCCATGGTGGTGGCATTGTCCAGGGCAGCTTGCAGCTCCTCGGTCCATTTCTCCAGCTTTTTCAGGGAGGAGGAGATTTCCTCCCGGCGGGCCTGCAGGTTACGCAGAGAGGCCAGACGCTCGCTGAGCTCCCGCAGCACCGTATCATCCAGGGAGCCGTGGGCTTCCTTGCGGTAACGGGCGATAAAGGGCAGGGTGTTTCCCTCGTCCAGCAGGGAAATCACCGCCTCCACTTGCCAGGGGGCCAGCTTGAACTCCTGACATAGGGTTTCCACTAGGGTCATGACAGAACCTCCTCCAAATGCCCTTCGCTGCCGGCAAGGATGCCGCTGGCGAAGGCAAACATCAAATTAAAGCCACCGCAATCTCCGTCCACGTCCAATACTTCTCCCGCGGCATACAGCCCAGGCACCAGGCGGGACTCCAAGGATTCCGGGGTGAACTCCTCCCAGGCGATGCCCCCGGCGGTGACCTGGGCGCTGTCAAAGCCCTTCACGCCGCGAACGGGCAGGGCAAAGTCTGCTACCAAGGCAGTCAGCGCCTGTATTTCGCCTTCCTTTAGGGATGCGATGGGGCGGGACAGGGGACCAATGCAGGCATTGCGCAGCAGCGCCGCGCCCAGCCGGGTTACGCACAGGCCGGTGAAAAGCTGTTCCAGGGGAGCGTCTCCCCAGCACGCACGCCGCCGGGACAATTCCGCCGTGCAGTCCCCGGCGGTGTCCAGGCCCAGGGCGGGCAGCAGGTTCAGGTGCAGGCAAGCGTTGCGACCCTGCGCGTAGCGGGCCAGCTGCATCATGCACACGCCGCTGAGACCATAGTCAGCAAACAATCCCTCGCCCTGGGTGCGGTGCAGCTCGCGGCCGTTTTGCGTAATCCAGGCTTCCACCTTTACACGGATGCCCGACAACCCGCGCAAAGGCGCGGTTTCGGTTTCAATTTGTGTCAGGGCGGGGAAGGGGCGCCGCAGGGTGTGCCCCAATCCGGCAAGGAGCGCATAGCAGGAGCCGTCGCTGCCCAGCTTCGGCTGTGCCTTTCCGCCTCCTGCCACAATAACACGTGTGGCGCGCAGAACATTGTCAGGCAGAGAAAGGGTGAAGCGCTCACCACGCTTTTCCAGACGTTGCACAGGGCTCAGGGTACGCAGGGCGACACCTTCCCGCGTCAGGGCCATGCGCAGGGCATCCAGCACGGAGGCGGCTTGTCCGCTGGCGGGATACACCCGGCCCATGTCCTCGGTGCGCAGGCGCAGTCCCAGGGAGCGGAAGAAGGACTCCAATTCCCTTTCTCCGCATCGGGCCAGTACCTGGCGGGCAAAGGCTTCCCCGCCCGGATAGGCGGGAGCGGAGCGGTTCATCAGGTTGCAGCGGCCGTTGCCGGTGGCCAGGAGCTTCTTGCCCACCCGGTCCAGTCGCTCCACAAGCAGCGTATCCTCACCACGCCGCGCCGCCGCGATGGCTGCGGCCATGCCCGCGGGACCGCCGCCGATGATGACTGTTTGCGTCAAGGTCCATGCTCCTTTCGCTTCTTTTCGCCGCGCTGTACCGCAAATAGCACATACAACACACAAATATATATTATACCAGGG
>USCR01000012.1 GCA_900553295.1 uncultured Eubacteriales bacterium | reverse complement strand
TTGCATGTGTTAGGCACGCCGCCAGCGTTCGTCCTGAGCCAGGATCAAACTCTTATGTTTAATTCCTGTTACGCTCCAGATTTCTCTGGCTCGCATTTTCACTCAATTCATTGACTGCTTGCGTTCTTGCTTTCCTTGCTCTGTATCGTTTTCAAGGTTCGTTGCTCTCAAGCGAGCTTGTACATAATAGCACGCTTTAGGCGCTCTGTCAACAGGTTTTTTGCCATTTTTCTGAACTTTTTTGTGCATCCGAACGTTCGTATCCACCTATCTTTCGTCTCTATCTTAAAACACGAACTTTCAATTCAAAATCCCAATGAAATATTCTGGTTTTGTAAATTTCAACATGAAGAGGCGGACAGCCGCCATAGCCGTCCGCCCCTGTTTGTGTCACTCGCTCTTATGTGCCGCTTCGCAATAGAAGCAGCGATAGATCTGCTTCTCCCGATCGGCCAGCACAAAAATCTGGTCCAATTCCTGTTCGGTCTGAGTAATACAGCGCGGGTTTTTGCACTTCATCACATTTACAACCCGCGCGGGCATCTCAGGTTTTTTCTTCTCCACCAGTTTCCCGTCGCGAATGATGTTGACGCTGATACCCGGATCAATGTAGCCCAGCAAATCCAGATCCAGAGGGATCTCCTGGTCAATTTTGATGATGTCCTTTTTACCCATGCGCTGCGACTTGGCGTTCTTGATGATGGCCACAGAGCAGTCCAGCGCGTCCAGTCCCAGATAGTGATAGATTTCCATGCTGCGCCCGGCGCGGATATGGTCGATTACATAGCCGTTCTGAATGCTGTCAATGTTCATGCGTCCACCTCCAAAAGCTTCATCAGCAGGGCTTCGCGCATATATTTGCCATTGGCGACCTGTCGGAAATAGCATGCACGGGGATCGTCGTCCACGGCGCGGCTGATTTCGTTCACGCGCGGCAGAGGATGCAGCACGCACAAATCGCGGCGTGCCAGGCGCATCTTTTCAGTATCAAGGATATAACTGTCCTTGAGGCGCACATAGTCCGCCTCGTTAAAGAAGCGCTCGCGCTGCACACGGGTCATGTAGAGAATATCGAGGGTGCCGATCACATCCTCCAGCCGCTCCACTTCCACGAAGCTGACGCCGTTTTTGTGCATGCTTTCGCGCACATATTCGGGCACGCGCAGCTCCTCCGGAGAGATGAGCACAAACCGGATGCTCTTGTAGCGCATCATGGCGTTGATGAGGCTGTGCACCGTGCGGCCGAACTGAAGGTCTCCGCAGCAGCCGATGACCAGCTGGTTGAGCCGTCCCTTCTCGCGGCGGATGGTGAGCAGATCCGCCAGCGTCTGCGTGGGGTGATTATGTCCGCCGTCGCCCGCGTTGATGATGGGCACGGGGCTGACCTGGGCCGCCGCGGTGGGCGCGCCTTCCTTGGGGTGACGCATGGCGATGACGTCCGCATAGCATCCCACGGTGCGCACAGTATCGGCCACGCTTTCACCCTTGGATGCAGAAGAGCTGTCCGCCGATGAAAAGCCAAGCACGCTCCCGCCCAATTCCAGCATGGCGGCCTCAAAACTCAGCCGCGTGCGGGTGCTGGGCTCATAAAAAAGCGTTGCCAGCTTCTTCCCATGCATGCATTCAGCATACCGTTTGGGGTTTTGGATAATGTCGTCTGCGCGGTCCATCAGGTCATCCAGCTCCTGCGTGCTCAGGTCACGGATATCAAGCAGATGTCTGGGCATGCGTGTACCTCCTCAGTTGTGCATCCAACTCTCGTCGCTGGGGTTGTTGCGGAAACGAATGAGCCGCTCCACCTGTTCCGGACGGATATAGCCCTTCTCCGCCGCCACCTGTACCAGCACGTCGAAGTTGGACAGGCTCACGTTTTTCACCCCGGCGGCGGCCAGCCGGTCCAGTCCCTTCTGCATGCCATAGGTGAAGATGCTCGCGATGCCCAGCACCTCCGCGCCGGCCTCGCGCAGCGCCTCCACCACGTCGATGACGCTCCCGCCGGTGGAGATCAGGTCCTCCACCACGACCACCTTCTGGCCTTTTTCCAGCTTGCCCTCAATGCGGTTCTGACGGCCGTGGTCCTTGTTGCCGCCGCGCACGTAGCCCATGGGCAGGTGCATCATGTGCGCCACAATGGCCGCGTGGGCGATGCCCGCGGTGGACGTGCCCATGAGTACCTCCACATCCGGATATTCACGGCGGATAATTTCCATCAGGCCGTTTTCCACCTGGTCGCGCACCTCGGGCGCGGTCAAGGTCAGGCGGTTGTCGCAGTAAATGGGGCTCTTGATGCCGCTGGCCCAGGTGAAGGGTTCCTCGGGCCTGAGAAACACCGCGCCGATGGACAATAACGCACCCGCAATCTGTTTTTCCATGATGGTCTTTCCTCCTTTGTCACTCGCCAAGGAATTCCTTCACGCAGCGCCGATAGGCCGCCACGGGGTCCGCTGCCTGGGTGATGGGCCGCCCCACCACGATATAGTCGCTCCCGCCCAGGCGCGCCTTTTCGGGGGTCATCACGCGCGCCTGATCATCCGCCGCCGAATCCGCAAAGCGGATGCCCGGCGTCACCGTCTGGAACGCCGCGCCGCAGGCTTCCTTCACCAGCCCCGCCTCCAGCGGCGAGCACACCACGCCGTCCAACCCGGCCTCTTTGGCGTTCTGGGCGTACTTCTTCACGGTGTCGGGCATGCTGGCATTGATGAGCAGCTCCCGCTGCATGCGCTCCTCGCTGGTGGAGGTGAGCTGGGTCACCGCCAGCAGGGTGGCACAGCTGCCGTCGGGGCGGGTGAGGCCCTCCTTGGCCGCCTCCATCATGGCGATGGTGCCCGCCGCGTGCAGGTTGGTCATGTCCACGTCCAGGGTGGAGAGCACATGCATGGCCTTTTTCACCGTGTTGGGGATGTCATGGAGCTTCAGGTCCAGGAAGATGCGGTGCCCCCGAGCCTTGATCTCCCGCACGATGGACGGGCCTTCGGCGTAGAACAGCTCCATGCCGATTTTCACATAGGGCTTTTCCTCCTGGAACAGGTCCAGGAAGGCCAGGGTCTTCTCACGGTTTTCAAAGTCCAGGGCAATAATCACGTCATGATCCATGATAAACGTCCTCCTTTGTCTGTATCGGGGTTATACCCGCTGAATTTCCTTCAAGTCCCGGATGCCCAGCTCCGCCATGACCTGGGGCAGTTCCTCAATGATGCGCTTGCAGGCGTAGGGGTCCACCAGGTTGGCCGCGCCCACCTCCACGGCGGTAGCGCCGGCCATCATCATTTCGATGACGTCCCGGGCGGAGGATACGCCGCCCATGCCCACCACGGGGATTTTCACCGCGCCGGTGACCTGGTACACCATGCGCAGGGCCACCGGGAACACCCCGGGGCCGGAGTAGCCGCCCATGACGTTAGCCAGCACCGGGCGGCGGCGGGCCAGGTCAATGCGCATGCCCAGCAGGGTATTGATGAGGCTCAGGCCGTCCGCCCCCGCGTCCTCGCAGGCCCGGGCGATTTCCGTGATATCCGCCACATTGGGGCTGAGCTTCATGATGACGGGCTTTTTCGTCACAGCCTTCACCGCCCGGGTGACCTCCGCCGCCGCTTCCGGGCTGGTGCCGAAGGCCATGCCCCCGTGGCGCACGTTGGGGCAGGAGATGTTTACCTCCAGGAAGGCTACCTGCTCCTCCGCGTCCATGCGGGCGCAGCAGGCCACGTATTCCTCCAGGGAAAAGCCGCTGATGTTGGCCATGATGGGCTTATGGAAGATCTTGCGCAGGGCGGGCAGCTCCTCGGCAATCACGTGGTCGATACCGGGGTTTTGCAATCCCACGCTGTTGAGCATGCCGTCCGGGCACTCGGCGATACGGGGCAGAGGGTTGCCGAAGCGCGCCTCCCGGGTGGTGCCCTTGAAACTCAGGGAGCCCAGGATGTTGATGTCATAGTAGGGGGTAAACTCCTGGCCAAAGCCGAAGGTGCCGCTGGCGGGAATCACCGGGTTATCCAGCTCCACGCCGCACAGGGTTACGGCGGTGCTCACCATACGATCTCCTCCTTGTTCAGCACGGGGCCATCCTTGCAGATGCGCTTGGTGCCGTACTTGGTCTTGCAGCTGCAGCCCATGCAGGCCCCGAAGCCGCAGGCCATGCGGGCCTCGAAGCTGTACTGGCCGGGCTTGTCCGTGGCCTGGTACAGGGCCTTGAGCATGGGCTCGGGGCCGCAGGCGTAGGTAAAGTCATAGTCCGTCTCCGTAAGGGCGGCGGTGACAAAGCCGCGGATGCCCTGGGAGCCGTCGGCGGTGGTCACGTACACGGGCACGCCCAGGGCCTCGAAATCCTCCCGGAGGAAAACCTCCGCGGCGGTGTTGAAGCCCATGACCACCCGCGGGGATTTTCCCGCCTGGATGAGGCGCTTGCACAGGCCGTACAGGGGCGGCACGCCCACGCCGCCGCCCACCAGCAGGGGCTTGTCCCCGCAGGCCGCCGGGTCAAAGCCGTTGCCCAGCCCCGTGAGCAGGTCCAGTTCCGCCCCTGGAACCAAGCTGGTCATGGCCTTGGTGCCCTGGCCCACCACCTTGTAAATCAGCGTCAGGCTGTTTTCGCCCCAGTCGCACACGGAGATGGGCCGGCGCAGGTAGAACCCCGGCACCTTGATCTGCACAAACTGCCCGGGCCGGGTAATGGCGGCGGTGTCCCCCGCCAGCTCCAGGCGGTAAACGGTATCCGTAAGGGGCGTTTGCCCGGTAACGGTGAATATCATACGGTTTCTTCCTCCTTATAGGCCATGCGTTCCCCGCACAGGGTCATGACGCAGTCTCCCTGCACTTCCCAGCCGGTAAAGGGCGTGCTCCGCCCCAGGCTCAGGAAGCGTTCCGGGTCGATGTTCCAGCGCTTGTCCAGGTCAAAAACGGCCAGCTCCGCCCGCTGCCCCGGCAGTATGCCTCCATCCGTAAAGCCGAAGCGGCGGCGGGGGGCGCCGCTCATGAGCTCCATGAGCTTCTCCAGGGAGATCAATCCCTTTTGCACCAGATGTGTATACAGCAGCGGGAAGGCGGTCTCCAGGCCCACAATGCCCATTACCGAACCCCGCAGGCCCTTGGCCTTTTCCTCTTGGCCGTGGGGGGCGTGGTCCGTGGCGATCATGTCAATGGTGCCATCGGCGAGGCCCTCCAGCAGGGCTTCCCGGTCCGCGCGGTCCCGCAGGGGAGGATTCATCTTGAAGCGGCCCTCGTCCTGCAAATCGTCCTGGGACAGCAGCAAGTAGTGGGGGCCGGTCTCGCAGGTCACGTCCACGCCTTCCGCCTTGGCCTGGCGGATCAGCGCCACGGACTCCTTGCAGGAGATGTGGCACACGTGATAGGGGCAGCCCGTCTCCCGGGCCAGGCGCAGGTCCCGGGCAATCTGCCCCCACTCGCTCTCCGAGGGAATCCCCGGGATGCCATGGGCAGCGGCATAGCTGCCCGCATGAATGGCGCCCCCGGCGGGAATCAGGGACATATCCTCGCAGTGGGCCACGATCATGCTCCCCGCCGCCTTGCACCGCTCCATGGCCTGGCGCATGAGGCTCTCGGACTGCACGCCCCGGCCATCGTCGGAAAACCCAGCCACCCGAGGCGCCAGGGCGGCCATGTCCGTCAGTTCCCCCGCGCCCTTCTGCCCCAGGGTGATGCACCCATAAGGCACCACGCGGATGCAGGCGTCCCGGCGGATGATCTCCTCCTCCACCGCCAGATGCTCGGGAGTATCGGGGGCGGGGTTCAGGTTGGGCATGGCGCACACGGTGGTGTATCCGCCCCGAGCCGCCGCCCGCGTCCCCGCGAGCACCGTCTCCTTATAAGAAAACCCAGGCTCCCGCAGATGCACGTGCACATCCACAAGACCTGGGACCACAAGGCGGCCGTGAAGGGAAAGCACACGGTCCGCCTGAACACCCTTCCCAAAAGAAGAAACAATGCGCCCGTCCTCCACCAGCACATCCTGGGGGACGAGCTTGCCATGGGCTAGCGTATACGCGCCGGTCAGAAGCATCCTCACAGGGGCATCCTCCTTGTACAGCTATCTAAGTTATTATACGCAAGGGCCGGTGGAATTGCAAGGGGCGAAGGGACAAAAAACGCCCCCTTGCGTGCCATCTGCGGGAATGATACAATAAATCAGACTTTTGCAAGGAGGCCCGTCCATGGAAGCCTGTACCCTCTGTCCCCGTCACTGCAACGCCCGCCGTACCCCGGAAGAGGGCAACGGCTTTTGCGGCCTGGGCAGCACCCTGCGCCTGGCGCGCATAGCCCCCCACTACTGGGAGGAACCGCCCATCAGCGGCACCCGCGGCACCGGGGCGCTGTTTTTCAGCGGCTGCACCCTGCGCTGCGCCTACTGCCAGAACGGGGACATCAGCCACCGCAACCTGGGGCGGGACTTTACCCCTGCCCAGCTGGCGGAGCACATGCGCCGCCTGGTGGACATGGGCGTGCACACCATGAGCTTCATCACCGCCACGCCCTTTGTGGAGGGCATCCTGGAGGCATTGGATCTGTACCATCCACCGGTGCCCCTGGTATGGAACACCTCCGGCTATGAAACCGTCGAAACCCTCCGGCGCCTGGAGGGCGTGATGGATATCTACCTGCCGGACCTCAAGCACTTCTCCTCCCGCATGGGGCAGCTGTGCGCCAAGGCCCCGGACTACTTTGAGGTGGCCAGCGCCGCCATTACGGAAATGGTACGCCAGGTGGGCGCGCCGCAATATGACCAGGAAGGTATCATGCGCCGGGGCGTGCTGATTCGCCACCTGATCCTTCCCGGGCTCACCGGGGAGAGCATTGCCCTGCTGGACTGGGTACACGACCATCTGCCGGGGATTCCCGTGAGCCTGATGCGCCAATACGTGCCCCTGAACGGCGTGGACATTCCCGGGCTGACCCGCACCATCACCCCCCGGGAATACCGGCGGGTGCGCGACCACATGCGCGCCCTGGAGCTACCCGGCTATGAGCAGGAGGCCGCCTCCGCCTCGGAGGACTTTGTGCCCCTGTTCGGGCAGGACGAAAGTTACATTTGAATATACAGGCACCCAGGCGCAGCTGCGTCGGGTGCTGTTTTGCATTTTTACGCGCTCATGCGGCGCGGGCAGGAGGAGATTGACTTGTTTTATCACATTGCGGAAAGGCTCACGCCCTTTGCCAAGGGCGAGCAGGTAACCTGGCATCAGGTAGCGGCCGTGGTGCGCCCGGAGGAGCTGGAAAAGCTGCGCCTGCCCGAGGGGATGCTGCCCCCCGAGGTGCTGTACAACCTTTCCAAATGCAGGGGGTGCCGTGTGATCATTGAGGAGGATCGCATCTGGGGCGAGCTGCACATTCCCGCCAAGGCCAAACAGCCCCAGAAGTCCCTGGCCTTTGTCTGGTGGAAAAGCAATGTGCTGTTTATTGACCCCAGCGGCATTGCCGCGGCATGCATGGAAAAGGTTCAAAAAATGCGCCCCCATCACGCAGACCAGGCGGACGACCTGATGATGGACTTCTTCCTGGCGCTGATCCTGGACGATATCACCGAAATGCAGTCCTTGGAGGATCGGATCTCGGTACTGGAACAAGCGGTGCTGGAAAACCGCACCGAGGGATTCATCCGGCAGATGAGCGCCCTGCGCAAGGAGCTCAATCACCGCAACCGCTACTATGCCCAGCTGAATAACCTGGTTTTGACCATCCAGGAAAGCGCCGCGGACCTGCTGGACGCATGCAGCCAGAGCCGCCTCCAGTACGTGCTGCGCCGCTTGAACCGTTTGCAGGATGAGGCGCATCTGCTCCATGAATATGCCAGCCAGGTAAGCAGCGAGTATCAGGCCCAGGTGGACATTGCCCAGAACCGGATTATGAAGCTGCTGACCATTGTAACGACCATTTTTATGCCCCTTTCTCTGATTGCCGGCTGGTACGGCATGAACTTTACCAATATGCCCGAGCTGGACTGGGCCTATGGCTATCCCGCGGTGATTGCGCTGTGCGTTGTGGTTTGCGGCGGGTGCATCCTGTATTTCCGGCGGAAACGGTACTGGTAAAAATTTTTTTGAAAAAATTTGATTTTAGCTATTGACTTTCTTTGATCTTTGACTATAATATAAGTATCGTTCAGGAAAGGAAAGAACGGGGTGGCCAGTGACCACAAAGTAATCAAGACCCGCAAGGGTTCACGAGGCAAGACCCTACATGACTGGCCAAGAGACCAGCAATGCAAGGCCAAATGAATGGAGGTTTCTATATGAGCAGTTATCTTCCCACTGTGTTTGGTGAAAATTTGATGGATGTTTTTGATGATTTCGATCGTAACTTCTTCCGTGGCTTTGGCAACATCGACCGTGCCCTGTATGGCAAGCATGCGCAGAACATGATGAAGACCGACGTGAAGGAAACGGACGAAGGCTATGAGGTGGACGTTGATCTGCCGGGCTTCCAGAAGGATGAAATTCATCTGGAATTGACCAATGGTTATCTGACCATCTCCGCCGAAAAGACGCTGGAGAAGGACAACGAGAACAAGAAGGGCAAGATGCTCCGTCAGGAACGTTATGCCGGCGTGATGCAGCGCAGCTTCTATGTGGGTGAGAATATCACGGAGCAGGATGTGAAGGCTGCTTACACCAACGGCGTGCTCCATCTGGAGATCCCGAAGATGGATGCGAAGAAGGTTCCTGAGAAGCGGACCATCCATATTGAAGGCTAACATACAAGCGGCCCCCGCCGGAAGTTCCGGCGGGGGCTATTTTTTGCGTATCAGTTTTCTGCCGTCTCCAGGGCAAGATAGCACAGCTCCGTATCCGGCAGCGTCGCTTCATAGCCGCCGGGAACGGAACGCAGTTCCAGGGTCACCGGCGCATCGGGAGCCTCCAGGGTATAGAGCTTGGCCTGGGGCGCTTGGGTACGCTCCCAGCGCAGGGCGATGCGCAGCGGTTCGCTCCCCTTGGCACAGGCGGCCAGCAAGCCGTTTTTCAAGCGGAACGTTTTGAGTATCACGTTCTGCTGGTCGGGCTTTTGCAGCAGGTCGCAGTCATCGGTGAAGATTCCGTGGCCATAGCGGGTCAGCCAGCTTTGCCGCAGGGCAATCACCTGCTTCAGGTGCTGGTAGGCCGCGGCATCCCAGCGGAAGGTATTGTCCTCCTCCAGGTCATATATCCACAGGTAGGAGCCCACGCAGAAGGCCCGGTGCAGCAGGAAAGTACTCTGCCGGGCGATGTGCGCTGGACGCATGGCGCTGTGGGAAGGCGGGCACATCATGTCCACCAGCACATTCTCGGGGAAGGTATACTTGTACAGCTCAGGGAAGGCGCCGTTGAAGAACATGGTGGAAATCAGCTGCCCGGAAGCGCCGGGGGCGTGAATGTCGCTGGCGCCCTCAAACAGCAGCGCCACCCCCTCCTCCGGATAGCTTTCGCGAATCCGCGCCAGCACCGCCTCATACCCCTGGTTCCAGCCGCCCACATCCTTCCCGTGGAGGTGGTCCTCCCGATAGCACAGCAAGCCGCGGGCCATGCCCAGCTGATCCAGATACATGCTGTCCGCGCCGATGTCCCGGGTGAGATATTTCACCGTATCCGTTAGCTTCTGCTGCCAGGAGGCCGCGCCTGCGCACATGCAGGCGAAGTTCAGATCCTCCGCGCCGTAGTTTTCCACCACCAGCTGGCCATCCTGATCCATTACCGCGCCGGTCTGGCGGAGTTCCTCCAGCTGCGCATACTTCAGGTTGCACAGCCGGGAATTGATATAAAAGGCCACGCGGCCGCCCGCCTCCCGCACCTGCCGCAGGGCCTGGCGAAGTTCCTCCTCCGTGCCCAGCTCCGGGGAAGGGGTGTACATGGGGAAGCCGTTATCAAAGCCGTCCACATTCCACCCGGAAAGCAGCAGGTGGGAAAGGCCCATCTCCCTGGCCTGGGCATACAGGGCCGGAATGTCCCGGAAGCGGTGCACAATTCCCCCACCCTGGTACTGGAAATCATAATGCGCCACCAAGCCGGGGCTTTCCATGAACCAGGCCGGACGGTGCGGCCGGGACAGCGCCGGACGCCCCAGGGCGTTCCGCCATGCCCGGTAGTCGTCCGCCCCCACATGCCAGTCCCCGGCATAGAGCATCAGTACGCAGGCCTCGCTCTCCCAGCTTCCCTGCTCCAGGCAGGGCACGTGTCCCAGGGCCAGACTCACGCCCGGCCAGGCCTCCCCATAGGTGGCCGCGCGGATGGACTTCATCCGCAGGGCATCATTGCGGCAGGTGAGATAAACGCTCATGTTCAGGTGGGGATTGCTCAGTATCATATACAGCATGGAGCAGGGCCCGGAATAGCCGCATTCCCGCTCCCAGCAGCCCAGGCGTTCATTCTTGACACCATAGGGACCGCCCAGGGTAAAGGTATACTGATATTCCTGCCACTTCCAGGAAATTTGGTGGGGCGTTGCGGACAGCGTCCTGGTGGGGTTGACGGTCTTGTCCCCGGAGTGCACAGGCATATACAGCTCATCCTTGGTCCAGTCGTCCCCCAGCCAAATGCCGTTCAGGTACGGAAAATAGCATTTCTCCACCATGTCCCCGGCATTGTTTTCCAGGCGAACATGCCAGTACATGCGCCGGTCACCCTTGGCAAGCTCCAGCTTCCACACGGCGGAAACCGCCACGGGTACGCCGCTCTCCATGTCCACCAGGCGCGGGCAGGAAACCTCCGCCCAGGCTTCCCCTTCCCCTTGACAGCATTCGATACTGGGACGCAGCGTGCCGTCCCGGCGAATCTCCGCATATTTGGGCGGACGGAGCTCCCGCCCGTTGCGCAGGCAGACCTTCAGGGGGGACGCCTCTTGCCGCAGGTTGCTTTTCAGGATGTTCTCCCGGTTTTCCTCCAGCACCAGTTCCAGCGGTTCACCGGTAAGGGCGTCCAGGGCGGCGGATACCAGGCCATTGGTCACATGCAAGCGGGAATGGTACATAACGGTCCTCCTGTAAATTAGTTTAGTAGCGTCTTATGTATATACGAACTTGTGTAATGCATTCGCCGTTGAAACGCACCTTCCTGCCGGACAAGAAAAAATGGTCTGATTTTCTGTAAAGCCATGTTTAAGTATCTTCTGGAACACGCAAATAGGCTCCCCCGCCATTGGCAGGAGAGCCCATTGCTTTTTTGAATCAACGGATGCCCGGAATTACTCCGCAGCGCCGCAGTTGTCGCACAGGGTGCCGTCGATCAGGCCCTTGGCAGCAGTCAGCGCCTTGGCGGACTGGTCGGGGCAGGAGGAGCCATTGGAGCCATGGCACAGGATGCCTCCCATGCGCTCCACGCAGTAATCCACGGTCTGGCCCTCGCACAGGGCGCCGAAGCCGGCAGCGGTGCCGCTGCAGCCGCCGTACACAACCAGGTTATGCACGGTCATGTCAGCTTCCTTGATGGAGAAGGTGATGTGATCGGAGCAGGTGTTGCCCTGGGTGGTGTAATAGAAGGAGCGATAGCCCTCTTCCTCGGGCTCAACTTCCTTGATCAGCATGCAGGGGGGCAGCAGCTCGGTGCTCACTTCTTCATAGGCGTAGGTGGTGGGGTCCAGGCCGGCAGCGGTCAACGCATCCGCCACGGCAGCCTTTAGGCCGTTGCTGGAGAGGGTAGCACCGGCAACCGCATCCACCGCCAGGGTCTGTCCCTCAATAATCTGGGGGATCAGGGTTTCCATGGCAGCGCCGCCAACGGAGGGGGTTTCATTGTTTTCCAGTACTTCGATAGCCTCGATGCCTTCCTCGTTCAGGGTAACGTTTACCTTAATGCCGGCAGCGTCAAAGCCTTCGCCCGCGCCCTCATAGGTGCCGGGAGTGATGGCGCTCTCCGCCAGAGCGGAAGCGGCAAAGATCATTGCAACGCACAGAAACAGGCTGACGATCTTCTTCATGGACATGGTTTTATCTCCTTTTTTCTCGTTGTTCTTTCTCTGCCTACCGCATTACTTCATGTTCACGCAGGTGGTGCCGGAGCAGCCGGGGCAGGGGGTGCCCTTGATGATCATCAGCGCCTGCTGAATGCCGAAAGCCAGCTGCTGGGCGCAGGAGGAGCCGGACTTCTTCAGGTCGCAAACGATGTCCTTCAAAATGCCGGCCACTTCCTCGCTGGGACGGCCCTCGGCCATAGCGCCGATGCCCTGGGTACCGCCGTCGCAGCCGCCATCGTACACAACGTTCTTGAGAATGTAATCGCCGCCCACGATGTCAAAGGTCACAGACTTGGAGCAGGTGCGGCCATCGGTGGTAAACTTAAAGGAACGGGTTCCCTCGGGAGCATCCGTCGCGGTGATTTCCTCAATCAGCTTGCAGGGCGGCGCGCTGGGAATCCACTTGTAGGGTTCGGGGGTAGCGGTCGCGGTGGGCTCTTCCGCCAGGGCGGTAGCCAGCGAACCCATCTTGCTGGTGACTGCCAGACCCGCGGCAACCATCAGGCTCTTCTTCAGAAATTGACGACGGCTTTGCATAATTTCTGCCTTTTCCATATGTAGTTCCTCCCATTTCCTTTTTTTAGTACTGCTGTTTCATGGTATTGTCAATAAAAAAACAATTTTTCTTTAGAAAAACGCATCTCTCGCTTTTTGCGCAAGATGACGATGCTTTGCCTTGAAGTGCATGTTTCTTTCCTATCTTATAGCATTACTTGTATTTCTTAAGTTATACATCTCAAACTTCTATGTTTTCTTTTGAGTTTGCCACAGCTAACAGAAATTAGATTACATTTACTCCTTCTGTATTTTGAGTTATAGAATTCAAGCCTATTTTTATTTTTTATAAAAGTTTGAACATTCTAACAAAAATACTTTTTCCCTTGTCCTTTTGAAACTTTCATTCTTTTAACTCGTGCTTTCCTTCTACTTTTATATAAGTTTGAGTTGGCTAACGTTATATGTAAAAAAGGAACCTTTGCGCGTGCAAAATCATCTGCGCAAAGGTTCCTTCCCGAGTAAGTCTTTTTTCCGATCCGTTAGGGTTGCAGGAAATCTTCCCGGGCGGGGGTGAATACGTCCAGCAGCACGCCCGCCTCCACGGCAGCGCAGCAATGGGGGGCGTCCGGGGGCACCACGATGCATGCTCCCGCCTCCAGCACGGTTTCTTCCTGACCAATGACGTAACGGAAGCGGCCGGAAAGCACATAGCTGATCTGACTATGGGGATGGTGATGGAGCGCCGCCTGCACACCCTGGGGGAAGTGCACTTCCACAGCCATCATGTGCCCGTCATGGCACAGCACCCGGCGGGAGCTGCCATCAGGCAAGGGACGCAGCGGGGTTTCTCCCGCATGGGCCACCCGTTTCATCGTTTCCATGGCATTTTCCTCCTTTGCATGGCCTTGCTGGACAATTCGCGGCCCATGGCGCGGTATCCTGCCGGCCCGGTCAAATCACCAGCGTCAAATATCCCGCGTACAGCGCCAGCATGGCGATGCCTTGCACACGGGCGCCCTTCTGCCGCAGCAGCAGGGGCACCAGCCCCACCAGCAGCGTCACCATGCACGCGGGGAAATCCACTGCCAGGCTCTGGGCGGATACAGCCAGCGTCCCTCCGGAAATCAGCGCGCACAGGGGCAGGATCAGCGTCAGGTCGATGATATTGGCGCCAATGACATTGCCCACGCTCAGGCTGTCCTGCTTCTTGGCAATGGCCGTCAGGGTGGTAACCAGCTCCGGCAAAGAGGTACCCACCGCCACCAGCGTTACGGCAATGACCCGCTCAGGCACGCCCAGCCACAGGGCCAGGCCGCTGCCCCCGTCCACCAGCAGCTGGGAACCACCCACAATGGCCGCCGCGCCCAGCAGAAATTTCAGTACATTCTCTACCTTTTCCCGGCGGGTGGCCTGCTGCTTTTCGGTCTTATCCGTTTCTTTGCGCATGCCGTGCAGGTTCTCTCCCAAGGCCAGGGCAAAGATCACCAGCAGCAGTACAATGCCTTCCCAGCCAAACTGTCCGCTGAGGCTGGCAACCCACAGGGCGGCCATGGCGCCCAGCAGCAGCGCAGCCTTGCGCCAGCCGGTTTTACGGGCGAAGGTCACGGGCATGCACACAAGCGCCAGGGCCATAATCAGCCCCGTGTTTGCCGTTACCGATCCCACCGCGTTTCCGATGGCCATGTCCGCCTTGCCCTGTACCGCGGCCAGCAGGGACACCAGCAGTTCCGGCATGGTGGTGGCCAGGGAGACAATGGTGGCACCGATGATGAATTTCGGTATGCCCGATACCTCCGCAATCCAGCTGGCGGCGTCCACAAACAGATCCCCACCCTTGACCGTGAGCACAATGCCCAACACAAACAGCGCTACCGTTCCCCAGATTTCCATACAGCATCTTCCTTTCGGCGGAAAAGAAAAAGAGACTTTTCCGCGCAATTTTATGCACGGATAAGTCTCATGATTTCATGGAATGCCAGGCCGATGCCAGTATGTTGACACTCCCACGCCAGAGGCGCTCACTACTCCCTTATCGTAGGGTGTTATAATATCGCCTTCCGCACCGGATGTCAGCCATTTTTATACCTCGCCCATGGCAAAAAGGTTATCCTTGCCCAGGCCGCACACATAGGGGTTGGCGTCGAATCGGTAGCAGAAATCCAGAAAGTCCGCCCGCTGCTCCGGATCATGCATGATTTTCACCAGCAGCTCACGGGGGATGGTTCGGGCATACGCGCCAGGGCCTGCCAGCTGGATGTTCCGCACGCCCAGCCGGCGGAGGATGCCTTCCAGCTCATCGGGTAGGAAAGCATAGGTAATGCACCAGGGCGTTTCCCCCCGCTCATAGGCGTCGATTTCCTCCTGACCACCCATGAGCCCATCTGCAAGCAGCTTTTCCGCCCGCGCCTTCTCGAATTGGAACTCGTCGATCCTGCGTTGCCGGTTGGCCAGGCACCATTGCACCCAGGGATCAGCGCAGTTTTCATCCAATACAAATTGATTTTTCTGAATGGGATTTGCCACATAGGGCAAGGAGCCCAAGCGGCTGGTTACGCTGAACATCACGCGTTTTTTCGCCATGCGCACCAGCTCTCCCAGCACCTGCTCCTGATGGGGGTAAGTGTAAGAAACCGGCGCATCAAAGGACATGACCAGGTCAAAGGAGTGATCCTGATATGCGCTTAGTTCTTCCAATGCACCCTTGACAAAGGTGATTCGATCCAGCACGCCAGCCTGCTGCGCCAGTTCCCTGGCCTTGTCCAGCATGGGCTGTGAAATATCAAAGTGCGTCACCTTGCAGCCGTGCCTGGCCAGCAAAATGGAGAAGCGCCCGCTGCCCGCGCCGCCGTCGAACACGGTCTCCACACCGTCCAGGTTTTCCAATAGCTTCCGTTCAATAAAGCTCTTTTGCACAATATCGTCTATGAATGTCTCTTCCCGGTGGCTTTCCTGCTCTCCTTTTTCGGGCAGATTCCATAACCGCTGGGAGATTTTTCTGCTATAATCCATCATATTTTCCTCCTTTAACGTTCTGGGTAAAATTGGGGCTTGTTTATTCTGCCGCTAAAGAAATCCTCTGTTTCCGAAAAAACATGGCCTTGCATACGGATCAGATGGTTCTGCATTTATGCATCCAGCAATACGCCCTGTATCATGTAACAAAATCCTTAAAAACACAAAAAACGGGAATAAGGCAATGGGTTCTTTCGTTTTGTGCATAGAAGAGGCAATGCATTTTTGATATTCCATAGATTCCCATGACGTCTTGTATTCCAGCATAATCTGTTCGTTCAACAAAAGGAGGATCTCACATGAAGAAGCTTTGCACGGTCGTATGTTTGCTGCTAACGGTTGCCATGCTGCCGGTTGTTACCCTTGCGCAATCACAAAAGAATCAAAGCGAAAATTTGTCCCAATTTCAAACACTGCTAAAGCAAGAGCAAGAAAGATCAAGCTTTTTGGACGAATGGAATGATGAGAGCATTGATCTCTTTGCGAGTATCGCCAAAGATAGTGGCCTTGACATGGCAGGCATTGATCCTGACAAGTATGAAGCATGGCTAACAGCCTATCATGCGCTTCAAGATGTGTTTGAACAGGTATGGGGAGATAAGACAACATGGTCACTGGAGCAACAATACGAATACGCCCATTATGAAATAGAGATTGGATTAAGCGACCAAACAGTTGCTGCGCTGCCTACGTCGGAAGACCTTTCGGTTGATGAGGCAAGAAAGCTTGTCCAGGAGAAGCTTTATGCACAGCTGGCAGCAGAAGAGGATGCGTCCAGCATTGACCTTGGCAACTATCATGAAAGCGTACATTTCTGGAGGTATCCCGATTATGGCGGCGCCTGGGTTTTTGAATATTATGGCGAAGATAGACTCAAGCCGGAGTATACTGGAACCTTATACCAGGATACTGGCAGCGTTCAGATTGAAATTTATGACAAAAACGATCTATGGGTACTATATCAATCTCATTGCGTGCTGCATAATTTCAAGACCTTCCGCTGGTGGGGGCTGGACGAGCAGTATGAGTTCTATACGTTGGTTGTTTCGCTTCAACAGCGGCAGATAGAAAAGTACGGCGAGCTTCCGCCCTTTGCCAAGCAAATTCTTGAGCATCAGCATGTGCTGCCCACCGATCAGATGATTGGCGTGGATGCCGCCATAGAAATTGCACGGAGCCATCTCGAGTCCTCCTCTGAGCAAGAGGCATATGTTACTTTGTACAAGGACTCGGAGGACAGAATTGTTTACGAAGTCGGATTTGATTTATCCAGTACAGAATCAAATCGGGTCCTCGTCGATGCATTCAGCGGCCAGGTGTATACCGAATAACATGGCATTCATGGTCGGGTAACGAACCATAGACGCTCCGCACCGGCGATACGCATTATGCAGCTCACTTTCCCACACAGAAGCGGCCGAACACCTCGTCCAGCAGCCTTTCCTCCACCTGGTCGCCGGTGATCTCCCCCAGGCAGGCCATGGCCTGGCGCAGGTCCACCGCCGCCAGCTCCAGCCCCGCGCCGTTCTCCAGGGAGGCCCGGGCCTCCCGCAGGGCGGCGGACGCCCGGCGCGCCGCGTCCAGGTGCCGCTGCTGGGTCAGGGGTGATTGTTCCAGCCCTTGGGCAAAGGCCGTCAGGCGTGCCTTCAGCGGGGCCAGGCTCTCCCCCTGCACGGCGGACAGGGTCAGCACCTCCGCCGCAGGGTTCAGCTGGCGCACCTCCGCGGCGTCCACCGCCGGGGGAAGGTCCGACTTGTTCAGCAGCACCAGCAGTTCCCCCGCATAGTCCCGGGCAAGCAGCCCACGGTCCTCTTGGGTGAGGGGGCGGCTGGCGTCCAGGGTCAGCAGCACCACGTCCGCCTCCCGCAGGGCCTTCTCCGCCCGCTCCATGCCGATGCGCTCCACCTGATCCCCGGAATCGTGCAGTCCCGCCGTGTCAAAGAAGCGCACGTTCATACCGCCCAGGGTGATTTCCCCGGTGATCACGTCCCGGGTAGTGCCGGCCACTTCCGTGACGATGGCCCGCTCCTCCCCCAGCAGGGCATTGAGCAGGGAGCTTTTCCCCACGTTGGGGCGGCCGCACAGGGTCACCCGCAGGCCGCTTTCCAGGATGCGGGCGGCGCGCTCGTCGCAGGCGCCCTCCAGCTCCCCGGCCACCTGTTCCAGGCCCTGGGCAAGCTCCCGGGTGGCTTCCTCCTCATCCACTTCCTCGGGGTAATCCAGGGCGGCCTCCACCCCGGCGGCCAGGGCGTACAGCCGCCCCTGGGCCTGGCGAATAAAGACGGACGCGCCGCCCTCCAGCTGCCGCATGGCCACGCGGGCCGCTTTTTCCCCGGTGGCGGAGATCAGGCCCATCACTGCCTCAGCCTCCGCCAGGTCAATGCGGCCGTTCTCAAAGGCCCGGCGTGTGAATTCCCCGGGCTCCGCCGGGCGCGCCCCCGCCCCATAGCATAATTGCAGGGCTTTCCGGGCCACGTATACGCCCCCGTGAAGCTGCAATTCCGCCACGTCCTCCCGGGTGTAGCTCCGGGGAGCGTACATCATCACCGCCATGCATTCGTCCACCCGCTCCCCGTCCTCGCCCATGAGGTGGCCATAGGTGAGCAGATGGCTTTTCAGGGGATGCTTCCCTGATGCCGGTTGGAAAATCTCCCCCAGAATGCGTCCGCTTTCCGGGCCGCTCATGCGCACGATGGCAATGCCGCCCTGTCCCGGGGCGGTGGCCAGTGCCGCAATGGTGTCGTTCATTTGCTTTCTCTCCTTACGCCCTGCGCCAGTATTCCGCGCAGCTCATGCCGTCGCCCCAGTCCCAGGCCGCGGCGGCCAGCCGGAAGGCCTCCGGGTCCGCCAGGGTCAGTCCCCGCGGTTCCCCCAGCTCCCGGGCCAGGCGCACAAACTTCAGGCAAGCCTGATAGGTTCCCGTCTCCATGGTGTACATGGCGGCCCGGCACATCTCCGGGGCCGCCTGGGCCGCGCCGCTTGCCACATAGGCCCGCCGGGTTTCCGCCGGGTCATAGGCGGCGTGGCATACCTGGCAGGACACCCGCTCCCCTTGCGCTTCCATGATTGCAAAGGGCGCGGTGCCGCCGTGCCCGTCCTCCAGCATGCCCAGGCTGCCGGGGTTCACCCCGCGCCGTGCCCCCGCGGACACATCCCAGGGGTGGTGATTATGCCCGCTGAAATACCAGGCGACGCCTTCGGGCAGCCCAGCCAGCAGCGCCGGGAGGTCATCGGGGTAAAGCAGATGATTGGGGTTATCGGGGGTGCCGTGGGCAAAGAGCATGTTATCCAGGCGCAGGGTGCGGGGCCATGCCAGGGGAAGCCCGGCCAGCTGCTCCCGCGTCCAGCGCAGCAAACTCCAGTTATACCCGGCAAATTCCGGGGCATGGGCCTGGGGCAGGCGCTCCTCATGATTGCCCGCCAGTATCTCCGCGCCCAGGGACCGGAGCCGCTCCGTCACCTGCCGGGGGCAGGGCCCGAAGCCCGTGTGATCCCCGGCAGAAACAACGCGGTCAGCGCTTCGGGCCTGGGGGGTATTCAGCACCGCTTCCAGGGCGGGCAGGTTGCCGTGAATATCTGTCAAAAGCAGTATTTTCAAGGGGATGGCCCCTCCTCTCCTCATTTGGGCAGCATGGCCGCGCTGCGCAGGGGACGGTCCAACCGCCGCTCCACAAAGTCCCGCAGCAGCACGTAGGGGGCGTAGGCCTCCGGGGTGTTCACCCAGGTGGACGCGCCGCCCAGCAGGCTCTGGTGCATCCAGCGGGCCTGCCCCGCCGCCAGGGGGACGGTGCCCTTACCATGGCAGGCCTCGCAGCACAGTCCGCCCTCGGCCAGGTCAAAGTATACCTGCTCCCCCTCCGTCAGATGCCGCCCGCAGCCCACGCAGTGCACCAGGCGGGGCTTGAAGCCAATCACCGCGGCATAATGCAGCAAAAAGCCCGCCAGCAGGGGCTTCCACTCCTGGTCGGAAAAGGTCAACCGGCTCAGGGTGTGCAGCAGCAGCATAAACAGCTCCTGGCAGGGTTCCCCGGGCTGGGCCGCAGCCTCTGCCAGATTGAGCAGATACACGCCCACCGACAGGCGGTCGAAATCCCCCCGCAGGGGATAGAAGGTTTCCAGCAGGTTGGCGGACACCAGGGTAGCCCGCTCCTGCTTGGTATAGAGCTGGAAATCCCCCAGGGCAAAAAGCTCGCTGGCGTTCAGCAGGGGGGATTTGGGCCGCCTGCATCCCCGGGAAAGCACTTCCAGCTTGCCCCGGGTGGGGCTGAGCAGGGTGAGCATCCGGTCATAGTCCCGGTAATTGGCATAGCGCAGCACAATGGCGGTATTCTCCGTTTGCCGCATGCCCCTCACCTCCTTTACCAAACAGGATACCGCACCGGGGAAAAGATTGCAAGAGGCACAAAAAAGGAGGGCGTCCGCAGCAATATGCGGCGCCCTCCGCAATGTTTGGTTGTTTATGCCTGCTCCTGCCGTTTCCGGAGCTTTTTCCAAGCGCCCACGGCATAGTCCACCATGGCGGCCAATGCCAGGGCCACCGCCAGCCACAGCACCCAGATATCCACCGGCGCGCCTGCGGCCTGCAATTCCCAATGCCAGAAGCTCAGCACCAGCGCGGCAATGAAGGTGACCTGCGCCGTTTTTCCCAGCATGTTGCTGTACACCACCACGTCCCGCTTGAGCATGAAAGCGCCGCCCAGCACCATCATCAGTTCCTTGAGCATGACAATCACAAACGCCGCCCAGGGCACAATGCCCGATAGGGTCTGGCACAGCAGGGCCGTTACCACCATCACCTTATCCGCCAGAGGGTCCATGAGCTTGCCAAAGGCGGTAATCTGGTTGTGCTTGCGGGCCAGGTACCCGTCCAGAAAATCGGTAAAGCTGGCCACCAGGAAGGTAATCAGCGCCCACTTTTCATGCCCCGTGCAATAAAGCGCCACAAATACAGGAATCAACGCCAGTCGTAACATGGTCAGGACGTTGGGTACATTCCATATATCCACAAAATACGTTTGTATGCTTTCCTTCAGGGAATGTTTCTTCGCCATGAGATATCATTTCCTTTCCCGGATTAATCCCCGCTTTGGTATGCTACGGTCTGTGGAAAAAGGGCATGCCTCCCTTCCACCTATGCTTCTTTCAAGTATAGCATGGCCTTTTTCCGGTGAAAACCCTCATTTTTCGCTTTTGCGCAAAGCGTGACTGGATTTGGCGGCAGGCATACCGTCCGTTTCCTCCGCGGGAAGCTCCAGCAGCAGCGTTGCTCCGGGGGCTTGGGTATCCTCCACCCGCACATCGCCCCCATGCAGCCGCGCGATGCCCCGGGCCAGGGTCAGCCCCAGCCCTGCGCCCCCATGCTCCCCGCCCCGGTGGCTCTCCGCCTGGAAGAACCGGTCAAACACCCGCTCCCGCAGCTCCGGGGCAATGCCCGGGCCATCGTCGCAAACCCGCAGGGTGACGGTGTTTCCCTGCCGCTCCAGGCGCAGGGTCACGCAGGTGCGGGCATAGCGCCGGGCGTTATCCGTGAGCAGCGTCACCAACCGCATGAGCAGCAGCTCGTCTCCCCAGAGGAGCACTCCCGGTTCCACCCCGCTTGCGTCCAGTTGCTTGCCCCGGACGGTCTCCTCCGCGACGGAAACGCACAGGGCTGAGAAATCCAGCTGCTCCCGCCGCAGGGATACCCGGCCGCCCTCCATGCGGGCCATTTGCAGCATCTGCTCCACCATGGCGTTCATCTGCCCCGCCTTCTGGGCTATGGTGGTCAGCGCCTCCCGGTACTCTGCCTCGTCCCCCTGCTCCAGGGCAAAATCGCAGGCAGCGGTAATCACCGCCAGAGGCGTGCGCAGCTCGTGGGAGGCATCGTCGGTGAAGCGGCGTTCCCGTTCAAAGGAGGCAGACAACCGCTCCAGCATGGCGTTAAAGCTGCTGCCCAAGCGCCCCACCTCGTCCCGGCCCTCCGGGAACCGCTGGGTCAGGTCCCGGCCATCCAGGATGCGCTCCGCCTGCCGGGTCATCCGGGCAATGGGGCGGAAAGCGCGCCTGGTGAGCAAGTACCCGCCCAGGGCCGCCACCACCGCCAGCAGGGGCAACAGCAGCGCCAGGCGGTATACCGTGGCCTGCTCCAGGAACAGCATGGTATCCAGCACCAGGTATCCCCGGAGCCACACCGCCCCATGGGGCAGGGGTAAAAGCAGGTCCTGGGTCAAATAGGAGCCTCCGGAGATGCCTGTCACCTGCCGCACGGCGCCATCGGCAAAGGGAAGCTCAAAGGGCGGCCAGTTGCCCTGCCACCGCCCCCCCTGCTGGTCCAGCAGGGTAAAGGACACCTTGTCAAAGTCCGCCAGGTCCCGGTTGTCCAGCACGGGCACGCCGTTTGCCTCCGTAACGGACTTGGCCGCGTCGGCCATGGCCTGCAGCAGCAGCCCCTCGTGGTAGGCCAGCGCCGCCTGGCCCACGCTCCACATGAGCGCCACCAGCACCAACACCGTTACCACCAGCATCAGCAGGGCATACCACAGCGTCAGCCTGGCTTTAATGGAAAAGAAAACCTTCATGCTTCCTCCCGCAGGACATAGCCCACATTGCGCACGGTGTGGATCAGGCGCTTTTCTCCCTGAATTTCGAGCTTGCCCCGCAGGGTGCGGATGTACACGTCCACCACGTTGGAGCCGCCCTGATAATCATAGTTCCATACATGCTCCTCAATCATCTGCCGGGTCAGGGGCATGCCCGCGTTGCGCATCATGTATTCTAGCAGCGCAAATTCCCGGGCAGAGAGGGCGATTTCCCGTCCGCCCCGGGTCACCCGCCGGGAAGCGGGGTCCAGGCGCAGGTCCGCCACGGCCAGCACCGTGGACTGCTTGGCTCCACCCCGGCGCAGCAGCGCCCGCAGGCGCGCCAGCAGCTCCTGGGTGGCAAAGGGTTTGGTGAGGTAATCGTCCGCGCCCAGGTCCAGGCCCTCCACCCGGCTTTCCACGGCGTCCCGGGCGGTGAGCAGCAGTACAGGCAGGTCGCTGCCCCGCTCCCGTATCCGCCTCAGCACCGTCAGGCCGTCCACCCGCGGCATCATAATGTCCAGGATTGCCGCGTCGTAGGCATCGGTACTCTCCAGATATTCCAGAGCCTCCTGGCCGTCTGCACAGCTGTCCACGGCATAGCCGGCCTTGGCCAATACTTTTTCCAGGATGCGGTTCAGGTAGGCCTCATCCTCCGCAATCAATACGCGCATGCCGCGCCTCCCTCCGCTCCGCCCATGCGCGGAGCCCTATGTTGTTTGATGTTCTGCCTTTTGCCGGGAAAGTCCTGCCGGTTTCCCGGAATTGCGCCTTGCAGGAAAAAAATGGTGGAGCTTTCATCTTCTTTTCATTTTTCTGCGCTATACTCACCTTGCAAACAAAAAATAAAGGAGCTGAAACCCCTTATGAAAAAGATGCTATGCCTGGTGACCCTCCTGTGCTTGATGGCCTTCCCCGCCCTGGCCCAGCAGGTTTCCGACACCCTGGCGCCAGCCTACTCCGATAGCAGCGCCCAGATGCTTTCCCAGGAGATGGAGGACGGGCTGCAAAAAACAACCTTCTGGCTGCCCAAAAGCAATGAGATCATGGAAAATTTTTATGACCCTACCTTGCATCAACTCGTTCTGGACGAGTTTGAATTGCAGGGCGATGATGGAGGCACCAGCATGGTCCTTACTGAAGCCGAAGCCCAGGCCAAGTTGCTGCAGCTGTACCCGGACGCTTCCATCGCCTACATCAAATCCGATACCGATGACCGACGCTACTACTACGAAATCGTTTTCACTACGGCGGAGTTTACAGGCGTCACGAAGGTGAACGCCGCCACCGGTATGCTGATGAAGCGGGAACTGTACTACATCGCCATGGGCAACCTCTCACTCCAATCCGCCCAGGAAGCCGTCCTGGCCCAATGGCCCGAGTGCAGCATCTCCTTCCTGGTCCCGGAACTGGATGATGGCCGGCTGATCTATGACGGCGATGCGGTTGTGAACGAGTACGGTACCGACATGCGCGTTACCTTTGAGCTGGACCCGGAAACGATGACCTTCTTTGATATTGAGAAGCGGCTACTGGACCCCAACACCCCTCCCCAGCGCACCGCAGAACCCAGCATCTCCCCCATACCCGCTTCTTCCGACGATGCCTCCACGTCCAGTAGCGGCCTCATCGGTACCGCCAAGGCCATGGAGATTGCCCAGCAGGAGATTGGCGGCGGTCAGGTCACCAGCATCAAGCTGGACCGGGAGCACGGCCGCCAGGTTTACGAAGTGGAAGCCATCTACAACAACTACGAGTATGAACTGGAAATCGACGCCCAAAGCGGCGAAATCCTCAAATGGGAGCAGGAGTTGGACGACTGACGTCCCTGGAGACTCACCGCTCTCACCCCACCGCCGGATGGCCCGCATCCGGCAGGCCCTTCCACCGGCAGCGGGTTATCCGCTTCCGCACGATCCCGAAAACATCCATGATGCAAAGGAGCTGGTTCTCATGAAAAGATTTTTCTGTTCCCTGCTGGCCGCCTCTATGTTCGCTGTCCCGGCCCTGTCTGAAAGCGACGCCGCGGCCTTGGCCCAGTCTCTGGTGCCCGAAAGCGCCGTGCTGATTTCCCAGGAAAAGGAGGACGGGTTCACGTCCTTTGAATATTGGGTGGACAGCAGCCAGGAGTTTGTGGAAATTTTGATTGATCCCGCCACCCAGCAGCTCCAGCGCGTGGAATACGAGCAGCGCAACGACAATGGCAGCGCAACGGTTACCCTGAGCAAGGAAGACGCCCAGGCCAAGGTGCAGGCCATGTATCCCGATGCCTCCGTGGACTTTGTGTGGCTGGATACCGACGACGGCCTCAGCAGCTATAAAGTGGCCTTCACCACGCCCAGCTTCAGCGGTGTGGCGGCCGTGAACCCCGAGACCGGCACCGTGACGCAGCGCGACTTGCTGTACGCCTCCGCGCAAACCGCCGGAGCGCAGACCCTGGCCAGCGTGCAGGCCCTGGCCCTGGCGCGTGTTCCCGGGGGGACGCTGGTCTCCCTGGACCAGGACACCGACGACGGCCGGGTGATTTTTGAGGGCGAAATCGCAAGCGGAAACGTCCGGTATGAATTTGAGGTGGATGCCGCCACTGGCCGCTTCCTGGAGTGGTACGCAAAGTCCTCCAGCCAGCCCGTTCCCACGGCGTCCAGCAGCACCGGTACGGCTTCCAGCGCCTCTTCCGCGGCGCAGAGCGGCCTGATCGGCACCAGCAAGGCCAGTGAAATTGCCGTGAACAAGGCCGGCGGCGGCCAGGCCTCCGTGCACGAAGTGGACCGCGATGACGGGCGCACCGTATACGAAGGTACCGTCATCAACGGAAACAACCGGTATGACTTTGAGATTGACGCCCAGACCGGCGCCATTCTGGATTGGGAGCTGGAAGGCCAGGGAAGTGCCTCTTCCGGTAGCTCCTCCTCCCGTGGATATGACGACGACGATGATCGCTATGACCGCGATGATGACGACCGTTACGACCGCGACGATGACCGCGATGACGACCGCGATGACGACCATGATGACGACGATCATGACGACGATCATGACGACGATCATGATGACGACTAAAGCATAAAAAAGAAGGCTGGAACACGATGCATGCGTCCGCTGTTCCAGCCTTTTTTCTTATGCGTCCTGAACGATGGCGCCTACCAGACCGGGCCCCGTGTGAATGGCCAGTACGGGGCTCACCGGCGATACGAAAGCGGAGCACACGTCCAACTTTTCCTTGAGCCGCTCCAGGAATTTCTCGGCGTCCGCCAGCGAGTTGCCATGCACCACCGCCAGGCGTACCGGGCGGCCCTGATACCGGCGAACAAACTCCATGAACATGGTTTCAATGGCGTTGCCAAAGCCCCGCGCCTTATTCAGGGTTTGATACACGCCATCGGGGTTGACGTAGATCACAGGCTTGATCTGCAAAATGGAGCCAACCACGCCCTCCACCAGGCCAATGCGTCCACCCTTGCGCAGATATTCCAGGGTGCGGATCACAAAGCAGCCCAGCTGCGTCTTCCGCTTTTCCTCCAGGGCGGCAATCACTTCCTCCACGGGATGGCCCGCCTCCAGCATCTCCGCCGCGGTGAGCACCAATAGCCCCAGCCCACAGCTGAGGGTGCGGCTGTCCACCACATCCACGCGGATGCCCTCGGCCTCCTCGGCCAGCATGCGGCACATGTTGTACGTGCCGCTGAGCCCGGCGGAGATGGAAATGTGCAGCACCCGGGTGCAGCCCCGGTCCCGCAGGCTGCCATACAGGGCGGTGATGTCCTCCGGCAGGGGCAGGGAGGTTTTGGGCAGCTCCGTTTTCAGCAGGTCATACATTTCTTCCTGGTTGATCTCCGTCCGGTCGCGGAATTCACCCGTGGAGGCAACCACACGCAGGGACACCATGGAAATATCGTAACGCGTCAGCTGTTCGTCACTCAGGTCGCAGGAAGTATCCGTCACCAGCGCAACTTTTTCGCCTTGAATGTCAAACACAAGAAAACCCCCCTCTTCCACATTCGGGATTATATGCATTATAAGCCACCCAGGCAAGGCGCGTCAAGGCGCGCCCCCCGCTTTTGAGGAGATTTCATGCAACCTTCACCCAGGAAGGCTACCGGTACAGGAACAGGCGTTTTTCCCCCCACAGGTCGATGGTCTCCACCGCCAGTTCGCCTTCTCCGCCGGGGAGGAAGCAGCTCTGCGGGAGCGCCGGCGCCGCCCCGGAGCGTGCAAAGGAATACGCGGGGTAAAAGCATCCCTCCCGCACGCGGCCGGCGGACCACTGTTCCAGGGCATCCAGGCCGTGAAGCTCCGGCATTTCCCCGTGGGGCGCGGGCGTATAGGCCGTGAGGGTAATCCCCGCGGGGTGCACCTCTCCGGCCAGGGTCGCCGCCGTACCGGCGCAGGGTATGTCCAGGGTCATGTCCGTGCCCAGCAGGCGCTTGCGGGTCAGGGCGCAGGCCGCGCCGCTGCTATCCACGCCCAGGAAGCGGCAGCCCTCTTCCAGGGCCGCGGCCAGGGTGGTGCCGCTGCCGCAGCACAGATCCGCCACCAGATCCCCTGGTTGGCACACCGGGCGAATCAACCGGCTGAGCAGGCGTATGGGCTTCTGGGTGGGCCAGCCTGTGCGGGCGGGGTCCCGCTGCTGCAGGTGCGGCACGTCGGTCCATACGTCGGTGGGGTATACGGGCTCGTCATCGTAATAACGGTAGAGCTTGCCGCCGCTGCGTATGGTGCGGCAGGGCCGGCCCTGTTCGTCCATGGTACGGCGCAGATGGTTCTGCCGGTTGCCATGCCGCCCGATGGGCACCCGGGTCAGGTCAAAGTGCGGATGCTTCCCCGCCGCATACATCAGGATGGTGTCATGCTTGCGGCTGAAGTGGCGCTGCGCCCGGCCCCCGGTCTCATAGGCCCAGATGATCTCATTCATGAACGCCTTTTCCCCAAACACCTGGTCGCAGGCCAGGCGTGCCAGCGCGCTGCCCCGCCAGTCCAGGTGCATGTAGAACACGCCCGTATCCCCCAGCAGGCTCCGGCCGCAGTCCGCCAGGCCCGTAAGCAGCTCCACATAGGCCTGCCGGTCCCACTTGTCCCCGTAACCGGCCAGGGTTAGAAAAGGCTTGCCCTTTTCCCAGCCTTCCTCACCAATGGGTTGCCGGCGGACAAAATCATTTCCCGTCTGAAAGGGCGGGTCCACATACACGCATTGCGCCTGTCCCGCCCAGGCCACCACCAGCTCTCCGCGGCTGCCGTCGCCCATCAGGAGCGTCCCCCGGTCGCCTTTTCCGTGGCATTCCCGGCCCAAGTGCGTCATTTCAAAGCTCATCTTTCCGCCCCCAGCGCCTGGCTCAGGCGCGCCCATTCATCCTGTTCCGCCGTCAACATCCGTAAAAAAGCCGCCTGCTCCGCTTCCGCCAGCAGGACTTCGCCCGCCCGCGCCACCGCCGCCACAAAGGCGGGGTCCAGCGCCTCCATGCCCTGCCGCACCAGGGGGCATACGCTCCGCCCCCGCCGGTCCATGGCCGGGATTACGCCGCCCTGCCGTATCAGGGGCAGCAAGGGAAAAAGCCGGCAGCTCAACGGCCGCTCCTCCCGCCGGCAGCGTCCCGGGCAAATCAGCAGCGTTCCCTGGGCGCAGGGCACCAGCCGGTAGCCCTCCCGGTCCCGGTAATACTCCGCCTCCCCAGGAAAGAGCAGCATGCCCCGCTCCTCCCCGGCCGGGGATTGGCAGCAGGCATGCCCGCAGCGCTTTCCGCAGTCGGACTTGAGAGGCGTCAGGTTTTCCAGCATGGCACGGGCTTCCCACAGCGCAGGCAATCGATCCATGGATGGCGTTTCCCCGCTTTCCCGCCGCAACGCGGCGTTTTTTCCCATTATAGCATATTCGCGGGGTTTTACCAAATTTCGCCGCATGAAAAAAAGGCGGCGTAGGAACCTTTGCTCCTTCACCGCCATGGCCACCTAAAAGTTTTCCCCGTCGGTGGGATTGTTCAGCACGCCAAAGGCCGTTAACGTGGCCAGCAGCGCCGTGGTGAGCGTTTGCCACACCTCCGAGGTAATCCCCAGGCGCTCATAGATGCCGAAGTTGGCCAGGCATAAGCCCACCAACGAGAGCAGCGACGCCCAGGCAGCCTTGCTGCGAAAACGCGATTGCTGCATACATCCGCCTCCTTTCCCCTCAGTTTACGAAGCGGTCCAGCCGCCGATGCGCCTGCGCCACCGCTTCCTCCTCCCGGGCCAGACGCTGGACCATCTCCACCGAGAGCTCCGCCATGCGGCGCTGCTCCCGGCGGATCTCCTCCCCCAGCTCCGTCAGACAGTCCAGCCGGGAGCGTATCTGCGCCATGTCCGCCGCCTGCCGCCGCACCGTGGCGCAAAAGCCCGCCAGGGTCCCCAGCAGCGCGCACAGGGCGCTGATGATAGCCGGCCAGACGGTCATGCCTCCGCCCCCAGCGCCTGGTTCAGCGCTTCCCGGAGGCTTTCCAGCAGCGTCCGCGGCAGCGCCACCGTGTCCTCCTGTCCGGGGGTAAGATATTGCGCCATGACGTAACCGGTCTTCCCCTGCCACTGGGTGCGCACCCATGCCGCATCCACCTGCTCGGTCTCCAGCACGGTTCCCTGGGGAATCCGGTCCAGCAGCTGCGCCTTGGTGCTGGGTTCCGCCCGGAAATTCACCGTGCTGGCCGTTACCGTGCGTTCTTCCATGCTTCCCTCCTCTTGCGGAAACTCCTTCAGCCAACCCAAATGCGTCCATCCCCGCAGGCTGTCGTCCGCGCGCACGCAGGGCGGCGTGGCGTGAATCAGCCGCAGCGGCGCGGCGGATACCACCAGTCCCACGTGGTAAAAGTCCTGCGGCAGTTCCGGATCATAGTAGTCTCCCCCGGGACGGTACGCCTGGGGCGGCTGGCTGTCGCGGGCCTTGAAGGCCACCATGCCCCGCCGGGGGAACACCTGCCCCGCCGGACGCAGCCAGGCGCAGGCCGTGCGCGCCATGCGGTTGCTGCCGTGGTAGAGGGATTGGCCCTGCAACCGGTATGCCCGCACAAAGGCCCCTGAGCAGTCAATGCCCTGCTGGTCGTTGCTGCCAGGGCTCGCATAGGGCCAGCCCAGCATTTCCTCAAAATCCGCGATCATTTGCTCCATGTCCATGGCATTCCCCCTTTTTCCCTTCGCGCAGCATCAGCGTAAATCCTCGAAGCGCTTCATGCTCCCCAAAAGGGGTTTTTTTCTTTTCCAGGCATGGAAAGCATCCGCAGCGGCATAGGTTCCCTTGACAGACAAGGGAGGTGGTTCGCCATGGAAAGCGCCGTCGCGCGCCGTTACATACTTTTACGCTCCAGGGAAGGAAATCATGCGGGATATGCCCGGCTGGAGGTTCGCCACGGGCGGGGAACCGTGGCTCTGCGCATGGCGGTGCCCGGCGGAAAAGGGGCCGTGCGCATCCTGCTGCTGGCCGGTGACGCGGAGACGGGCTCCGTGCTGGACCTGGGCGTATCTCCCCTGGATGGAGAGGGGCGGGGACAGTGCTACCGGGACAACCTGCCCCTGCCCGGAGGGTTCAAGCTTTACCACACCCTGGCCGTGGTGTCGGACTGGCCCACCCCCGCCCTGCTGCTCCATGGGCCGCTGGGGGCGCGCACGCCTCCCCTGTGGCAGCTGGAGGACGCCGTTACCCGCTACCTGGCCGTGCCGGTGGAACGTCCCGCCTCCAGGCCGGATGCGGCGCGGCCCACGCCTTCCGCTTCCCCGGCACCTGCGCCGGATACTTCCGCCCGCTGCTGGAAACCGCCGCTTCCTCCCTCGGTCCGTCCCCGGCTCACGGTGGGCGCCTTGCCCGTGCTGCGCTGGCCCAAGGGATTGGCGGAGCTTCCCGGGTGGTTTGCTTCCCTGCCTCCCGCCGCGCCCTTTGACGCGCCCGGCTGGCGATTTGTGGA
>USCR01000011.1 GCA_900553295.1 uncultured Eubacteriales bacterium | reverse complement strand
GGTACGAGGAAACCACCCGCCGGACGGGGCTGCACCGGCGTCCCAAAGGGCGGTATCTTCTGGCCTATTACCAGGGACCCTGGCAGGGACTTCCCGCCAAGTACGAGGCCATTCTGGCCTATGCCCGGGACCACGAGCTGACCCTGACCGGTTTCGCCTATGAAAAGGGCGTCAATGAGCTGGTGATCCAGCAGGACGAGGACTATATCACCCAAATCGAGATCCCCGTTCAGGACCCCTGCTCCGACGGGTCCTCCCCCCGCTCCCACCGAACCACATAGGACCCCAGCACCTGCCGGCAGGGAATGGCCGCCGCGTTTTCCGGGGAGAGGGCGCGCTTTTCATACGTCTTCCGGGGAGCTGTTGCAAAGGCGGGTAGGGTTTTCCCCTGGCTGGCGCCCTGGGCGTCCCCCGGAGAAAACTGCCAAGCAAAGACACAGTCACAAAATTCCTTGTGGCTGTTTCCAGGCTGGCTGGGCCGAAAAGACAGGGTCTCCCCCAGAAAGAAGCACCCCTCGTTGTCCCGTTCCGCAGGGCACCCGCCCTCCACCCCAACCGCCGCAAAGGAGATAGTGAGAAAGGGGGCGGCGAAGGTGACGGTTTTTCCCTCTCGGGCATAGGACAGCTCCGCCGTCCGGCTGTCCCAGTGCCCCACATTCAGCCAGCCCCGTTTCCCATGCCCCTCCACAGGGGTATTCAGCTCCAGATAGGCTGTCTCTTCCGGTCCCCGCCGGATTTCACCGTTGATCCGCAGCACAGGCCGCAGGGAGACAAATCCCGCCGGCAGCAGGGCACGGAGCCGGTCCTGTTCCACCTCATAGGCCATGACATACTGTTCTACCTGCATTGCACGCGCTCTCCTTTCGTTTGCTCTGTGACGACCTCCTATGGGGCGGCCCCTTCCCGTCCGCCCGGTCTTGCAATTCCGGCCGCACTTCGATATGATAGAATCTCAAGAATCTCAGAAGAGACCATTCACGTTCATAGGAGGATAAAACCATGCTGTTTCTCTGTTATTCCCGGTGTTCCACCTGCAAAAAGGCCCAGAAATGGCTGGATGAACAGGGCATCGCCTACACCCAGCGGGACATCAAGGAGGACAACCCCACCCTGCAGGAGCTGGAAACCTGGCACCAGGCCAGCGCCCTGCCCCTGAAAAAATTCTTCAACACCAGCGGCCAGCTCTACCGCGCCCTGTCCCTGTCGAAAAAGCTGCCGGACATGACCCAGGCGGAGCAGTACGCCCTGCTGGCCTCCGATGGCATGCTGGTCAAGCGCCCGATTCTGGTAACGGAGGACGCGGTTCTGGTGGGATTCAGGCAGGCGGAGTGGGACGCCTTGCTTTCCAAATAAAAAACATAAAAAAGGGGGAGGCCTCAGGAGACGGCATCATGGCCGTGCTCCGGGGCTTCCCCTGCTCTTTAGTCGTCAAAGCTCATCTGTTCAAATTGCTCCCGGGAGATCAGCACCTGGCGGGGCTTGGCGCCGGCGGCGGAGCTGATTACACCACGGCGGGTCATTTCGTCAATCAACCGTCCGGCACGGGCGTAGCCAATGCGCAGACGGCGCTGGAGCATGGAAATGGAGGTTTGCCCGTCCATGATGGCCATTTCGATGGCTTCGGACAGGAGCGGGTCCACACCCTCCGTAGTGTTGCCTGCATCCACGATATCCGCGCCGCCGTCCTCTTCTGCGCCGCTGCGCTCCAGGGTTTCCAACACATCGGGATCGTAATCCGCGTGGCTGTGCTGGCGAATGAAGTCGGTCACCCGGTTTACCTCGCTGTCGGTGAGGAAGCAGCCCTGTACACGAATGGGGGTGAATTCCCCATTGGGCAGGTAGAGCATGTCGCCGTACCCGAGCAGCTTCTCTGCGCCGTTACGGTCCAGGATGGTGCGGCTGTCCACATTGCTGGATACCTTAAAGGCAATGCGGCTGGGAATGTTGGCCTTAATCAGTCCGGTAATCACGTCCACAGAGGGGCGCTGGGTGGCAACCACCAGGTGGATGCCCGCGGCCCGGGCCAGCTGTGCCAGGCGGCAGATGTACTCTTCCACCTCTTTCTTGCAGCTCATCATCAGGTCGGCCAGCTCGTCAATCACGATCAGAATGCGGGGCATGGGCTGCTCGCCCTCCTCCAGCGCCGCGTTGTATCCGGTGATTTCCCGCACGCCCCGGTCGGTGAACTTTTGGTAACGCTCCATCATTTCCGTTACCGCCCAGCTCAGGGCGCCTGCCGCCTTGTGGGGGTCGCTGACCACGGGGATGAGCAGATGAGGGATGCCGTTGTAACATTGCAGCTCAACCACCTTGGGGTCCACCAAAATCATGCGCACCTGTTCGGGGGAAGAACGGAAGAGAATGGAGTTGATCATGGCGTTCACGCACACGGATTTACCGCTGCCTGTGGCACCGGCAATCAGCAGGTGAGGCATGCGCGCCAGATCGCATACGATGGGCAAGCCGGCAATATCCTTGCCCAGTGCCACCCCCAGGGGAGAGGAAAGCTCCTTCATCTCCCGGGTTTCCAGCACTTCCCGCAGGGTGACGGGCGTGACGGTCTTGTTGGGAACCTCCACCCCTACCAGGGACTTGCCGGGGATGGGCGCTTCAATACGGACGGATTTCACCTCCATGTTCATGGCGATGTTCCGGTCCAGCTCCGTGACCTTGTTTACCTTGATGCCTGCGGCCATTTCCAGCTCAAAGCGGGAGATGGCGGGGCCGTGGGTTACGTGGCGCACCCGGGCGGGAATCTTGAAGGACTTGAGGGTCTCTTCCAGGCGCTGGGAGCGGAAAGCATCCTCCTCCTGGCCGGCAGGATTCGGCGGCGCAGGGGTTTTTAATAGCGCCAGGCTGGGGTACACATAGGGGATGGGAGCAGGCGCCGCTTCAGCGGGCGCGGCCTCCATCCCCTCCCGTCGAGGGGGCAGCTTAAGCTCAGGATCCCAAACCTCCTGCGGACGCTTCTCCTGCTGGAGAACCGGTACACGCATGGTGGCTGAGGTTGCAGGCGCATCCTGCTGGAAACGGCCCTGCAGGCGCGTTTCCTGCTGCTGCACCGTGGGCTGCGTGGCCTGGCCTACAGGAGGCTGCGGCGGCTCCACCTGGGCCACAGGGGCCAGGTAAGGCTCCTGCGGAATGGCCTCCGTGGTTGCCTGCTGCATGGCATGAAGGCGATGGGTAATGGGCGCCTCGGCCACGGGCTCGGGCGCGGGCTGGGAAGGCACGGAAGCAGCATCATTTGCCGCAGGGGGCTGCCAGGGGGTAGGCTCCCAGGGGGCTTCCTCCTCCTCAGGGGCAACCGGCGGCCACGCAGACTCCTGCACGGGCGTAGCGTCGGGCGCATCGGCCGCGGCGCGGTCCGCCTTTCGGCCGAATATCTTGGACTTTTTGGGCCGCTTGCCTTCTGCGTTGACGGTATTCAGCTGGCGCTGATCCGCATATTCCTCGTAAAGATATCCCCCCTGCATGGGCGCATAATCCACCTGATAGGGTTCCTGGGGAGCGAAGCCGCCGGTATACACCGGCTCCTGGCGGGCAGTGCCTGGATACTCCCTCCCATTGCTGGGCTGGCCCTGCGGATAATAGCCGCCGGTGGGGGAGAGAGGCTGCGTGCCCTGCCCATATCCCGGCCAGGACGGCTGCATGGGGGAGGAGGTGCCGGCAGCCTGCTGCGCGGGAGGATATTGGCCGGTCTGGATGGGTACCGCCGGTTGCCGGGCGGCCTGCTGCCGGGCAACCTCCTGCTGGCGCAGATAGTTCAGCTCACGCTGGGTCAGCATTCGCTGCTGTTCCTGCTGCTCCTGCTTATGCTGCTGGTTTTGATGGCGCAGCTTGGCAATCAGCCCCTTCATGTCCAAATGGAAGAGCAGTATGGCGCAGCCGATCAGCGCCAGTATGCTGACGATTACACCCCCCACAATGCCCAGCGCTTTCCATAGTGGCCAGCTGAGCAGCATGCCCAGCAATCCGCCACCCATGCGGCTGCTTGCCCCGGCGTTGTAGGCCTGCCCCAGGAAGGCCTCATAGGCATCCGGAGCAGAAATGTAGCTCTTCGTCAGGTTCATTTGCCGGATGTAGCCCATCAGCGAAGTAGCCGGGGAACCGGTGGTGGAAAGAAGGTTCACCAGGTTCAGCGCCAGCAGGTACATGAGTACGGCCAAACTCCATGCGCGCAGGGAGGGCTTCACCCGCGTGGACAGAATCACCAGTACACCGCCCCAAATGGGGATAACCGGCAGCAAAAAGGCCAGACTTCCTGCCAGTCCATAGCAGATTTGCCGGGTACCCGCAAAAACGGCTCCGCTCATGGACAGAGCCACGGATAGAAAAATCAATACGCCCAGGGCGACCAACGTCAGCCCTAGCAAATAGCGGATCAATAGCTGGTCGCTGCTCCACTGGGGCTGAGTTTTTTTCTTTTGCGCTTTTTTCTGTGCCGCCATGGGTGTGTGTCCCTCCTGCAAGGTTTATTGCGTTACGAATATGCTTTGCAAAATGCCGTTGGCATCTGCGTGGAGGCGAAGCTGATGCTCGCCAATGTTATAGTAATCGCTGGTGCCAACATCCAAATAATAGGAATAGGCGTCGTCCTCGTTGATGTCCACGGAGGCATCCGGTTCACCCAGGACGGCACGCCATTCCGCTTGGGTGGTTACATCCGTACACAGGCCGTAGAAGTTGGCACGGTCTGTGCGGATACCTTGCACCACACTGTGGTCCCAGGTTTCCAGCAGCGCGTCGGTGAGCACATAAGCCCCGCGGAATGCATCATCCTCCAGGTGGAAGAACCGTCCCCCGGGGAAGTAATCCGGGTCCAGGCGCAAGGGATAACGTTCAATCAACGCGGTGAGCTGTTCGCCTACCACGGCGGGGATACCAGGAATTTGTCCGGCTTCCACAGCAGCGCGGATCTTTTCAGCGCTTTGCGCGTTCAAGGTGAGGGCTTCCTCAGCGCCCAAGCGGGTGAGCACCGTACCTTCGCCCAGCTTCAGCAGATCCCGCAGCTCCGTATACAGCAGGGTAATTTTCCCGGCCTTGCCGCTGAGGGTGGTAAAGCGATCCAGGTCGTAATAAAAGGTAATCCCCACTTGGCTCAGTGCGAAAGTCTCCGGCAGGGGAGCCAGCTGCCCCGCTTCCAGGTGTGCAGACAACTCCGGGGCCACCTGCTGTTCCATGTAATCCAGGATAGCCTGACGTGCCGCTGCTTCATCTGTGAACAGATCGGCCAGGGTGATGACTTCGCCGGTGGTTAGATCCAGGTTTACCGTGGACCACTGATGGGTGAATCCGCTGTCACGCAACGCACCCTGGGCAGAAAATGCAACGCTGAGCACGTCCCCGGCCAGCAGCGCTTCATAGGTTTGCGTTAGTCCCACAGAATCGGCGCTCAGGCTCTGCAACCGGGTAATGCGTGCCTCCACGTCACCCGCCGCGAGAATGGCGGCATTGGCCTGCTGCTGGTATACAGCGTCGCTCATGCCGGTTACCTGCGGATAGCTGACGCTGCCGGCAGCCGCGTCCACCTGCTGGTGGAGCAGCGAGGGAACTTCTTCCCCCAGTGCGGATGGAATACACAGCAGCGACAGCATCAGCAGTATGGCGAACATTTGCCTGCATTTCATCATGTCGAATACCTCCATTGAGATTTTATTGTACAACATTTAACGTATGAAGGCAAGCAAACCGTGCCGTACCGTGGGCGGGGCCAGCGGAAATGCGTCCGCCTTGCCGCGTGAAATGGCTGCCGCAGAGACGAAAAAACGCTCCTTTCCATGGGAGGCCGTCCCCCATGGAAAGGAACATTCAGATGCCGCTCTCTGTGAATGGTCATGGAATGGTCACTGGGGCGTTACAGTTCCAGGCAGGCTGCGCCTTCGGGGCGAATATCCAGCACCTGGCATTTATGCGTACCGAATACGCCCTCCATCTCTTCGATGAAGCCCGGCAATTCAGTCATGGGGACGAAATTCAGCGTCGTGCCAGCAAATCCACCTCCATGAATGCGCCATGCGCCCTTTCCCTGCAGGCGCTCCTCCGCTAGGCACAGCGCCAGGGAGAGAGACTGATCGTCCGGGCGGGCATACACATTTTGCAGATACATGAAGCTGGAACGTCCGCTGGCAATAATGGACTCAAAGAAGGCGGGCAGATCGTCCCGGTACAGCGCCTCCGCTTCCTGCACCACGCGCTTGTTCTCCTGGAAAAAATGGATAGCGCGCATAATGGCGCGGTCGGATACCTTGCTGCGCAAGCGGGGAAGCTCCTGGGTGATCTGTTCCGGACGGACCCGGCGCAGGCATTCTTCGTCAAAGCAGGCCGCCACTTGCTTCATTTCCCTGGGAATGGCCGCATAGTCATCCGTCAGATCCGCATGGCTACCGCCGGTATTCACCACGGCCAGGGCATAGCCCTTCTTGGAGAAATCATAGTTCAGGGGGCGCACCACAGGATCGTCCGTCTTGAAGTCAATGAACACCAGGCCGCCCGCCGCGGAAGCCATCTGATCCAACAGGCCGCTGGGCTTGCCAAAGTGCACGTTTTCCGCATACTGGGATATCTGGGCCCGAAGCTTGTAGTCAATGGACCAGCCGTTGTACAGCTTGTCCAGAATAGCGCAGGTAAGCACTTCAAAGGCGGCTGAGGAGCTTAAACCGCTGCCGGAAGATACGTTGGACGTAACCACCGCGTCAAAGCCACCAATTTTGTAGCCAAGCTGCTGCATGCGCTCGGCTACGCCGCGGATCAAAGCAGCGGTGGTGCCTTTTTCGGCAGGCTGCGGGGTGAGCTCGGAAAGATCCAGCACCAGGGCCGGGTAACCATCGCTATGCAGGTGGACGGTCATATCCTTGCGGGCGGAAACGGCGGAAACCGTGTCCAGGTTCACAGCGGCTGCCAATACTTTGCCACGGTTGTGATCCGTATGGTTACCGCCAATCTCTGTACGGCCCGGCGCACTGATCAGAAAAACGGGGCCATCGCCACTGTTAAAAGTTTCTTCATGACGCTTGAGCAGGGAGATGTAGCGTGCGGTCTGCTCCACAAGCATCCCATCGCGGTTGCCGTACAGGCGACTTAGCTGTTCCATCACGGGGGCCGTCTTCAATTTACGGATCATGCTTGCGTATTGATTCATATGCTTCTCTCCATCCTTTTGAAATGATTTTTACTTATGGCAGGCGTCATGCTTCTGAAGTGAAGCCGGACAAGGGATCAATCCACGGCTTTTTGCCAGATCGTTAACATTTCCTGAAGATGCAGGTTTTCCAGCTGCGACGTATACGCGGACCAGCTGCTATCGTCCAGGGGAATGTCCCCGGTTACAAAGCGAATCATGGCCGTTTCGGAGTAACTGCCCAGTTCCAGCTGAATCTCATTAACGCGGGCCTGATCCTCCGCGGAGAGATATACCATGGGGTAGGGCAGAACCGTGTAGGTCTTTAGCTCCTGCATGGCGGAAACCATGCGCTGGGTGTCGCTGCTGTCATAGGAGAGCTGCAATTCCACCGGGTAATATCCGGGGGTATTGGCTCCATCGGCGATGGTAGCGTCGGCCAGAACGGAGCTGGCAACGGTTTCAATGTCATCGATCCAGTACCAGGTGCCGTCCGCGTTAATGGTGTATTCCACACCCTCCAGGCCCGACTGTGCCAGCCGGCTACCCTCGACACTGTACAGATAGTCCACCCACCGCAGCATGGTTTCAGGGTCCTGGCAGGCACTGGTCAGGGCAAAGGAGCCCGGCACCACATCGCCCAGCAAATCACGGTAAATCTGCTGACCCTGATATTCCAGGGGAGGCAGAAGCACATATTCATCCAGCGCGGAAGCGGGCACCAGATTCAGCGGCGTGGGGCCGAAGAAAACGCCATAGGTCATCACCGCGTCACTGTCGGTAATCTGGCGCAGGGTATCCATGGTGGTAAATCCGTCGTGATCCAGCAGCTCTTCCTCCCACAGCTCATGCAGCCATGTTAGGAAGGCGCGGTTCTCATCGGTGTTGAGCGTGGTTTGCACCTGCCCCTGGTCGTCCAGATATACACCATAGTCATTGCTGACCAGACCAAAGGCGTGCCCCAGGAAGCGCAGATCCCACATGCCCATATAGGAAAGCGGAATTTCGTCCTGCTTTCCATTGCGATTGGGGTCCTGGGTCTTGAAAGCGCGGAGCACCTCCGCCAGGGACTCGGCGTCCGTGGGCATGTCCAGGCCCAAGGTGTCCAGCCAGGTCTGGTTGATCCACATGGCATTGTTGTTCTGCAGGGGATTCAGCGTCGGCAAGGCGGGAATGGACCCATCCGGCAGCGTAATGGCTGCTTCCCAGTCGGGATGCTCCGCCAGCAATGCCGACAAATTCGGCATGCAGCTTTCGATATAAGGCCGAAGGTCCAGGAGCTGGCCCGCCTCATAATAACGCAGGATTTCTTCCGTGCTCAGCTCAGCCTTGAACAGCACCTCCGGCAGCTCACCACTGGCGAACATGCTTTCTTTTTTCTGCTGCCACTCGCTGTACTCGGTGGACTGATCAAAGGTAAAGTGTACACCTGTTTTTTCTTCCATTCTTTGGAAGAAAAGGTTGTCTTCCCACACATGTCCTACGCTGCTGTCATCATAACCAGCCATGGTGAAGCTTTCCTGCGCCATGGCTGGCACTGCGAATAAGAGCATGCATAAAAGCAAAAGCCACGCAATGCCTCTTTGCATCCGCCGGCCTCCCCTCGTGTTTATATCTATTGCTACATTATAGACCACTTTCACGACTTTGACCAGTCCCCTCCGAAACTTTTTTCGTGATGCAGAAATTGGCACAAATGCCTGCCCATGCCGCTTCCGGCAAGGATTCTCTGCACTTTCCACGGCGCAAAAGGGAAGGATAGCCTTGCAAAAGTACGAAAAAAAGTTCACGGGAGGATGCGCATGGGTAAGAAGGAACATCCGGGCAAGCGGCATGTGGGCCGCTGGATACTGGCAACGCTGGCGTTGGCCGTGATAGGCGTTGCGGTGGCAGGCTACTTTTATTTTGATGTAGCCTCCTGGCAGCGCCTGGACCCTGTGCGCCTGCAATCCCTGGCCCAGACCGGTAGCATTTTCGATAAGGACGGGCAGTTTGTTACCCGCCTGGTGGGAAGCGAGAACAGGACCCTGGTGGCCCTGGAGGACTTGCCCGATCATGTGGTGAACGCCTTCCTGGCGGCGGAGGACTTGCGGTTCTACAAGCATCCCGGTTTTGACCTGGTGCGCATTGGCGGAGCGCTGGTGAGCAACCTGCGGTCCGGCGGTTTTTCCCAGGGCGCCAGTACCATTACCCAGCAGCTGGTGAAACTCAGCCACCTGAGCAGCCAGAAAACCATCGCCCGTAAACTGGAGGAAGTATGGCTCGCCCTGCAGCTGGAACATCAGTTTTCCAAGGATGAGATTCTGGAAATGTATCTGAATTATATCTACTTTGACAGCGGTGCCTATGGGGTGCAGGCGGCAGCGCAGACTACCTTTGGGGTGGATGCCTGGGATCTGACACCTGCCCAGGCGGCGGCCCTGGCCGCGGCAATCAAGGCGCCCGCCAGCTTTAGCCTCGCCTCCGCGCCGGAGGCAAACCTGGAGCGGCGGACGTACATTCTGGGCGTTATGCGGGATGAAGGAATGCTTACCCAAGAAGCATATGACCAAGCGGTGGCACAGGAATTGACCCCCCTGGAGGATGCTGCGCCCAAAACGGCCTATGGCTGGTTTGTGGACGCCGTACTGGACGAGGCGGAACTCCAGCTGGATGTGAGCGCCGAAACGCTCCTGGCTGGCGGATATCAGATTTACACCACCCTGGACCCGGAGATGCAGGCTGCCCTGGAACAACAGTATAGCCGGGACATCTTCCCTGCCAACGCCAGCGACGGCACGCCCGTGCAGTCCGCCTCGGCCTGCGTGGACAATGCCACCGGCGCGGTACGTGCCTGCGTTGGCGGACGCAGCTATGATACCCGGCGGGGCCTCAACCGTGCCACGCAACTGCGCCGGCAGCCGGGCTCGGCCCTGAAACCCCTGGTGGTGTATGCTCCGGCCATTCAGACCTATGGCTATACGCCGGCCAGCGTACTCCAGGACGAGCCCACCAATTTCGGTGGCTATACGCCCCGGAACAGCGGCTATGCCTATTATGGGCCGGTGACCATCCGCACGGCGCTGAAAAACAGCTTGAACGTGTGCGCGGTGGCACTGCTGAACCAGATCGGCATTCAGGCAGGCATGGATTATCTCAGCAGCGTGGGTATTCCCCTGGATGCCAGGGATGGAAACCTCTCCCTGGCGTTGGGCTCCATGACCTACGGCGTTTCCCCGGTGATCCTGGCTGCGGCGTACAGCCCCTTTGCCAATGGCGGGGTGTACCATGAACCCTACTTTATTGAAAAAATCACCGACCTGGACGGGCGGATCATCTATCAGCATCAGGATAGCGGTACCCGGGTTCTCTCGGCACAGTCTGCGTACCTGATGACCGATATGCTCCGCACCGTGACCACCTCGGGCACCGGTGCCAAGCTGTCCGGGGCGGGGGTACAGGTGGCGGGGAAAACCGGCACCGTGAACATGACCGGTGGTGGCAACCGGGACGTTTGGATGGCGGCTTATACCGCGGAAGTGTCCATGGCCACCTGGATGGGCTTTGACAATCCCGATAGCAGCCACCGCCTGGCCGGGTGGATCAGCGGCGGCGACTATCCTGCCGCCCTATGCCGGGACTTTTTCAAGAGCTGGTATAGCAGCCGGGAAAAGCCAACCTTCGCCCGCCCGGAGGGATTGGTCACTGCGGAAATTGACAAGAAATCCATTGAATGGCGAGGGCAGGCCATGCTGGCCTCGGACCTGACGCCCAGCGCATACCGTATCAGCGAAATCTTTGCGGCGGGTACGCAACCTACCCAGTACAGCGACGTATGGAGCGCACCTCGTTCCGCAAAGTCCTTTACCGTTACGCATAACGAGGACGGCTATCCGCTCCTGGTCATTGAAGCCGGGGACAACGCCGTGTATCGGGTTCAGCGGGACGCGGCCGGGGAGAGCTTTGTGCTCACGGAACTGTATGGCTCCACCGGCGAAACCCTGTACTATACCGATACCCGGGCGCAACCGGGCGTAACCTACACGTACCGGGTGATCCCCGTGCACGCGGAGCTGCTGCAAAACGGTATTCTGCTGGAAGGCGTGCAGAGCGTGCAGGTCGCCCGGGCGGCACTGCCCCAGACGGAGGGTATGCTGGAACGGTTTTGGAACGGCCTCTTTGGCAGCAGCACCAAGGAGGAGGAAACTGCCCTCTCCATTTTCACGCCCTGAAGGCACGCGAACGCTCAGCGTGTACCCAAAGTGTAAACTACACCCCGCCTAGAAGGAATGGATGCTGCAAGCAATATCAACAAACCGCGAAACTGGCAAAGCCGTCTTGTGCCCAGGAACGTAGCACAGGCAGCTTCCCTCCCGAGGCTTTGGGCCGTCTTAGCGCATCAGCGCTGGCGCCGCTGCCGGGGGCTGATGGACGCGTCCTCGGCGGCGGGCGCGGCGCGCACCTCTCCCAGAATGGAGAAGGCCGAGCCGTGGCAGGGGCATTCCCAGCGCTGCGCCTGAGGGAAATAGCGCAGGCGGCAGCCCATGTGCGTGCACTTGGGCATGTCTCGGTGAAAGACCATGGCGGCCATGGCGCCCGCTTCCCGCAGGGCACCCGGGAGCATCACGGCAAATTTCTTGGCATAGCTGCGGTGAGGCAGGAAAAAACGCGCTTCGGGCTGTGAACGCCCCAGAATGTTCCGGCAGAGCAAGCGGGCCGCCAGATAGCTGCCGGTCAGGCCCCAGCCGCTCAAGCCCGTGGCAACCAGCAGGTGACTGTCGCGCTTCTCCAAGGGGCCAACCAGGGGCATGCCGTCCCGGCTGTAAACGTCCTGCCGCACCCAGCTGCCGGTCAAGCGTGCGTCGGGAAAAAACTGCCGCCATGCTTTGGTAAACGCATCCGCCTGGGTGCGCAGGCACTTGCTGCCGGTGATGCCCAAATCCCCGACCACCAGCGCGCCGCCGGGAACGGGGCGCAGGGTAACGCCTTCGCTGCGGTATTCCAGATAGCTCCCCGTAAAGGTGGGCGTGCCTTCCAGTATCGCCAGCATGGCGGTGCGCTGCTCCAGCATGGCCAGTAGGGGCAGCTGCTTCATATGAATAGGTGTGCCCGTGCAAAGAACAATGATCTGCGCCCTGAGGCTGCCCGAGCGGGTGAGGACCAGCTGTGGCTCCAGGGAAGTCACCGGGGAATTGGTAAAAATGGCGCAGCCCCCTTCCGACGCCTGGGCAGCCAAGGCATGCAGATATGCCAACGGTTCCAGCAGCGCCTGGCGTTCCAGGCGGATCGCAGCGTAGCTGGGGACAGGACAGTCGCCGTGATCCGTTTCCCAGGCAACGGGCAGCCCAATGCTCTGCTCCAGCCGTAGCAAACTTTCCACGGCAGGGACCTGATCGGGCGCAAGCGCGGAGACGTGCACCGTCTGGGAAGCCAGACCCATCGGGGTGCCCGTTCCCTTGGCCAGGGCGACAACGCCCTTCACCGCATCCCGCTGCATTTCGCACAGCAGCTGCGCGGCTTCGTGCCCTTGGGCACGCATGACACGCTCATAGGTTTCCTCCAGCTGCGCGGTAACCTTGCCCGTACAGCCTGATGCAGCGCCGCAGCCCAGGGTTTTGGCTTCCACCAGCGCGGTATGTACCCCTTGCCGCGTGAGCATCCATGCCAGCGTTACCCCCACCAGACCGCCTCCCACGATGGCCACGTCACATTTCTGCTGGCCCCGCAGAACCGGGTATTGCGCTTCGGGAACTTCCTGCCAATATTTTTCCTCCATCTTCCATCCCTCCCAGAACAGTATGCACCGCTTCTGGAAAAATAAGCCCCCTTCGTACATGTTTGCATGTGCTTTCCGCTCCGTACATAGGCTGTGGCAGGAGGCGATCCTGTGCAGAAACGGAAAACGTGCTTTGCCGCGCTGGAATTGTGCGGCGCGATGATTGGCGCGGGCTTTGCCACGGGGCGGGAAGTGGCAGCTTTTTTCAGCCGGTTCGGCTTGTGGAGCTGGCTGGGTATCGCGGCCGGGACGGGGACGATTGCGCTATTGGGGGGCGCGCTGGCTTCCGGCTGTGCACGGCGGAGCAAAAAAAAACTGGCGGAGTGCTTTCCCGGCGCGCTGGGGTGGCTGCCCCAGGGCGCTTTTTTGCTGCTGCTTTTTACCACGGGCGGAGCTATGACAGCAGGCGCGGCGGAGCTTGCAAAATTGACGATACCCCTGCATGGGGCGGAATGGCTGGGCGGTGTGGGCACCATGGCCCTGTGCTGGCTGCTGTCCCGGGGAAAAATTCCGGCGCTGACCGTGCTCTCCGGTTTGCTGATGGTGGTCTTGACCGTGCTCATGGGGCTGTGCTGGCTGCTTCCTGTGGAGCAGAGCTTTTCCCTGCGGGTAGTTTCAGCGGTTCCACCAGGGCTGGAGGCGTGCGCTCGGGGGATTTGCTGGGGCGGATTCAACCTGGCCTTTGCCGCGCCGCTGATCTGCCGCCGGGCGGAACTTTCCCGTGCCCCGGTCTGGGCCGCAGCGCTGCTGGCGCTTTTGCTGACGCTGGGGAACGGATTGCTGCTGCGTTTCCCTGCCCTATGGCATCATCCCCTGCCCATGGTTGCGCTTTTTTCTGCCCTGGGGAAACCTGGCTTCGTCCTGGGCGCCACGGCGCTGTATCTGGCCATCCTTACCACGCTGCTTGCCGTTTTCCAGGGGCTGCGGGAGATGCTTCCGCCCGGGCTGGCGTGGCGGGAGGGGGTGACGCTTGCGGGCGTAGGGGGCATTGCCATGGCCGGCTTTCAGGGAATTGTGGGGGTAGGCTATCTCCTGCTGGGGGCGTTGTGCCTGTGCATTCTTGGGGCTGTGGCCTTGAGCCGCTAGCCTCAGCCACGGGAAAGAAGCGGGAAAAGAAAAATCCGCCCTTTTCGTTCCCGTGGTTTTGTTGTATAATACAAATCGTAATGCCATGCAAAGAGGGCTGAAGTATGCAATATCGCGCAAACTACCGGGAAATCGACCTGGATGCACTGCGGCATAACGTGCGCCAGCTCCGTAAGGCAACCGCGAAGGATGCCCGCCTGATGGCGGTGGTAAAATCTGACGCCTATGGCCATGGAATGGTACAGGTTGCCCGGGCAGCGCTGTCGGCCGGGGCCGAGGCACTGGCGGTGGCGCTGGTGGAGGAGGGAGAAACCCTCCGGCAGGCGGGCGTGGATGCGCCTGTCCTGGTGCTGGGCGCCACCAGTCCGCGAGAGGCGCAGGGAGGCGTGGCGCTGGGGCTGACGCTTACCGTGTGCGATCCCGCCATGGTAAAGAGCGTGGGTGCGGCATGCCGTGCCCAGAACCGGGAAGCCAGCGTACACTTGAAGCTGGACACCGGCATGGGCCGTATCGGTGCGCGGAATGCTGCGGAGGTGCAGGATGTACTGGCAGCGCTGGAGGATGAACCTCTGGTGCATCTGACCGGCGCCTTCACCCACTTTGCCGACGCAGACGGAGCGGATGCGGCGTTTACCCAGGAGCAATTTCAGCGGTTCGAGGCGTTGACAGCCCTGCTGCCGCGGGGCATCGTGCGCCACGCGGCCAACAGCGCGGCCATTCATCGCTATGCGGCAACGCACCTGGACATGGTCCGCATGGGAATCTCCATGTATGGTTATGCTCCTGTGCCCGAGTCGCTGCCGCTGTTGCCGGTTATGCGCTGGTATACGGAGGTTACCTATGTGAAGGAGCTCTCTGCCGGGGACACGGTTAGCTATGGCCGTACCTTCCGGGCGGACAAGCCCATGCGGGTGGCCACCGTAGCCGTGGGCTATGGTGATGGCTATCACCGGGCCATTTCCGGCAGGGGCGCGGTACTCATCGGTGGAAAGCGCGCACCCATTCTGGGGCGCGTGTGCATGGATCAGCTCATGGCCGATGTGACGCACATTCCCGGGGTAAAGGCCGGGGATCAGGTGGTGCTGCTGGGGGAGCAGGGTGGTGAACGCATTACTGCCGAGGAGCTGGCGTCCTGGGCGGGTACCATCAGCTATGAAGTCCTTCTGGCCCCCACCAGCCGTGTGCCCAGGGTGTGGCTCCATGAAGAATGAGGAAAAGGCCGCCCTGCGCCGGCAACTGCGCAGTCTTCGGCCGGAGCGGGGAACCATTGCCCGAGAGAGTTCCTTGATCTGTGAACGCCTGCTGGGTTGGCCGGCATACCGTCAGGCCACGTACTTGGCAGCTTATATGGCCATGGGCCACGAAGCAGACGTTACGCCGCTGCTGCATTATGCCCTTGCCCAGCACAAGAAGCTGCTTCTGCCCCGAATTGCGGATGGGGAGATGCGCTTTTACAGGGTCACGGACCTGGATACGCTGGTTGCCGGCACTTTCGGCATACGTGAACCTGCGCAAGACGCCCCGGAGGCTGCCCTGGAGGAGGCGCAGCTGATCCTGACGCCCCTGGAAGCGGTGGATGGCCGGGGATGCCGCCTGGGTAAGGGCGGCGGCTATTATGACCGGGCGCTGCGGACACGAAAGGGCGTGGCATTGGGCGTGGCGCTATGCTATCAGGTAGTGGAACGGGTTCCCACCACGGACTGGGACGAGCCCCTGGACGGATGGGTGACGGCCCGGGAAATTCATATTTTGACAAAAGCGAGGTAACGCCGTTATGGAGAACAAGAAGACCAAGAAAAAACCAAAGATCGTAAAGAAACCTTTTCTGACGGGCTCGCCGGTGGACGGTACTACGGCCAAGGCGGCGCTTACCTTTTTTGGCGGCATGCTGCTGATGCTGCTGGCCTATTTGCTGCTGTGTTCCATGATGCTGTGGGACAGCCTGTTCCTGCGGATTGTCACCAATGGTCTGGTCATGGTGGCTGTGTATGCGCTGTTCTTCCTGAGCGGCATGTCCAAGGGAGCAACGGCGGTGAACAGTGGGGAAATCATGTACCAGCGCAAGGCTGAGGGAAAACCTGTGGACGCCGGGGATCTGAAGGCCTGCTACCACCCCTTGAAAGGGTTTGTGACCGGCCTGCTGGGCTCGCTGCCATTTTTCCTGTGCGCACTGGTGCTGGCGGTTATCGCGCAGCAGCAGTTTTATGGCCTTAGCGCGCTGCCCAACTGGCTGGAGCCCTATACCCGCCGCAGTGATATCGGCAATGCGCTTGCCTATTACAGCGTAACTGATCCCATGGGCGTGGAGAGCGTGCTGCGGCTGATTGTTCGCGCGATGATGATGCCGTTGGTAAGCATTGTGGGGACGTCGGATTCAGCGGCCCTGCTGACGCTGGAGCGCTTGAGCCCGCTGGTGGCGCTGATCCCCGCGGTATTCCATGGAATCGGCTATACCCGTGGCGTGCAGGCGCGCACCCAGGTGCATTCCAGCATTGCCGCGGCCAACCGCAAATACAAGCGCAAGGAAAAGAAAAAGCAGCAGCGCCGTGCCCGTGGGCCGGAGCAGCTGAACTGACGCGGAGGAAAGAGGCATGCGTATCATAGCGGGGGAAGCCCGCTCCCGGACCATCCTGGCGCCGGAGGGACGGGACACACGCCCAACCCTGGACCGGGTGCGGGAAAACCTGTTCAATATTTTGCAATGGCAATGTCCTGGGGCGCGGGTGCTGGATCTCTTTGCGGGAAGCGGCGCCCTGGCGCTGGAGGCGCTCAGCCGCGGCGCGGCGGAAGCTGTGCTGGCGGACTGCGATGCCCGGGCTGTGCGGGTGGAGCGCCAGAACGTGGAAGCCCTGGGCTTTTCACAGCGCGCCCGGGTGCTTCAGGCGGACTGGCGGGAGACGGTGCGCAAATTATCCGCGGAAGGCCGGAGCTTTCAGCTGGTATTTCTGGACCCGCCTTATGCCATGGAAGACTTGACGGCTGTTTTTGAGGCGTTGCGTACAGGCGGCTTGATTGATGCGGACTCCTTGGTGATTGTGGAGCACCAGGCTGGGCATCCACCCCAGGTGGGGGAAGGCTTCCTGATGGTCGATCAGCGAAAATACGGCTATGCGGGCATTCATATGTTCCGCATGAAAGGGGAAGCGTAAGGAATGGAGCGGATCTGCGTTTATCCCGGCAGCTTTGACCCCGTGACCGTGGGGCATATGGACATTATCCGGCGCAGCGCGGCGCTCTTTGACCGGGTGATTGTGGCAGTGCTGCATAATCCGGCCAAGCGGGGCTGCTTTGCCCTGGAGGATCGCTTGGCGATGATACGGGATGCCTGCGCCGCCATTCCCCAGGTGCAGGTGGACAGCTTTGACGGGCTGTTGGTTGATTACTGCCGGAAATGCGGTGCGCAGGTGGTGGTCCGCGGGCTCCGGGCGGTCAGCGACTTTGAAAGCGAGTTCCAGATGGCGCAGGTCAATCACCAGATTTTGCCCACGGTGGAAACACTGTTCATGATGACCTTGCCGGAGCACGCATACATCAGCTCTTCTGTGGTGCGGGAACTGGCGGCCTTTGATGGGGATTTTGCGCCGTTTTTACCCGCGGAGGTTGTCCCCAGGGTACGGGCATTCTTTGCCAACAGGCATGTGGAGTAAAAGGAGGCAGAGGACATGGCGTCCAGGCAGAACCGGTCGGAAGTTGCGCTTTGCATCAACTTGGTGCATGAGCTACAGGAATTGATTATCGGCAGCCGCCGTGCTTTTATCAGCGGCAATGCATGCGTGGTGGATCGCCAGAGCATGCTGGACAAGCTCAATGAACTGGAGCATAGCTTGCCCGAGGCGGTCCGTCAGGCGCATGAGAGCCTGAAAACCCTGGACGCCCATCAGGAGCAGGTGGAGGAGGAATGCCGCGTAAAGGTGAACGAGGCAAACCAAAAGGCCCAGCAGATTCTGGCCTCCGCCAAGAAAACCGAGGAGGAAGCCCAGCAGAAGGCGGCCAGCGTGGCATCCGCCGCCGCCGCTGCCGCGGCGGAGAATCAGCGCAAGAGCGAGGAGGAAGCCAAGTCCTGCGTGGAGGCCGGACGGGCAGAAGCCATGCGTATCGTGGAAGAGGCGCAGCGGCATGCGGCCGCCCTGGTTTCCAAGGAGGAGATTGTGCGCCGTGCCCGCGTGGAAGTGAAGGAAATGCAGGAGAATGCGCAGGCGCAGCTGGCCAACGTGCGCAGAAACACCTTTGACTATCTGGATAACCTCATGGCGCAGGCGGATCAAGCCATGGCGGGGCTTATCAACGATCTTCGCATGGAGCGCAACGAGTTGAACGCGCAGCGGTAAAAAAGGTCGAAAAAAATAGCGAAATGTTCATCTCAAGTTCAAATCATGTTCACATTTCTTCGATATAGTGTACTTGCAATCAGGAAGGCAAGCCACCGGCCCCCTGAGAGCAATCTCCTTTTTCCCGACATTCCTTCGGGAATGTCACCTCCCTATCCTCCATACAAGCAAAGGCCATGGAAGCGGCTTCAACCACCGTTTCCATGGCCTTTGTGATGTGTGGAGTTTTCTTTATTTGCGTAACAGCGATGCCGTGAGCGGATATTCGCCCACCAGGCTGCCCAGCAATGCGGAAATGCGATTGCTTCCCTGTGCCACCGCGCCCAGCCACAGCGCAAGACCACGATCCATGGCCGGGGCCAGACCACCGGACATCAACGCGGAGGCAGCACGGATAAAGCGCTTCATGTCGGCAAGCATTCCGCCAGTCAGGATGCCCACCGGTTCCAATGCCGTAACGATGGGCTGGAGGCAACCATCCACCTCCGCCTCCGTGGCACCGGACTGGGCAGCGAATGCATCCAGGGTGGCCGCACTAATGGGAGGCAGTACGCAGGCGATCTTGGTGCCGTCATATACGGGGAGCTGTGGCAAATACCAAAGCGGCCAGGGGGACATCTCCCATGCGGAAGAACGGCAGAAATATGCCGCATTCTTGCCCAGCAGGATAGTATGCAGGGGCCGCTCCAAAGCAGGAAGCAACAGCGGTGAGATAACCGCAGCCGGGGTAGCGCCCGCCGGTGGGGTAGAGAGTACCGGATGCTGATCCGCATTCTCCTGTACTTTTAGACCGGAGGACCAACCACAGGAAGCAAAACAAGTGTGCAAAAATTCCACGGCTGGTGCAAACTGCGGGCAAATAACGCCAAAGCGCGGAAAACAGGCCAGCAATGTTAGCAGGGTAACGGCATCCTCCTGGGCCAAGGGACAACCGGCATCGTTCAGCCCCTGGATCAGCCGCTGAAGCAGCGCTTCCGGCGTTACCGTTTCGCCGGGAACGGGGCAAAGCCGCAGTGGCGTACCACTCATGGGGGCGGTGAGCTGCGCCTTGGCCATGGCCTCCGCCAGGGTTTGCGGGAGTTCTTCCTGCTGTAAATGATCCACCTGGGCCTGCAGGGCATCCCGCTGCGCGGTAAGCGCCGTCAGCTGTTGCTGCAACGCTTCCGCGGATGCGCGGCGAGCGCTTTCCTCGCGCTCCAGCGCTTCCAGATCCTGCGCCTTTTGCGTGCGCAGCTGTTCCAGCTGCGTCTTGCGGAACTGCTCTAGGTCTGCCTTGGCCTTGTCCAGCTCCACCAGCGCGGAAAGGCGTTCCGCCTCCAGATCCTGTAACCGGGCGGTGAGCACAGCTTGCAGGGGCGTTTCGCCGCTGGCGTTTTCCCCCACGCGCAGGGCGGTAAGGCGTTGCCCCATGCCGGGCAGAGAAAGCACGTGATCCAGCAGCTGCTGCTGTGCCTCCGGTAGCTTCCAGGCCTGCGTAAGGCAACGGCAGGCCTCTTCCACGGGATTTTCCACCGGGTGCAGCGTCGCCCCCGCGGGAAGCGAAGCCGCCGGCGGTTCATAGCGTGCGGCACGCCATTGGGCAGAGACCACTTCCTGCAGCTGATTCTTGGGCTTGGGCGTTGCGGCGCGGAAACTGCTGCGCATCAACGGCGTGCCGGAGAGCTGCGCGCTGGGTACCGGCCGCGGTGCTACCGGCCGATGGGCAGGGGCAGCCAGCAGGTTTGCGCCTGCGCTCAGGGGCTGCGCAATGTCGGAAAGCTGCGCGTCAAAGTCTTTGCTTTCATCCAGAATGTGCAATTTACAGCCGATAGCCAGCGGTTCTTCCTTCGCCTCAGCATGGGCGGCCACTTCACTGGCAGGAGCGGCCTGCGGCAGACAGAAAAGTGTGCGGGTAACCCCATCGGGACACTCCAGGGTATACAACGTGCCCTCCGCCGGGGCCGCGGGGGTTACCTCTTTCACCTGGTCACGGTTTACGGGGCCATACAGCGTATCTCCGTCCCTTAGGTAGAACAGCGGCGTTATCGCTTGCTTGGCCAATTCGCTGGCCTGCTCCGCGGTACCGTCCAGCACGTGAAAAAAGCTGTGGTTGGGCAAGGGCTGGACAGCGTCGGAGAAGAGAATGTATTGGTTCCTTTCGCCCTTGGCTGGGTTATAATTTTTGTTGGTCCGGATTTTGTTGGCTTCCTCAGTGGTGTGCGTCAGATCCATGACGCAATAGGAGCCAAGGGTACGCATGCGGTCCTTGAAATGGTATTGCTCAGCACGGTCCGGTACAATTCGCAGGGCTCCTTCGTCGGCCCAGGCGGCTTGGGCCTCTTGTCGAATATCTCCTGATGTTGCCAACAAAGGCTTTACGCGAAAATAAGCGCGCTGAGTGTTGTCTTCTTCGAGATACGAAAAAATGAGCTCTTGATAAACGTTCATACAGGCCGCCTCCAGCAGATGAAATATTCCACATAAACGGAAAGAAGGGAAATATTGCGTATTGGCATTTTATCAATTTTTTCTAATCACGTCAAGAGATATCCCCCTCGTTGGTTTCCATAAAATTGGTAGAAAGGGCGAAATTTTCGCTCTGAAATCGGTTGAATTCAACGGGGAAATTTACAAAATAGGCGTTCTTTTATAACGGAACCGGGCCCCTGCACCATGAAAAAATTTCTATAAAATCAGGATTTTTACAGAAAAAAGAAAAAATAAACAAAGAAAAAGCAAAGCCAGTATGTCTTTTTGATGCTTTTGCTTTACCGGCAGGATGCACCGTTTGCTTTTCCAGGAAAAAAGGTATGAGATTTCGCCATGGGGGCAAGATAGGGCTTGAACCTATCCTTGAATGCTCGGGAGGCTGCAATGTCGACTGGAATGCTGGTGTTAACGGTAGTGGCCGTTCTGGTCTTTTTCGGTGTTGCACAGCGTGTGCTGGACCGCATGCGATTGACGGACCGGCAAGCGCTGCTGCTGGTGGCGGCCATGTTTGTGGGCACGCTGTTGCCCAATGTGGAACTGGGCCAGGTGTCGCTGAACTTGGGCGGCGCGGTGATTCCGCTGGGGGTATGCATCTATCTTCTTTTCACCTGTGGAGACGGAAAAGAAGTGGGCCGGACGCTGGTGGGTACGGTATTGACGGCGGCCGCCGTTTATGCCCTATCTGTATTTTTACCGGATGAGCCGGAGCAGATGTGGATTGATCCCAATCTGCTTTATGGCGTCAGCGGAGGCCTTATTGCCTACGTCCTTGGCCGCAGCCGCCGGGGCGCATTCATCTGTGGCGTGGTGGGCGTGATGCTGGCGGATGTGGTGAACGCGCTGGTGCTGTGGAGCCAGGGTATTCAACAGCGCCTGACGCTGGGCGGTGCGGGACTGGTGGACAGCGTGGTGATCAGCGGTATTTTGGCAGTGCTGCTGGCGGAGGCCGTGGGTGAAATTCTGGAACGAATTCAGCGGGGGAAAAAGCCGGACCCACATCCCACCACCGGGAAGGAGCGAGCACAATGAAAAAAATATGGGCAGTGGCGTTGCTGGCACTGGCGTGCCTGACGTTTACGGCTGCATCGTCCGCGGAGGAACAAGAATGGCAGCTTTTTACGCCGGAGGGTACCTATCTGACAGCTGTGGGAGAGGAGCCGGAAATCGGGGATATATATATCGCAGGAGATAACCGGCAATATGAGGTAACCCAGGTTACCCAGGGCCGGGCGGAAGCGAAGTATACCGGCATGTTTGAACTGCCGGATGTTTCCTGGCTGGATATGGCATCGGCGATGCCGGTAAGCGCCTTGGGGGACCGGCGGCTGCTGGCGCTGTACTGCACGCATTCCGACGAAAGCTATTCCCCTTCCGACGGCACATACAGCGATGAGGAACGCGGATCCATCTATGAGATAGCCCACGCGCTGGCGGACGCCCTGGAGGAGAAAGGCGCCGAGACGGAGGTTTCCGATGAGCTGCATCATCCCCATGATGCCGGGGCATACAGGCGGAGCCGGCAGACGGCTGTGCAGCTGCTGAAAAGCGGACCCGACGCGATCTTTGATATTCATCGGGACGGCATCAAGGACCCTGACGAATATGCTGTGACCATCGGCAGCAAAGAGGCAAGCAAGATCCGCATCCTGGTGGGGCGCGGCAATCAGAACATGGAGAGCAACAAGGACTTTGCCGCCATGGTGAAGGCGGTGGCGGACAAGGTCTATCCGGGGCTCATCAAGGACATCTATATGGGGAAAGGGGCGTATAATCAGGACCTTTATCCCCGGGCGCTGCTATTTGAGTGCGGAACCTATACCCTATCCAAGGAGCGTGTCCTGACCTCCATGCCCATGCTGGGCGATGTGGTGTACCGGGCCATATACGGCGGCATTGTCGGTTCTGCGGGCGCTTCGGATGCCAGCCAAAGCAGCAATGCTGCGGCCATTAAAGGCGGGGCCACGGAGGGTGCCGCGCAGAGCGACGCGGGGGCAGGCACGGGCATTGCGTGGGTTGTGGGCATCCTGGTGGTTGGGCTGGTGGTTTACGGTTTTCTGGCCACGGGCAGCGGCAAGGGAATGATGCATAAGGTGGGCCGCAATGTCAACGAAATGACCGGGGGCCTCCTGGGGAAAAAACCGGATGGAAAAGATGGAGAAGGCACAACGTGAGCGTGTATAAAAATATCCCCGGCAGCAATACGGCTGCCGTGGATATTTTTTTGTTTATTTCAGTGCAGCGCCCAGGAAGGACACGAACAGGGGATGCGCCTTATTGGGCCGGGAAATGAATTCAGGATGATAAATTACACCCACATAGAAGGGATGATCCTGCATTTCAAACACCTCGGGGAAATGGCCTTCCGCGCTGAAGCCGGTGAAGCGCAGGCCCTTTTCCGTAAGCGTATCCGTAATGGAGACGTCCACCTCATAGCGGTTCCCGTGGCGCTCGGAAATTTCATCCGCACCATAGATATCCCGCACCAGGCCGGGGTGAAGCAGCACGGTTTGCCGCCCCATACGTGCGGCCTGACGGCTGTCGTTCACCGTCACCCGCTCCTGGGGAATCCGCACCACGGGGTGGGCGGTAAGGGGGTCCACCTCGGTGGAATTTGCGTCGCTGATGCCCAGCAGATCCCGCACCGCGGCCACCACGCTCAGCTGCATGCCGTAGCCAATGGCGAAGAAGGGGATCTTGTGGGTGCGCGCGTAGGAAGCTGCGGCCACAATGCCTTCCGCGCCACGGTCGCCATAGCCGCCAGGAGCGATGATGCCGTCATAGCCCTGCAGCTGGCCTTCCGCATTGGCGGAGGAAATCTCCTCACTGCTTAACCAGGAGAGCTTCACTTCCACATGATGGGCGATGGCAGCATGCGTAAGCGCTTCAGCAACGGACAGATAGGCATCGTGAAGCTCCACATACTTGCCGACCAGGGCAATTTTCACCGTCCGGGTGGGTGTGAGGTAGCGCTGGGCAATCTCTTTCCAGTCGCTCAGATCCACATGGTCGGGCTGGAGATGCAGTTCCCGGCAAACGATGTCCGCCAGGCCCTCTTTTTCCAGCATCAGGGGAACTTCATACAGGGTAGGAGCGTCTGCGTTTTGCACCACGTTGCCGGTCTTTACGTTGCAGAAAAGGGCAATCTTGTCCTTGGCTTCTGTAGTGATGGGAATTTCCGTGCGGCACACGATCACGTCGGGCTGGATGCCGATGGAGCGCAGGGCCTTGACGCTGTGCTGGGTGGGCTTGGTTTTCATTTCACCGGCCACGGAAATGTAGGGCAGCAGTGTCACGTGGATAAAGCAGGTATCATGGGGACCCAGCTCCCACTTGAGCTGACGGATGGCCTCCAGATAGGGGGAGGATTCCATGTCACCCACCGTGCCGCCGATTTCGATGATGGCAATATCCGCGCCGCTGTTCTCGGCAGCCGCACGGATGCGGGCCTTGATTTCGTTGGTTACATGGGGAATCACTTGAACCGTGCCACCCTTGTAATCCCCACGCAGTTCCTTTTCCATGATGCGCTTGTGGATTTTGCCCGTGGTCACGCTGGCTTCGCCCCGCAGGTTTTCATCAATGAAGCGCTCATAGTGGCCCAGGTCCAGGTCGGCGGCAACGCCGTCGTCGGTGATAAAGGCTTCACCGTGCTGAAGCGGGCTGAGCAGGCCGGGATCTACGTTGTAGTAGGGATCGCACTTTTGCATGGAAATCTTGTAGCCGCGGGCTTTCAGCAAACGGCCCAGGGAGGCCGCGGTGATCCCCTTACCCAGGGAGGAGACTACGCCGCCGGTTACGAAAACGTACTTCGCTGACATGATAACGCTCCTTTGCCTTTGGTAAACGTGCAATACAAACCAACTCCCATTGTAAGAGTCGGGAGTGCCCCTTGTCAAGGGGAAAAATGCCCTTTTTTATTGGATTTTCCCGCTGGGCGTGGAAGCGCAGAAAGCTTTTCCCAAGGTTTGAATTCATGGGCGGAACGTGATACAATAAAACACGTTCTATATGCCCAGCAATCGGGCCTGGAGGTACATAAGGTATGTGTGAGCATAAACAGTCCAAGCATGGCCCGGCGTGGCATACGGCGCTGCTGATGCTTTTGGATGCGTTTCTAACCGTCGCGGCCATGATGATGGCGCTGCAAATCTATTATGACATGGAGGCGCCGCAGGCCCATATTGTGCATGTGTGGCACATCGCACCCATACTGGCGGTGCTTACGGTGGGATTTTTTTATGCGGTGGGGCTGTACAAAACCCTCATGCGCTATGCCAGCGTGGAGGCATTGGTGCAGATTGCCACGGGCGCACTGCTGGCATCCGGCACTACCTACCTTTTTTCGCTGGTGTGCTATACCATTCAAAGTGAACCGAATGTGTTTCTGATGCCGCGGCCAGTATACCTGGTGCATTGGTTGCTGCTGCTGTTGCTGGTGGGCGGCAGCCGGTTCAGCCTGCGCATCATTGGGCAGGGAGGCGTGGGCATTTTACCCAGACGCCGCAGCCGGGGAAAGCGCGTTATGGTGGTGGGTGCCGGCTGGGCCGGGGCCCAGGTGATTCGTGAGATCCAGGCAGGGCGCTATGGCGACTGCACCGCGGTGCTGGCTGTGGACGATAACGAAGCCAAGCGCGGGGCGGCCCTGGGGCGCGTACCCGTGCTGATGGACACCCACAAGGTAGGGGAGTATGTCCAGCAATATCGGGTGGATGAGATTATCATTGCCATTGCCACCCCCAATGGCGACCTCTCGGAGCTGATTCACCGCTGCATTGATACGGGCTGCCACGTGCGCATGGTTTCCACCCTGCGGGATGTGAACACCGGCGCGCCTGCCCTGGGCCGCGTGCGGGAGGTGAACATCGGCGATCTGCTGGGCCGGGCGGAAAAACACCTGGACATGACGGAAGTAGAAGCGTATTTTGCCGGGAAGCGGGTGCTGGTTACCGGCGGTGGCGGTTCCATTGGTTCGGAACTTTGCCGGCAGATCATGAGCTTTACCCCGGCTAAGCTGGTGCTGTACGACATCAGCGAAAACTACATTTATGATTTGTTTTTTGAACTTCAGGAAAAATATGGTGCGTTGACCCGCAATACCGTGGAGCTTCGGGTGGGCTCCATACGGGATAAGGCTACCCTTGACCGTATCTTTTCCGAATTTCAGCCGGAGATCGTGATCCATGCGGCGGCGCATAAGCACGTTCCCCTGATGGAGGACAGCCCCGAACAGGCTGTTATCAACAACGTGTTTGGCACGCTGAATGTGGCACAGTGCTCCCTGGAGCATGGGGTAAAACGCTTTGTGATGATCTCCACGGATAAGGCCGTTAACCCCACCAATATTATGGGTGCCTCCAAACGCATGGCGGAGATTATCATTGAGGCGCTTCAGGCACGGGGGAAAACCCAGTTTACCGCTGTGCGCTTTGGCAACGTGCTGGGCTCCAACGGCAGTGTGGTGCCACTGTTTGAGCGGCAGATTCGCGCGGGCGGCCCGGTTACGCTGACCCATCCGGACATCATCCGGTACTTCATGACCATCCCGGAGGCGGCCAGCCTGGTGCTGCAGGCCGCGTCCATCGCCAAGGGCGGGGAACTGTTTGTGCTGGATATGGGCAAACCGGTAAAGATCCGCGAGCTGGCCGAGCGCATGATCCAGCTCTACGCCCCGCACGACGGCCGCAAGGTGGAGATCGTATACGTGGGCCTGCGCCCGGGCGAGAAGCTCTACGAGGAGCTGCTGCTCGCGGGCGAGGGCATCGCCAAGACGGAGAGCGAAAAGATTTTCGTGGCCAAGCCCGAGCTGGTGGACAAGCCCACGCTGGACGCCATGCTGGCCCGCCTGAAGCGCTGCCTGGACGAGGGCGGCGATATGCTGGCCTGCCTGCATGAGCTGGTGCCCACCTTCAAGGAGGCCGATCAGGTCAACAGCGCCCGCACCGCTGCTGCCGGGCAGGCCGCCGCCGTATGACCCCGCATGAATCCCTGATGCGGCTGGCGCTGGAGGAGGCCGGGGCCGCCTTCCGCGAGGGCGAGGTGCCCGTGGGCGCGGTCGTGGCGAAGGACGGCCGGCCCGTGGCCCGCGCGCACAACCTGCGCGAGCAGACCGGCGACCCCACCGCCCATGCCGAGCTGCTGGCCATCCGCGAGGCGGCGCGCGTATTGGGCGCGCGGCGGCTGACCGGCTGCACCCTGTATGTGACGCTGGAGCCCTGCCCCATGTGCGCCGGGGCCATGGTGATGGCCTGCCTGGACCGCTGCTATTTCGGTGCGCGCGACGCGCGTCAGGGCTGCTGCGAAAGCGTGTACGCCCTGCCCGGCGATCCCGCGTTCTATCACCGGCTGCCCTGCGTGGGCGGGCTGATGGAGGAGGAGGCCGCCGCCCTTCTCAGGCGCTTTTTTCAGGCCCGCCGCTCTACCGAAGAAGGAGGAACCCCATGACCATCGACACCATCGTGACCGATCTGGACGATACCCTGCTGGACGGCAGCGGCCAGCTGAGCGCCTATACCATCGAGGTGATGGCCGAGGTCAAGCGCCGCGGCATCCGCCTGATTCCCTGCAGCGGCCGCACGCACGCCAGCATGTATCCCTTTCTGGCGAAGCTGGATACGGGTCTGCCCTACATCGGGGGCAACGGGTCGGAGATCGTGGGGGCGGATCACCGCCTGATCGAGCAGCTGACGCTGGATGTGGAGCTGGCGCGCGAGATCTGCGCCTTCCTTGAGCAAAACGGGCTGTACGTGCAGGTCTACACCGACGAGGCCTTCTACTATTCCGCCGAGTGCGACATCGCCCGCCGCTACAAGCAGTCCTCCGGGATGAAGGGCGTGGCCGTGGGCGACCTGTGCGCGTTCCTCAGCTTCGCCACGCCCAAGGTGCTCAGCGTGGGCGAGCCGGAGGACGTGCTTCGCCTGATGCCTCTGGCCAACGAGCGTTTTCTGGGCCGGGCCACCTTCACCATGAGCAAGCCCTATTTTCTGGAGGCCGAGCCGCCGGGAGCCACCAAGGGCGAGGCGCTTTTGCGCCTGGCAGACCGCATCGGCATCGTGCCGGAGCGCACCGTGGCCTTTGGCGACAGCCTCAACGACAGGAGCCTTTTGGCCTTCACCCCCAACAGCGTGGCCATGGCCAACGCCATCCCCGAGCTGCACCAGGCGGCGGCCTACGTCTGCCGCCCCAACACGGAGGACGGCGTGGCCCGCTTCGTGGCGGAGCACATCCTGTAAGGAGGCGCCGGAATGATCGACCTGGAGGACTTTCGCACCAAGCTGGGCCTGGAGCTGCTCGGCCCCACGACCAAAAAGCAGCTGGACATCAACGTGACCGACATCAACCGCCCCGGCATGCAGTTCTGCGGATTTTACGAATACTTTGCCCACGAGCGCGTGCAGGTGATCGGCAAGGTGGAGATGACGTACCTGGAGTCGCTGGAATCGCGCATGCGCCGCCCCGTGCTGGAAAAGTACATGAGCTATCCCATCCCCTGCATCATCACCTGCTGGGGCATGACCCCTCCGCGCGACCTGCTGGAGATCGCCCGCGCGCATGACATCCCGGTGTTTCAGAGCAAGCTCAAAACCACCAAGTTTTCGTTGCAGGCCATCATGTACTTAAACCGCGTGCTGGCCCCGCACATCACCCGCCACGGCGTGCTGGTGGACGTCTACGGCGTGGGCATTCTGCTCACGGGCGAAAGCGGCGTGGGCAAGAGCGAGGCCGCGCTGGAGCTGGTCAAGCGCGGGCATCAGCTGGCCGCCGACGACGTGGTGGACATCTGCCGCGTGGCCGACGACCGCCTCATCGGCGAATCGCCGGAGATGGTGCGCCACTTCATGGAGATCCGCGGCATCGGCATCATCGACATCCGCGCCATGTACGGCGTGGGATCGGTCATCGTCAGCAAGTCTATCGACATGGTCATCCACATGGAAAAGTGGGACTCCTCCAAGGAATACGACCGCCTGGGCCTCACGGAGGAAACCGTGACCATTCTGGGCGTGAAGGTGCCCTACCAGACCATGCCCGTCCGGCCGGGGCGCAACCTGGCCATCATCATCGAGGTGGCCGCGCGCAACCTCAGCCTCAAGCGCATGGGCTACAGCGCCGCGCATGAGCTGGACCGCCGCCTCAACGAGCTGATCGCGCAGAATTCCGGAAATCATACCTGAGACAACAGGGAGGCTTTTCTATGGTCTATATCGGCATTGATCTGGGCGGCACCGGCATCAAGATCGGCGTGGTGGACGAAAGCGGCGCCATTCTCTCCCAGGGCGAAACCCCCACGCTGGCGGGCCGCCCCTACGAGGACATCATCGCGGACATGGGCCGCTGCATGCTGGATGTGATGGCGCGCGGCGGCTTTGAGGAAAAGGACATCGCCTCCATCGGCGTGGGCATCCCCGGCGTGGCCGATGAAAAGACGGGCCACGTGATCTTCTGCACCAACCTGGGATGGAGCGACGTGCCGCTGCGCACCGAGCTGCAAAAGTACCTCAACAAGCCCGTCTACATCGACAACGACGCCACCGTGGCCGGCTTTGCCGAGAGCATCTGCGGCGTGAGCGCGGGCTGCCATTCCAGCGTGTTCATGACGCTGGGCACGGGCGTGGGCGGCGGCATCGTGATCGGCGGCCGGCCGTGGAGCGGCTTTCACGGCGTGGGCAGCGAGATCGGCCACATCCCCATGGACATCGGCGGCGAGCCCTGCTCCTGCGGCAACTACGGCTGCCTGGAGCGCTACTGCAGCGCCACGGCGGTCATCCGCATGGGCAAGCAGATGGTGCTGCAGCACCCCGACAGCCTCATGTACGACCTGTGCGGCGGCGACGTGAGCAAGCTGACGGCCAAGATGGTCTTTGACGCGGCCAAGGAGCTGGACGACGTGGCCATGAAGGTCTTTAACCACTACGTGGACTATCTGTGCAAGGCCATCTACACCATCATCGCCTTCCTGGACCCGGAGATGATCGTGCTGGGCGGAGGCATCAGCAAATCGGGCGACTTTTTGCTAAACGCCGTGCGCGAGCGCATCCCCCGCTACCTTTTGTTCAAAACGCTCCCCTACTCGCGCGTGGAGATCGCGCGGCTGGGCGCGGACGCGGGCATGATCGGCGCGGCCATGCTGGGCCGCCACGCCTGAGGGCTTATCGGGACAGACCGCCGACTGAACCTGCTTTCTGGCGGAAAAGGCCGGCGCGGCCGGGCTTTCCTGTCAAAAACCCATTTAAGAGGTTTGGAGGGCCGCAGCCCTCCAAGTGAAATCCGAATCCAGCGACATGTGCGGTGGATT
>USCR01000010.1 GCA_900553295.1 uncultured Eubacteriales bacterium | reverse complement strand
GGAATCCGATGGATTCCCGGCTCACGCTATTTACGGGGAAAATTCGTTTCGTTCTTGCTGGCGTCGTTTCTTGTTTTTTTACTTCGCCTGTCCAAAAGTCTCATTCAGCTCATCCAGCGCGGGCTGAACAATGTACGCGTTCTCTTCAATTACCTTTTTCCAGTTCTCTTCCAGGTCGCCCTCCGCCACAATCAGGTTCGCAACCAGGCTCTGATAATCAATGGCAGTCAAGGCCGTCTGGGCATCGCTGCTGAAGCCGTAGCTTTCCCAATCACGCTCCAGAATGCTGTTGTCGGTCAGGCGGCTGAGCTTGGCCTCGTAAACAGTATTCAGCTGGTTGGCATAGAACAGGGACTCCTCGCTGGCGTCCGCGGGCTCGGGGTTAAAGCCATTGTCGTCACCGCAGGCGCCCAGCAGCGTGTAAATGGGCCAGAAGTTGGAGTCACTCATGCGGCGGTACTTGGTGGTGTCATAAAGCGCATACTTCTTGCCATCTGCATCAAAGTCCCAGTCGATGTAGCGCATACCGTTGCAGCGCAGGTCAGCACCGTTGTCGGACACCATGAAGTCCACAATGTCCATGTACCGCTCGAATACTTCGGGGTCAATATCCGCAGAGAAGTAGGTAGCGCCCCAGAAGTTGTCATTGGCATAGTCGTGGTAGTAACCGTCTTCGCCAATGATTGCCGCCTGATGCCATGCGGATTCATCCAGCTTGAGGTCGTTCAGGAAGCCATCGCGCACCGTGCCGCATACGCTACCGGGATTCACCACCGCAGCGGCCACGCCGGAAACGCGGAAGGTATTCAGGGCATCGCCTTCGCTGTACACATAGAATTCGGGGCTAATCAGGCCCTCGTCATAGGCCTGCTTCATCAGCTTCAGGCCTTCCAGCGTCTGCTCATCGGAGAAGCCCCAGACATATTCGCCCGCATCGTTCTTGTAGATACGCTCATACTGCGGATAGGTCGCGCGGATGAACAGATTGGCCAGGTAGCCGGTGTTGCCCGCCAAGGGAATCAGATTGGCGCCCACGTTGCCGGGATCCTGTTCCTTCACCAGGCGCGCATATTCCATGATTTCGCTGGCCGTATAGGCATCCTTGATCTCAAAGCCAACCGCATTGGCCCAGTCTTCGCGCAGGTAGACGGACTCGTGATTCACCACCACGTCGCCGGGATAATAGTGGTACATGACCACGCGGAAGAGCGAATAGGTGCCGCCGGTCTTTTCTTCCAGGGCTTGCGCAACGGGCACCAGGCTCTGGGTATAGGCAATGTTGGGCCAGCGCTCCTTCCAATCATCGGGCAAGCGGTAGAACAGCCCCTGATCGATGTAGGAGTTGATCTCGTTGATGTCAAAGCCATTCCAGCGCAGCACGTCGGGCACATCGCCGGAGTTAATCATCGTGCGGATCTTATCGTTGGCATTGCTGTCCGGGATGGCCAGGATGTCAAAGTCGTAGTTGAAGTGCTCGGTAAACCACTGGCTGCCGACGCTGCCCTGGTTGTAGTCCGCGGTGGCGTCCAGCATTTCGCTGGCGACCTCAATGGTCAGGTGCTTGTCGTAGGTCTTGCCGCTGGTGTCCAGGGTATCGGTGTACTCCTTGGCGCGGGCAATGTCCTCTTCCTTATAAACCACATCTTCCTTGTCCGCTGCCAGGGCGGATGCGCTGCTCAGCAGCATCAGGACGCTCAGGAACAGTGCCACGAGTTTCTTGGTTTTCATGGGGTTACCTCCTTATGAAATTATCTTGTTCTGCTCTTGCAAGCAGATAACAAACTTCGTCAGCCCTTCACTGCGCCAATCATAATTCCCTTCACAAAGAAGCGCTGCAGGAACGGAAACACGCACATGATCGGCAGCATGGTAACGACGATCGCCGCCATTTTGATGCCCATGGAAAAGGTTTTCAGGTGCGTAAGGGCGTCGGCAGAGGCGATGTTCCGCTGCTCCGCGCTCTGATACGTATTGATGATATTTTGCAGGATCAGCTGCAGGGGGTACATTTCCGTGCGGTTAATGTAGAGCATGGAGTTCCACCACTCGTTCCACTTATCCACCGTATAGAACAGCGCAATGGTCGCAATGATGGGTTTGGACAGCGGCAGCACGATGCGCAGCAGAATGGTGGTTTCCGACGCGCCGTCCAGCCGTGCGGATTCCAGCAAAGACACGGGCAGGGAACGGATAAAGTTGGTGACCAGCACGGCGTAATACGTGCTCATCAAGCAAGAGAGGACCACCGACCACCGAGTGTTCATCAGCCCCAGGCTCCGAATCAGCAGGAAGCTGGGCACCATGCCGCCGCTGAAAAGCATGGTAATCAGCACAAAGATGTACAGCAGCTTACGTCCCGGGAAAGCCGGCCGGCTGAGCACATAGCCCAGGGAAAAGGTCATGAACATGCTCACAGGCAATGCCACGGCAATGTGAAAAAGCGTATTGCCATAGCCCACCAGAATATTGCCCGTTTCCAGCAGCGTGCGGTAGGCTTCCAATGTAGGCGCATGGGGATAGAATACAAAGGGCGTTTTGAAGTACTCCGCTTCTGTTACAAAGGAAATCATAATCGCATTGTAAAAGGGGAGCACTACCAAGAGCCCCAGTATGGACAGCACAATGCCCAGTACCACATCCATGGGGGATAACCCATTATGTTTATAGCCACCCTTGCGACGCAACATTTACTTGATTCCTCCCATCAATCCCACGCCGCCGAAGCGTTCGGCCTGCTTGTTGGTGAACAGCAGCAGCAGCATGTTAATCACGGAGCAGAACAGGCTGACCGCCGTGGAGAATCCATAATTGGGGGTCCGCTGGAAGGTGATGCGGTAGATATACATGTTCAGGGTTTCCGCAGCGGACGCAATCACGTCGTTTTGCAGGTTATAAATCTGGTCAAAGTGTCCGCCCATGATGCCGCCCATCTGCAACACCAGCATAATGGCAATGGTGGGCATCACGCCGGGAAGCGTAATGTGTATAATCCGCTGCAACCGCGTGGCGCCGTCGATCTCCGCCACCTCATACAGCTCCGGGTCCACGCCGCTGATGGCGGCAAGATAAATAATGGAGGACCAGCCTGCTTCTTTCCATATTTCACTGCAATACAGCAGCGGCCGGAAGAAGTCCTTATTGCCCAGGAAGCTCACTTTATCCATGCCCAGCCCGGCCATCAATCCATTGATAACGCCGTCAATGCTGAACAGGTTTTTGACTATGCTGCCAATAATAACCCAGGAGAGAAAATGCGGGAAGGTGAAAACCGTCTGCAAAATTTTCTTGTACCTGCCCAGGCGCAGCTCATTGAGCATCAGCGCCAGGAGAATCGGCGCCGGAAAGCACAAGAGCAGTTCCACCAGGTTGATCCACAGGGTAATCCCCACCGAGCGGGCAAAGGCGGGGTCCTGGAACAAGGACTCGAAGTGTGTCCACCCCACCCATGGGCTGCCCCATATGCCCAGCTTGGCCTTAAAGCTCTTAAAGGCGAGGGTTAATCCGCCCATGGGCATGTAGGAAAAAACAATATACCAGATTACAGCCGGTAGCGCCAGAAGGTAGATTTCCTTATTCTTGAAAATCTCCTTCCACAGGTTGCGTTTTTTTACGTATGGGGAAATCGCCCGTGTCTGTACTTTCAATTTCTTCGCCCCTCTCGTCTGGCTGTATGTACCATAACACGAGCATGGGTGCAAGGATTAGATAGAATCTTCTTGAAAACTTGGACAATCTTATGAATTGATACCCTGAAATACTGTTCATGGCGTTGACCTGGCAAATTAACAATGCTAAAATAGGCGTAAAATAGCGGAGGAGGCTTTTGCAGATGCCCAAGGTAATCCTGGTGGACGATGAAATCTGGACGATTCGCTGTCTGGAAAGTTTGCTGGCAGACTATCCCAATTATCACATAGCCGGCTCCTTTTCCGATGGTCAGGAGGCCCTGGACTTTCTGCGAAAAAACGCCTGCGATGTGGTTTTTACGGACTTGCGCATGGACCGCATGAGCGGGCGCAAGCTCATTTCCGTATGCGTGCAGGAAAAAATCCCCGTACGCATGGTGATTATCTCCGCGTACAGCGATTTTTCCGCCGCCCGGGAAGGCATCCGAAACGGTGTGATCGATTATCTTACCAAGCCCATTACCCGCAAGGACATGGCCGCGTTGATTCAGCGGCTGGATGCCACTTTTCTGGATGAGCACACTTCCCGGCGTTTGTCCCTGTGCCAGACCATTGAGCGGGCTTACCCGGAGTGCCGGGTACTCTGCTGCGGGCATATGGACTCCCCCTGCAAGCAAGCCATCAGCCTGCAGGAGGAGCGTCACTGTGCTGTGGGCATGGACCCCACCACGGAGGACGGCATGGCATTGGCCTACCTGTCCAACCCGGTGGGAAAGCCTCCGGAGATATTGCGCCATCTCCCGGGCGGCATTGGCATCAGCCGGGCCGAAAAAAGCTTTGCCAACCTCCCGGCCATGATCGCGGAAGCCAAGCAAAGCATGCAGCTGCATTTTCGGTTTTCCCTGGACGCGGAAACGGCGCAAATCCAGGCGTACATCCTGGAGCATTTGGCGAGTCCCTTAACCCTGAATGAGCTCGCGGAGCATTTCTTTGTAAATAAGGCATATCTGTGCAGCAGTTTCCGGGAGCATAGCGGCATGACGGTGATGAATTTTCTCAAGCATGTACGCATGCATTTGGCCGCTCAGGCGCTGCTGGACAGCAATAAACCCGTTCAGGAAATATCTGAACGGGTAGGGTATACCGACAGCGCGTATTTCTCCAGGGTGTTCAAAAAGACTTTTGGCACGTCCCCGGAGGGTTACCGCAAGGATGCCATACGCTCCACGGGTATCTGAATCTCCACACAGGTAAAGCAGCCTACGCGGGTGGTAATCCGCAAGCTGCTGCGCCCCGCATAGGCAATGCGCAAGCGGCGGGAAATATTGATCAGGGCAATATGCTCCCGATCCTCAAGGGGTCCCTGCATCTCCATACGCGCCAGCACCACGGACAATTTCTCCTTCGTGATGCCTTTCCCATTGTCGGTAACGCGCACATGCAGCATGCCGCACGCCCGGTCAATCCAGGCCTGTACCGAAATGGTGCAGGGAACCTGTTTCTGGTAGTCATGGAAGCCATGTTGCAGGGCATTCTCCACCAGGGGCTGAAGCATCAGGCTCAATACGGAGCACCCCAGCGCCTCCTCCTCCACCTGCTGCAGCAGGCGGTATCTGTCCGGCATGCGGATTTGCAGGATGCGCATGTAACTGTCCAGGTGCTGCAATTCCTGCTCCAGCACCACGCGATCCGGCGCACGCAAGGCATATTGCATGCACTCCGAAAGCGCCGTGCTCAGCTGTTCCAGCGGTTCAATGCGATAGTGTACGGACATGCCCACCATGCTGTTGAGGGTATTGAACAGAAAGTGCGGGTTCATCTGGCTACGGTAGGCGAACATCTCCGCCTCCATCTTGTTATACTCCAGCTCGTGGATGCGCTCCATGTTCCGCATCTCTTGCTCCTGGCTCTGGGTCAATTTTTGCAGCATGTCATTGATGCCGTTTGCCAGCAGGTTCAGCTCCGCCACGTTGGAGGCATGGATGGTTGTCCGCTTGCTGGTAATCATGCACATATCCTGCACCATGGTCTTGATGGGCTTAACGATGCTTTGCCGCAAGAGGCTCATCAGCAGTGCCACCAGCACCAGGCATCCCGCCATACAAACCCACATGAACACGCTAAGGTTGTTGATTTCCCGCATCATCATCGAAACGGGTGCAATGCAGCCAAGGGTCAGGCCGTTGCCACTGGAAAGCGTTTCCATGCCGATCAGGTAATCATCCTGGCCAATGCGGATCGTGGCATCATCCCCTGCCTGTTGGCCGGACGCTGCCAGCTCCAATGCCTGGGTCTGCTCCGTTGATAGTTCCGCGCTGGAGGCAATTACCTGGCCCTGATAGAGCAATACCTCGGCAATGGCCTGACTGGCTGGTGATGCATCATGAAAAAGTTGTCCCACATCGATCAGTACCCCGCAGGTGAGCACGTCGGCCTCATTCATCAGGCTGATGGGCGTGATAATGCCAATGGGCGCATAATAAATGCAGTGACGGGGTGCTTCACTGTTTTCCGTGCGAAACATATCGGTAAAGCCGGCCTGTTTGCGCTCCCCCGCCCACAGGTCACGGTTCAGGATGTTCGCCTGGAAGTAGCGCAGGTTCCCATTTCCGGACTCGATAAACACGCCATCGTTGTTGCCCACATAAATGGCCTGTACCCCCGGCACCGTTTTGGAAACGGTGGAAAAGAACTGGCGCACCGTCTTGTAGCTGCTTACGCGCTCCTGGGAGGTCATTTGTGCAAAGTATTTCTGCACACCTTCGGAATATCCCACATTCTGGGCCAGTGCAGCAATGTTTTCAAAGCGTCGTTCAAAGCTGTTGGTATACTGCTGCGTCTGCAAGGTAAAGTTCTCCTTGGCCTGCTCCAGGGACATCCCGTAAAACACCTGGTATACGCCCAACAGCAGGCAGGTAAGCAGCAGCATGGGAATCAGCACAATAATGACAATGCGTCCATAAATCGAATACGACCTGTGCGAAAACATCCGTCTTCTCCTCTTTTGCAGGCTCAAACTGTGAGGCCATTATACCCTACCGCCTGTCCACCGTCAACCGAGCCTCCCGCTGTAACCGCTCCCCCGCGGAAATCCCTGATGATTATCCAAGTTTCCAAAACGATTCTATCTGCCTCCTTGGACGGGTTTGTGATACCATACGTTTATCCGTCATCACAAACGCGCATAGCGTAAACACATGATTTGCAAGGAGGACCTGGACAATGATGCACGCAAGCATTACCCTGGACAAGGCATACGCCATCGGTCAGATTGATCCCCGCATCTATGGTTCCTTCGTCGAGCACATGGGCCGCACCGTATATGGCGGCATTTATGAGCCCGGCCACCCCACCGCGGACGCCCAGGGTTTCCGGCAGGATGTGCTGGAGAAGGTGCGCAACCTGGGCGTAACCACCGTGCGTTACCCCGGCGGCAACTTCGTATCCGGCTTTAACTGGGAGGACTCCGTGGGCCCCAACCGCCCCAAGCGATTGGATCTTGCCTGGACGTCCACAGAGACCAACGAGGTGGGCCTGCATGAATTTTGCGACTGGTGCCACAAGGCCAATATCTCCCCCATGTATTGCATCAACCTGGGTACCCGCGGCCCGGAGCAGGCACGGGATGTGATCGAGTATGCCAACCATCCCAGCGGCAGCAAGTTTTCGGACATGCGCATTGCCAACGGGCAAAAGGACCCGCTGAACATCCACTTGTGGTGCCTGGGCAATGAAATGGACGGTCCCTGGCAAATTGGCCGCAAGACACCCGTGGAATATGCCCGCATCGCCAACGAATCCGCCAAGCTGATGAAGTGGGTAGACCCTTCCATTGAGCTGGTGGCCTGCGGTTCCTCCGGTTTCGGCATGTCCACCTTTGGAGAATGGGAGTGGGCCGTGCTGGACGAATGCTATGACAATATTGACTATATTTCCCTGCACCGCTACTACGGTCACCCCACCAACAGCACCGAGGATTTCCTGGCGCAAACCATGGACATGGATGATTTCATCCGCTCCGTCATTGCCCTTTGCGACGCTGTGAAGGGCAAGAAGCATGCCCGCAAGTTCATTCATCTCTCCTTTGATGAGTGGAACCTGTGCTACCACAGCGGCGAGCAGGACAACGGCAAAAAGCCCGAGCGCTGGGGGCGCGCCCCGGCCCTGGTGGAGGACGTCTACAACTTTGAGGATGCGCTGCTCACCGGTTCGATTCTCATCACGTTCCTGCGCCACGCTGATCGCGTGAAGATCGCCTGCCTGGCGCAGTTGGTGAACGTCATCGCGCCCATCCTGACCCGCGACGGCGGCGGATGCTGGGCGCAAACCACCTATTATCCCTTCCAGCACATGTCCCGCTATGCCCGTGGTACTTCCCTGCTTGCGGCGGTGGACAGCCCCTGCTACGATTGCAAGGACTATGAAAAGGTGCCTTACCTGGACGCCGCCGCCACCCGGGAGGAGGACGGCACGGTAACGGTTTTCTGCGTCAACCGCCACCAGCGGGAGGATTTTACCCTGGATGTTGACCTGCACGGCATGGGCGACCTGCGCGTGGGCGAGCATATCCTGCTCCACCATGATGACGTGAAGGCCGCCAACACGGAAGACGCTCCCTATACCGTCTATCCCACCCAGGGCCCCGGCGGCATGGTGGACGGTGAAAAGGCTACCCTGCGCATTCCCGCCCTCAGCTGGAATGTAATCCGTTTCGTACCCGTGGAAAAATAATCACAGTGAAAGGAAGGTCCAGCATCATGAAGCTCTACCGCCGCACCCCCGAAGACCCTGCCCCCCTGGCCCAGGCAGATCCTTACCTCATCAAGGCAAGGGATGGCAGGTATTATCTGTATGCCACAGCCGGTCAAGTATACAGCAGCGACCACCTGCTGGAAGGCTGGCGCTATGAGGGTATCCGGCTGCATATGCCCGGGCAGGCGGAATGCTGGGCCCCCTCGGTGCTGGAGCTGGACGGTACCTATTACATGTACTACTCCAGCCTGCCGCAAGGGTCCACCGACCCGCACGATCAGCAGCTTCGTCTGGCCGTGGCCAGCCATCCCGCGGGCCCCTTCACCTACGTGAAGGATCTGCTCCCCCCTTTTTCCATTGATCCCCATGTGGTGCAAACGCCCTCCGGGCTGTACATTTTCTACTGCAATAACGCCTATGAAGGCGAGCGCGCCGGCACCCGTATCTTCTGTGACAGGATGGCCGCGCCCGATCAGCTGGAGGGGCATCCCCAGTGCGTGGTGGAACCCACCCTGGACGAAGAGATTTTTATGCGCGACCGTTTCCGTCCGGGCCAGCACTGGCACACCATTGAGGGCGCGTTCTACTTCTTTCATCAGGGCTACCACTACCTGATGTACTCCGGCGCCTGCTATCAAAACCCCACCTATTTTATCGGCTACTGTACGGCGCATGCTCCGCAGGAGGCTGATCTGCGCACGCTTCCGTGGCAGAAGTTTCCCGATGCGCACACCTATCTGCCGCTCATGAAGAAAAATGCGTTTATGGAAGGCATGGGACACAACAGCGTGCTCTTTGACGGCGGCAAGTGTTACATCATTTACCATGGCCGGGATCTTTCAGATGCCCAGAACCCTGTCGACACCCGTTGCGCCCGCATAGACGAAATGCATGTGGGCCAGGGGCGGCTTTCCGTAACCCCTACCCCCTGACGCTTCATCAAGAAAGGAGAAGGGCTCCATGCTCAAGCAACCACAACTGCGCTTTTTTTCCAAGGGGGAGATTGAACCCCAAGGCTGGCTGAAACGCCAGCTGCGTATTCAGGCAGACGGCCTGAGCGGCCACCTGGATAAAATCTGGCCCGACGTAAGTGACAGCCGCTGGATTGGCGGCAACCGCGACGGCTGGGAGCGCGTGCCTTACTGGCTGGATGGCTTTGTCCCCCTGGCCTATTTGCTCCGGGACGAAGACCTGATCGCCCGGGCAAAGTATTACATTGATAGCATTCTGGCCCGCCAGTGCGAGGATGGTTGGCTCTGCCCCTGCCCGCCTGAGGAGCGGCATACCTATGACCTTTGGTCCGGCATCCTCATTGCCAAAGTGCTGGCCATGTATGCGGACCTGAGCGGAGACGGGCGCGTGGAAGAGGCGCTGTATCGCTTTTTTGATAATCTTTGGGTATTTACCCGCGCCAATACGCTGCATGACTGGGCCTCTCTGCGCTGGTTCGAGACGCTGATTCCCCTGTATTGGCTGTATGAGCGCCGTCCGGAGGACTGGATGCTTCGCCTGGCCCGGCGGCTTCAGCAGCAGGGGTATGATTTTGAGCGTCTCTTCCATCCCTATGAGGATCAGCAACCCCAGCGCGTATGGACCTATTCCACCCATGTGGTGAATCTGGCCATGGCCATTAAGCAGGGGGCCTTGGTCTCCCGTATGGATGGCAGCGATCCCGAAGCCTTTGCCCGGCACATGTTGCAGGAGCTGTTCCACTACCATGGCATGGCAGTGGGGCATTTCACCGGCGACGAGTGCGTCATGGGCGACAGCCCTGTGCAGGGCGCTGAACTGTGCAGCATTGTGGAAGCCATGTATTCCTACGAGCAGCTGCTGTCCATCTCCGGTGACCCGGTCTGGGGAGACTATCTGGAGCGGCTGGCCTTTAATGCCCTGCCTGCCACCATCAGTGCCGATATGTGGACGCACCAGTACGACCAGCAGACCAATCAGGTGCAATGCGCGCTGCTGCCCAAGGATCACGTGATTTTCGGCACCAATGGCCCGGACAGCCACCTCTTCGGGCTGGAGCCCAACTTTGGCTGCTGTACGGCCAACTTTAACCAGGGATGGCCCAAGTTTGCCCTTGCCACCTTCCTGCGCTCCGAAAAAGGCATTGTTTCCGCGGCCCTGGCCCCGGCTTCTGTGCACACGGTGATAGACGGCCACGCAGTAACCTGCACCCTGGAGACGGAGTATCCCTTCCGCAATACGCTTCGCTATCGGATTGTAACCGATGGCCCCGTATCCTTTGAGCTCAAGCTCCGCATCCCCGGCTGCGCCAAGTCCGCCACGGTCAATGGCACGGTGGCCCAGTCCGGAACGTTTTTTGTGATGGACCAGGTCTGGTCCGGCGCCACGGAGATTGTGGTGGCCCTGGAGTTTGCCTGCACGACCGTTACCCGGCCCCGAAAGATGCAGGTGCTCTGGCACGGCCCGCTGCTGTACAGCGTGGCCATTGACGAGCGCTGGGAGAAGCTGGAATACACCCGGGACGGCGTGGAGCGCAAGTTCCCCTACTGTGACTACGAGATTTATCCCCAGTCCCCCTGGAACTACGGTTTTACCTCGGACACGCACTTTGCCGTGAAGGAGAACCCCGTGAGTGAAACACCGTTCTCCACCCAGCAGCCGCCCATGGAGATCACCGCCATGCTGGCCCCTGTGGATTGGCCGCTGGTGGACGGCGTCGCCGCCATGGAGCCCCGTTCCCGCAAGGCACAGGGCGAACCCCGGCCCGTAAGGATGATTCCCTATGGCTGTGCCCGTCTGCGGATGACGGAAATGCCCACCGTAGAGTAATTGCATTTTTTCCAAGCAAGCCTGCCCTGTCCGGTCGTTGCGGCCGAAGGGCAGGCTTGTTTTTTATTTGCGGAAAATGCAGGCGCGCCATCCGAAGGGAAATTCCGATTGCGTAGCGAAGATGTTTTTCCAACCTTTTGCACGCGCTCCACATCTAATAGGTGTCATGACACAAGCAAGTCCCCTTCGAAGAGGTGTGCACGCAATGATGGACGAACGGTATTTTACGCAGAAACTTCTGGACAGCGAGGCAATGCTCTACCGCATTGCCTGCACGCTGCTGCGCAATGAGGAGGACCGCCGGGACGCGCTCCAGGAAACAGCGCTAAAGGCCTGGCGGGCCAGGGGACAGCTGCGTAATGAGCAATACTTCACCACCTGGCTGGTTCGCATATTGATGAACGAATGCCGCAGCCTGTCCCGTAAAGGGGCCCGTTGCGTCCCATTGGCTCAGCTGCCTGAACCGCAGGCACCGGCGCAGGACAATGATTTGCGGTTGCTGCTGGATGCCTTGCCGGAAAAGCAGCGGGTGCCACTGGTGCTGCATTACCTGGAAGGCTTTTCCCTGGAGGAAATCGCCCGGGTCATGCGCATTCCCGTGGGAACCGCAAAATACCGTTTGCATCAGGCGAGAAAAGCTTTGCGCGTAGAACTGAGCGGAGAGGAGGGAGCGCAATGATGACTGAGCGGGAATTCCAGGAAAGGCTTCACCAGCTGACTCAGCCCATTCCCCAGGAAACCCATCGCGCTTTCCTGCGCGCCGCCTGCGGAAAGGATGAACGCATCGTGAAAAGGAAGCTCTCAACAAGCCTTATTCTGGCGCTGGTACTGATTTTCCTGACTACCGCGCTTGCCTTTGCCATGACCAACGGCTTTGGCATCCTGGACTACAACGCAACCCAGAAGGACAACGATGCCTACGTGGGCCATATTTTGGGTATCCATGAATCCTACGAAAACAACTACGTATCCATGCAGGTCAACGAAGCGGTGTTTGACGGCGTCAGCTTTTCCCTGACCATGAACATCAGCCACCGTGACGGCGCGGACCCGGTCTATATCATTCCGCATCTCCTGGCGGAGTCTGCGGACGGACAAGCCCTGGAGACAGACGTGGAAGGCTCTCGGGGTGGCAACTGGCACAGCGGCTTCTTTGTGCCCAGCCGCGATCCCACCACGGTGGATGATGGCTGCTATGGCGTGGACGTGGCGCTCATCACCGATAGCCCTGACGGGGAATCCGTCATCCTGGATACCCAGCAAGACGCCGTCACCTGGCAGGTGCGGTTCTCCATTCTCCACCCGGAATACCCCATCGTCGCCTCCTCCCTTCCCGACGACCCCAGCCTCAGCAGCCAGGAGCGCATGGATGCGGAGGCGGCCTGGATGGAAAGTTTTGCAGCAGCCTACCGTCAGCAGATCATCCAGACAGATGGCTACGGTGAATTGGTGGAGTACGCTTGCAGTCTCCCCCATGAAGGGATGGACGAGGAGACCTGGGCCATGCTTTCCATGGAGGAGCAGCTTCTTTCCAGCGGCGCCTTCACCCTGGTGGATACCGTGGAAGTCAGCTTCACCACCGGAGAGAACAGCATCATGTCCGCCGCAAGCCCGCAGGTCTTTGACCTGGGCGATGGCTGGCAGCTGGAGGTGCAGCGTGTATCCGCTACCTTTGCCCGCTGTGATCTTGCCTTCCTGGTCCGCCGCCAGGCCGCGGACGGCAAAACCGCGCTGGACTACTACCATGCGGATGCCGGCTGGCGCTTCGCGGTGCTGGCGGGCGGAAGTCCGGAAACATTCCGTGCGGGAAGCCTGTTCCCGGAATACAGGGACCAGCAGCCCACCGGTAACCTGCTATACAGCCTTACCCTGGAAACCGGCGGCTTGCCACAGTCCCTGAGCCTGTTGCCGGAATACAGTGAGCAGCTCGGCGAATCTGAGTTTTGGATGGAAGCCATCTCCCCGCTTACGCCCGAGCAGGATGCCCATCTGCTGCATCTCTCTTTGTCGTGATGTTTGCCCATGGAAAGCAGGCTGTTTTCCTTCGCCACCATGTATTGAAAGCGTGGCAAAAGCCGCCTTTCCAGGAAGCAAACCCGCGAAGCCGGTAGAGCCGGTTTACCTGAATCCAGTCAGCAGGGCTACGGCCCCCGCGACGTTTCCCGAAGGCTTTGAAAGCCTGTGGCCATGGCCCCTCATGGAGCCATGGCTTTTTGCTGCCCAATTTTTACATGCAGTACCATTTTCTGCGGTCATTCAAAAGGAGGTTGCCCTGAAGCTGTCGAATTGCTAGCTAGTTAGCTAAGCAAAATGATCCGGAAACTTCATGGTTCCTTGTTCCTGCGTGTCACCGAAGATACGTTTTTCCAGCGAATATCCGTACGGGCGCCGGAATAGTCCATCTATCCTTGCGTTTATAAAGGAGGAGAAAATCCATGAAATTCACCCGCCTGCTCTGCAATGGCATGGAGCAACCCCTGGGCTATGATTTTCACCACCCATGCCTGACCTGGGTTGTTGCCTCCCCTCACCGTGACGATGGTCAGGTTGCTTACCGCCTGGAGGTAGCCCTGGAGCCGTCCTTTGCCGCAACGGTCTATGACAGCGGCCGCACGACATCGGACCAGACCGCGCAAGTGCCCTTGCCCCTGGACCTGAACCCCTGCACCCGCTACTATTGGCGGGTGACAGTGTGGAGCCGCGGGGAAGCCACCCCTGCCACCAGTCCTGTCACCTGGTTTGAAACCGCGCGCTACGCCCTGCCCTGGACAGGACGCTTTATCACAAGCCGGTTTGATTTACCTCAGCTGCGCCGCCGGTTTACCCTGCATGCGCCTGTGCGCCGCGCCCGGCTGTATGCCTGCGGCGTAGGTTTGTACAAAATGTTTCTGAACGGTGCACCCGTAAGCGCGGAAGAGCTTGCGCCCGGCTTCTGTGCCTACGATTGCTGGCTGCCCTATCAGACCTATGACGTGACAGCTCAGCTGCGCTCAGGGGAAAACATACTGGGCGCCTGGCTGGGCAACGGTTATTACAAGGGCCGGGTCAGCTGGCCCGGTATGGAGGAACGCCGTTGCATCTACGGAGATGAAAATGCCCTGATTGCCGAGCTCGCCGTGGAGCTGGAAAATGGTGAAACCCTGCTGATTCCCACCGACGAACGCTGGGAGGCCTCCCCCAGCCCCTTTGTGCGGGCAGAGATCTATGACGGCGAGGTTTTCGACAGCCGCCTGTGGGACCGTTCCTGGACGCTTTCCGCAGGGGAAAAAGCCTGGGAGGGCGTCCGCCTTGCAAAGCTGGACACGTCGCTGCTCCAGGCACGGAAGAATCTGCCTGTCCAGGTGATGGGGACTTTCCGTCCCACGCTGCTGCATGCCCCCAATGGAGATACTTTGCTGGACTTCGGGCAAAACGCCAGCGGCCGTATCCGCGTCCGTGGCCAGTGGCCCGCGGGCACGGAGATCCGCCTGCAAACGGGCGAGGTACTGGATAAGGATGGCAACCTGTACCGGGAGAACCTGCGTACCGCCCTTTCCGAGCAGGTTTACATCTGCGACGGCCAGCCCTGTGACTACGCCCCCACCTTTACCTTCTTTGGTTTCCGCTATGCCCGGGTGCTTGGTCTGGACACGGTGGACCCCGAATGCTTCACCATGGAGGTCCTCTATTCCGCCATGGAGCAAACCGGCCAGTTCAGTTGCTCCGATCCCATGGTAAACCGGCTTTTCCTCAACGCCCTGTGGGGACAAAAGTCCAACTTTGTGGATAATCCCACGGACTGCCCCCAGCGGGACGAACGCATGGGCTGGACGGGGGACGCGCAGGTATTTGCGCCCACAGCCTGCCTGAACATGAATGCCCAGCAGTTTTTCCACAAGTACCTCTATGACCTGGCCTGCGAACAAAAAAAGACCGGTTTCGTGCCGGTGACCGTACCCAATATCCTGTTCAAAACCAACATGTGGGGCATTCCCACCACGGGCTGGAGCGATGCCGCGGTGCTGATTCCCTGGACGCTGTACCTGCACTATGGGGATTTGGACATCCTGGCTCAGCAGTACGAAAGCATGACCGCCTGGGTGGACTACATGACCGCTCAGGACAAGGATGGCACGCACCTGTACGGTGGTTTCCACCTGGGCGACTGGCTGGCCCAGGACACCAAGGACCCCAACAATCTTTTCGGTCTTACGCCCACCGGGCTCATCGCCACCGCCTTCTATGCCTACTCCGCCACGCTTACCGGATACGCCGCGCACCTGCTGGGCAAGGAAGAAGATGCCCGTGCCTATGCGCAACTGGCCGCCCAGGTCCGGGAAGCCTTCCGCCGGGAGTATGTCTCCCCCAGCGGCCGGGTCATTTCTGAAACGCAGACGGCCTATGTCATCGCGCTGATGATGGACATGCTCACCCCTGAACAGCGGAACACCGCCATTGAGCACCTGGCGGAGCGCCTGCGTATCGACCACGTTATGCTGACCACCGGCTTCCTGGGCACTCCCTATATTTGCCCGGTGCTTTCCGCCTGCGGTCTGAACGAGTATGCCTATACCTTACTGCTGCAAAAGGAATGCCCCAGCTGGCTTTTCGAAGTCTCCATGGGCGCAACCACCGTGTGGGAGCGCTGGAATTCCATGCGTGCCGACCATAGCTTTGGTCCGGTGTCCATGAATTCCTTCAACCACTATGCTTTCGGCTCCGTGGCCCAGTGGCTCTATGAATATGTGGCAGGCATCCGCCCCCTGCCGGAAGGCGCCGGTTTCCGCCGCTTCCGCCTGGAGCCCATGCCCAACAGCCTGCTGGCGCACGCCGAAGCCTCCCTCCAATCCCCCCAAGGAATGATCAGCAGCCGCTGGGCCCTGGTAGGAGAAAAGCTGGAGCTTACCTTTGAGGTGCCCTTTGGCGCCTGCGCGGAAATTGTCCTCCCGGATGCGGGCGGTGCCGCCGTGCTGGAGAATGGCGAACCCCTGCCGCCCACGGAGGCGCCCCTGGTCCGCGGAAGCGGGCGCTGGACCTACAGCTACGTTCCCAATGGCGCCACCATTCACCGCCGGGTTCCCGGCGAGCAGCGTCCGCCCTATTGAGCTCTTGACGCCTGCTATGGCAAGTTGTACACTAAAATTGACAGTTTTTACCGCACCACAGATGGACATGCACAGCATTCGCCCGGAAAGGATGGTTTCATGCATCAGGATGACCTCCGTTTGGTTCAGGTAACCCCCAGTCCCCGGCAGCTCCGGCAACAGCATATGGAGCTGTATGCCTTTGTTCATTTCACCGTCAATACCTTCACCGGCCGGGAATGGGGAGACGGAACGGAACCCGAGGCTTGCTTCAATCCTACCGCCTTTGATGCCGATCAATGGGTGGATACCCTGCGCGCAGCGCACATGAAGGGGCTGATTCTCACCTGCAAGCATCACGATGGTTTCTGCCTGTGGCCCAGTCAATATACCAACCATACGGTGGCACGCAGCCCCTTCCGTGCAGGCAAGGGGGACGTGGTACGGGAAGTGGCGGATGCCTGCCGCAGGGGTGGTATACGCTTTGGCATCTATCTCTCCCCCTGGGATCGGAACTGCGCGCTGTACGGCCAAGGCAAGGCCTATGACGATTACTTTGTAGCCCAGCTGACGGAGCTGTTGACCCAATACGGGGACATCTTCTGCGTATGGTTTGACGGTGCCTGCGGCGAGGGCCCCAATGGCAAAAAGCAGCGCTACGACTGGCCGCGCTACTACGAGACCATCCGCCGGTTGCAGCCGGACGCCTGCATTTCTGTCTGTGGGCCGGACATCCGCTGGTGCGGCAATGAGGCTGGCGACACCCGGGAAGCGGAGTGGAACGTGGTTCCCCGGCGCACCATGGATACGGAAAAGATCGCGAAGGACAGCCAGCAAAGCGACGACGACGCCTTCCGCCAGCGCACCATTCGCGCCCAGGATCGGGACCTGGGCAGCCGGGAATTGCTTGCCACGGAACCGGAGCTGATCTGGTACCCCGCGGAGGTGAATACCTCCATCCGCCCAGGCTGGTTTTACCACGAGGAGGAGGACACGCAGGTGCGTCCCCTGGACGAACTGATCCGCATCTATGAGCGTTCCGTGGGCGGAAACGCCATGTTCCTGCTGAATATCCCTCCGGACCGGCGCGGCCTTTTCCATGAAGCCGATGTGCAGCGGCTTCACGAGTTTGGCGCATACCTGGAGCAAGCCTACGGCAACAACCTGTTGCAACGCGGTGCCTCGCTGGCCTGTACCCAGGCAGCGCCGGGGCACCCCATTCAGGCGGTCCTCCAGGAAGGGGACGAGACGTATTTCCGTACCCCCGACGGGGTGACCCAGGCGGAGATCATCCTGCGCTGGCCCCAGGAGCAATCCATCCGGCGGGTGGTCCTGCGCGAAAACCTGCTGGAGAGCCAACGCATTGAGCAGTACGCCCTGGACATGGAAACGCCCCAGGGCTGGCGGGAAATTGCCCGGGGCCGTGTGGTGGGCAACAAGCGCATTATAGATACCCACGGTATACGCACTGCCGCCCTGCGCCTGCGTATTCTGGACGCCCGAGTGTCCCTCACCTTAAGTTTTCTGGGCGTATACAGTTGAACAAGAATATAGCCCCTGGCCGCATCAGCAGCCAGGGGCCCTTTTGCTTTTATGCCGCTTTACAGCACAATTTCTCCCGGGCGGTAGCCATGGGGAAGCTCTTCCTCCTCCAGGAAGGGAAACGTTTCGTCCTCCAGCACCGGCAGGAAGGCCGCGAAGGGAATGCGGTCAAATTCGCAGCCGTAGCTGCTCTGCCCAAACCAGCCGCCTTCCTTGGCGCGCAGGTTCAGGTCCCGGGCAAACTTGGTATCATTGGAGCAGTCATGGACAACCATGGGCCATTTTTCCTCCGCCGCCTGGCGCATGAGCGTCAGGGTCAGCTCCCGGCTCCAGATGGGAGATACATAGCCCAGCCGGGCCATATAGAGGTTTTCCCCCGCATAGTTGTCGATATTGTTGGCATTGAGATGCAGCTCGGCACAGTTCATGAAGTCAATGCCTGTGGCAAGGATGGCCGCTTTCTTTTTCAGAAAGGTTTCGTACAGTTCCGGCGTCATGGGCGTCTCGATGCCCACCTGGGGAATGTACCGCTTTGCCAGCGCCATGTTGGCAATCACCCGGTCGGAGCAGTTGGTAGCGCCCAGGTTGAAGCGGAGCTCGTCCAGCCCGGCCTCCCCCAGAGCGCGGAGATTTTCCTCCGTGGCCAGGGTACCATTGGTATACATGTGTTGATGAATGCCCGCCTGGTGGAAGGTACGAATCACCCCGTAATATTTTTCAATCTCCATGAAAGGCTCCAGATACACGTAGGAAACCCCCGTGGGCTTTTTATGGATGGAAAACAGCAGGGGCAGGTCCCGCTCATAATACTTGGTACCGCCGATTTCCCACAGTCCCTCCCCAATGGGCTCAATGGCATCCAACTGGCCATAGTCGTAGCAGAACTTGCACTGGGCATTGCAGCGGTTGGTTTTGCGAATGGCGCTCAAGCCCGTGCCCATCAGGCAGGAGAGGCATCCCTTGGGGAACCGCTTCTCCTCCCCCACATATAGCGTCCGGCCCCGCAGATCCTTCAGGCCGGGGATGTTTGCCTTCAACACCGCCCGGCGCTGTTCCACCGCGGCCTCAATCTGCGCCATCACTGCGTATGCAATCTCCTGCTGGCGCACCAGCAGGGGTTCTTCCTCGGGCAGTTGGGCAAAAAAGCTGAACCAAGTGAGGGCATCCTTCTTGGAAATTTTCATAGGTACTCCTTTCCGCATGAAAAAAGCGCGGCGCAGGGCCGCCTTCAGGCGTGTTCCTTTGCCGTGTCAGAATTGTTTGCGGCTGTCCAGCAGCAGTGTCACCGGGCCGTCATTGACCAGGGAAACCTCCATGTGCGTGCGGAAGCGTCCCGTTTCCACATGGACCCCCTGGGCGCGCCAGCTCTCCACCAGGCGCTCGTAGAGGGCGTTGGCCTCCTCGGGGCGGGCTGCTTCAATAAAGCTGGGCCGGCGTCCACCCCGGGCATCTCCGTACAGGGTAAACTGGCTCACCGCCAGGATCGCCCCGCCGATGTCCAGGACACTCCGATTCATTTTTCCCGCCTCATCCTCAAAGATGCGCAGGTGCGGGGCTTTTTCCGCCATGTAGCGCAGATCTTTTTCCGTGTCGTCCTCCCGCACACCAATGAGGATCATCAGCCCCGGTCCAATTTTTCCGGTTACCTCTCCCGCCACCGTAACGGCAGCTTCCTTTACCCGCTGTACCACGCAACGCATGCTTTTTACCCCGCTGATCTATATACTTCGATAATGTCCTGCCGCTTTTGCAGCTGGCGGATCACCCGGTCCACCTGCTCCCGGCTGGAGACGGAAAGGGTCATGCCGATCACCGAAATTCCCTTTTTATCATCCACCTTGGCGCTCACGGCCCGAATGGGCACATTGAGTTCGCCGATATACATGGCCAGCTCACCCAGCAGGCTCACATGGTCATAGGCGATCACCTGAATGGAGGCTTCGAACTGTCCGCTGCTTTCCTCCGCCCAGGAAACGTGCACCCTGCGCTCCGGTTCGCCATTCTGCGCGTTCACACAATCGGCCTTGTGTATGGTGACGCCCCGTCCCCGGGTGATATAGCCCACGATGTCATCCCCAGGTACCGGGTTGCAGCAGTGGCCAAAGCGCACCTGGATGCCCTCCAGCCCTTCCATGATGATGCCCTGGGTCGCCTTGGGGCGCTGCTGCTGATGCTGCTCCTGGGTGGGGAGCTCCTCCAGGTTTTGCTTGGGGGTAGGCGCTTCGTGCAGGCGCTGCTCCTCCAGCAGGCGTGTAACCACATAAATGGAGGCCAGGCCGCCATAGCCCACGGCGGCATACAGGTCGTTCAGCTCCTGGAAGCCATACTTCTTCAGCATGCCCTCGTAATATTCCGGCTTGGACAGGTTGGATAGCTGCGCTCCCCGGCGCTTGCATTCCTTTTCCACCATATCCTTGCCGCGCTCGATATTTTCGTCCCGGCGTTCGTTTTTGAAAAACTGGCGTATCTTGGCCTTGGCCTGGGGCGTTTTGCAGATTTTTAGCCAGTCCATGCTGGGGCCCTTGGAGGAGGAAGATGTAATGATCTCCACCCGGTCGCCGGTTTCCAGCACGGTGTCAATGGGCACAATCTTGCCGTTGACCTTTGCCCCCACGCAGGAGTTGCCCACGGCGCTGTGAATCTGGTATGCAAAGTCCAGGGGAGTGGCGCCCTTGGTCATGGAGACCACGTCGCCCTTGGGGGTAAAGAGGAATACTTCCTCGGCAAACAGGTCCGTTTTCAGGGTATCCAGGAATTCCTTCCCGTCCCGTGTATCGCTCTGCCAGTCCAGGATCTGCCGCAGCCAATAGAGCTTGTTGTCCAGGTCATTGCCCTTCTGCTCGCCTTCCTTGTAGCGCCAGTGGGCCGCAATGCCATACTCGGCCACCCGGTGCATTTCCCAAGTGCGAATCTGCACCTCGAAGGGAAAGGGCATTTTCCGTCCGCCCACTACCGTAGTGTGCAGACTTTGGTACATGTTGGCCTTGGGTACGGAAATATAGTCCTTGAACCGGCCGGGTATCTGATTCCACAGGGTATGGACAATGCCCAGCACCGCGTAGCAGTCCGGCACCGTATCCACCAGCACGCGGATGGCAATGAGGTCATAGATCTGCTCAAAGGGCTTGTTTTGCAGCACCATCTTCCGGTAAATGGAATAAAAGTGCTTGGGCCGCCCGTCGATGTCGTAGCGGATATGCTGCTCATCCAGCTTGGCGGAAAGCTCCTCGATAACCATGCGAATGTTTTCCTGGCGTTCCGCCCGCTTCAGGCCAACCTTCTGCACCAGGTTCTGGTACCCCACCGGATCAATGTAGCGCAGGGACAGGTCCTCCAGCTCCTGCTTGATGGCATACACGCCCAGCCGGTGCGCCAGCGGCGCATAAATATCAAGGGTTTCCCGGGCAATGGCCACCTGCCGGGCTTCCTTTTGATATTTCAGGGTACGCATGTTATGCAGGCGGTCCGCCAGCTTGATGAGCACCACGCGGATGTCCTTGCTCATGGCCAGGATCATCTTGCGCAGGCTCTCGGCCTGGGCCTCCTCCCGGTCGGCAAAGTCCAGCTTGTTCAGCTTGGTCACGCCGTCCACCAGCCGGGCAACCTCCTGCCCGAACTCCCGCTGGATGGTTTCCAGGGTAATATTTTCGCAGTCCTCCACCGTATCGTGCAGTAAGCCCGCCGCAATGGTAGGTGCGTCGATCATCAGTTCCGTCAGGATGCTGGCCACAAAGCAGGGGTGCGTGAAGTATGGCTCGCCGCTCTTGCGCTTCTGCCCGGCGTGGGCCTCCTCCGCAAAGCGGTAGGCCTTTTCCACCAGCTTGTAACTGTCCCCAGGGTGATATTTCTGTACCCGGGCCAGCATCTGGTCCAGGGGCATGGCTTCGTAGGTTGTGTAGCTCATCAGCATCCTCCTTTCCGAAAAACTGCTCAGGCGCGCATGCGCAAGTAACGAATCAGGGAACTATCCGCCATGGCACATTTCACCGGCGGCAGCATCCGCAGGGTAAAGGGTGAAAGGCGGAATTCCACCAGGCGAACCTGCGCAAAGGCAGTCAGCCCCACCAGCGTCTGCTCCACGGTCAGCCCGCTGCCACGGGCCAGCTCCACAAGAGAGCTTCCGCCGCCCCGGCGCAGCGTCCGGTACAGCTCCCGCAGGGGTTCATCCTCCAGTGCCAGGGAGCCCATCAGGTCCGTCATGGCCGCGGGCACGCGCAGCACATGAAGCTCGGCACGCGGGCATTGCCGCCCCAGCCATTCCAGCTCCCCGGGCACCGCGCATCCATCCAGCAGCACCACATGCCGCCATTGATCCCCCAGGCCCTGCATTTCCGGGGCGCACAGCAGGGCATTGAAGGGCCGCGGATCCTCCACACGCCCGGTCCACACGTCCGTTTCCCCGGGGAATTCCCCCACAAACGCCCGGGCGGTCGCCGGCAAGTGTGCCAGGCAAAGCACCCCCTGTCCCTCCCGGAGGAGGCGCTTTACCGTTGCCTGGGTCTGCGGGCGTGGGCACGCTGATAATCTTGTTACATTCTCCGCCAAATGGGTCATTTCCTGCAAAAGCGCCTCGAAAAACCGTTCTTCCGAGGGTAAGGGGGAGGCGCCCGCTGCCGGTTGCAGCGCCTTCACCTGGAGCTGCGCCGTGGTACGGTCCCGCCAGGTATTTTTTTCCGGGGTAAAGAGTACATCCACCCGGGTCAATCCCCGGTCCGCTTCCTCCCCCATGGAAAAGGCGATGCCGTCCCTTAGGGCCGCGCCTTCAGCCAGGCTGAGCTTCAGGTGCTGGCCCTGGGTGCCCACCTTCCGCGCCTGCTGCACCGAGGCATCCCGGGTGAGAAACACCGGGGAGGGATTGCCGTAACCCGTGGGCTGGAGCAGCTCCAGCTGCTCAATGAGGGCAAGGTCCACCTGCTCCAGGGACAGGGGCAAGTCGTATTCCTTTTCAGGAATGAAGCAATGGGGATCGCAGTTTTCCGCAATGGCCAGGGAAAGCCGGCGTTTGAGCTCCGGCACCAGCGCCGCGTCCATGGTTAGCCCCGCCGCCTGTTCATGGCCGCCAAAGCGCTGGAACAGGTCCTTGCATTGGGTGAGCATGGCGTGGATGTTCACCCCGGGAATGGACCGGCAGGAGCCCACCGCCGTATCGCCGCTACGGCTCAGCACCACCGTGGGCCAGTGGTATCTTTCGCAAATGCGCCCCGCCGCCAGCCCTATAACGCCGCTGTTCCAGCCTTCACCCATCACCACAATGGCCTTGTCCCTGGAAAAATCCACCTCCCGGCGGATTGCATCCAGCGCCTGCTGGGTTATCTCCTGCTCCAGGGCTTGGCGCGTGCGGTTGTTTTCCTCCAGATGCGCGGCGATACGCTCCGCCTCCTGGTCATCCGTGGCCGTGAGCAGCCGGACACCCTGGGCCGCGTCCTCCAGCCTGCCGCCGGCATTGAGGCGCGGCGCCAGGCGAAAACCCACATGGCCTGTATTCACCGGCGGAGTTACGCCGCTGACCAGCATCAGCGCACGCAATCCGGGCCGCTCCGTCCGTGCCATGGCTTCCAGGCCCAGCTTGACAATGACGCGGTTCTCGTCCACCAGGGGCACGATGTCGGCCACTGTGGCCAGGGCGGCCAGCTCCAGGCGTTTCTGTACGCCCTCCATGCCCTGGAGCGCCTGGCAGATCTTCAGCGCCACCCCGGCGCCACACAGCCGCCGGAAGGGATAATCCCCCAGCAGGGGATTGAGCACTGCATCCGCGGGGGAAGGCGTATCCGCCAGCTGATGGTGGTCGCTGACGATCACCGTCATACCCAGCATCTGGGCCAGGCGCACCTCCTGATGATTGGTAATCCCGCAGTCCACGGTAATCAGCAGACGGTGCTCCCGGGCAATTTCCCGCACCGCGTCACAGTTAAGGCCATAGCCTTCCCCATGGCGGCTGGGAATATACGTATCCACCAGCGCGCCTTCCTCCCGTAGGGTTTCCAGGAGAATGGAGGTGGCGCATACGCCGTCCACGTCATAGTCCCCATAGATTACCATGGGCTGCTTTTCCGCAATAGCCCGGCGGATCAGCGTAACCGCCCGGTCCATATCCTGCATCATCAAGGGGGAATGCAGCTGTTCCAGCGCCGGATGCAGAAAGCGTTGGGCTTTTTCCGGCGTATCCATGCCCCGGGTACGCAGCAGTGTGGAAAGCCACGGGGGATAGTCCCCCACCGGCCTGCTTTCCTCCCCTCCCCGCCGCACAAAACGCAGCATGCCTTTTCCCCCTTTTTTCATGCACTGCAATGTCTGGAGTATAACACGTTTCGGCAGCAAATGACAAGCCGCCTTGCCCCCCTGCCGCCCCTGTGCTATGATAAAATTACCGTAAAACAATAGCAAGGAGGCGCGTTTCATGAAACGGCTGACGGTCTTTGTCCTGCTCCTGTGCCTGCTGCATACCACCGCTGTGGGGGAAACGGCGGAACCCATGCTCTCCTATCAGAGCGAAACCCTGCGCTTTACCGTGGAGAGCTTATGCTACGAAGGTGCGGAATGCTACCTTACCCGGATATGGATGGCTGACCCCGGCCAACAGATCCGCAAAGCCACCGCCACCTGGGAGCAGGACCTGCGCTATCCCTCGGAGATGGCAGAGGACATCCCCGGGGCGGCGCTGTGCATCAATGGCAGTGGCTATGTAAGCCCTGTATTTCCCGGCATTCCTGATGATTATCCTGGGGACAGTCCCGACTATTACTATACGCCCCTGGGCTCCCTAACCGTCACCGACGGGCAGGTGTTCCGCAACCTGGAAGGGGTGGCCTATTACGGCCTGACCTTGGAAGCGGACGGCCTACACCTGTATAACGGGGCGGAAAACGCCCGGGTGCTTGCCGCGAATCCCATGCAAACCTGGTCCTTCTATACCCGCTGCCCCCTGGTGATGGACCACGAAAGCATACTGGACACAACATGGAGCTTTGCCCAGGCTCGGGCCATGCGCACGGTGATTGCCCGGGAGGACAGCGGCGAATACCTGATCCTTACGGTAACCAATCGGACCAGTCCCGGCCTGACCCTGCTTCAGGTAGTAACCTTTCTGCAAAACCGCTATGATCCGCTCTGGGTATACAACCTGGATGGCGGTCCATCCGCCGCGCTGCTGGCCCGTGAAGCGGATTCAGAGGCGTTGCAGGTGCTCTTTGGCAATGCCTCCCGGGATGCGGATGTGATGGCCTTTGTGGAGCTGCCCTAAGAAAGAAGAAGGCTTTGCCCGCATCAGCGGCACAAAGCCTTCTTTTCTTTGCACGCTTAATGGCTTCCGCAGCTGTGCCCGCCACACCCATGTTCGCCGCAGGTATGGCCTTCTCCATGGGAGCCGCAGTCATGACCATCCTCATGGTGATGGTCGCAGGTGGCGCCCTGGGCAGCGTTCAGCTTGCCGGCCAGCAGCGCCAGCACCGCCGCATCCGCGCTGCCACGCACACCTGCATAGAGCTTGATACCGGCCTCCGCCAGCGCGCTTTGCGCACCTCCGCCAATGCCACCGCAGATCAGCGCCTCCACGCCGTTGGCACGCAAAAATTCAGCCAATGCCCCATGGCCGCTGCCCTGGGTGTCTACCACCTGGGTGGAAAGAATCTTGCCATTCTCCGTGTCAAACAATTTGAACTGGGCCGTGTGCCCAAAATGCTGAAACACCTCGCCGTTTTCATAGGTGGCTGCAATACGCATAACCGAATCCTTCCTTTCCTGTAACACAAGAGACGCATGCCGGGCCCTGCGCCGCGCGCATCCTCCGCAGGGGCATTGGGCCGACCATTCCGGACAGAGCCGGTAGGCTCCCCCGCCGATTACCAGGGGTCTGCCCTCCACCAGCATGCGGCTGACCTTCCGCCGGGCGGAGGCATAAATGCTCTGAACGGTGGTCCGGGCAATGCCCATGGTCTGCGCGCATTCCGCCTGGGTGTAGCCTTCCAGATCCATCAACCGCAGGGTCTCGTATTCCTCCACCGTCAGCTGGATCTCTTCACTGGACACCGGCGTTTCCGGCTGAAAACGCCGGCAAGCCGGCATGCAGCAGACCTTCCGTTCCTGTCTGGGGCGCGCCATGGCATTTCCTCCTCTTGTTGCGATTCAGTATAGCGCAGTTATTGACATATGTCAATAACTGTGCCTAAGAAAAACGGAGCGGGTCCGTCAAGGATTCTCCGCTCCGAAAAAGGACGGATCAGCCCAGGAGCATCCGGTCGTTGACAATGCCCGATCCACTGGCCTTTTCAAACATCATCAGCAGATCCTCCACCTGCAGGTGGGATTTGGTTTCTCGGTCAATATCCAGGATCACCCGTCCCTCATGCATCATCACCGTGCGGTTGCCGTAGTGGAGGGCATCCCGCATGTTGTGGGTAACCATCATGGCGGTGAGCTGCTGCTCATCCACCATCTTTTGGGTAAGGTGCAGCACGTTCTCCGCTGTTTTGGGGTCCAGGGCTGCGGTATGCTCATCCAGCAGGAGTACCTTGGGCCGCTTTAGGGTGGCCATGAGCAGCGTCAACGCCTGCCGCTGGCCCCCGGAGAGGAGACCCACCTTGCTGCTCATGCGGGATTCAAGTCCCAGTCCCAGGGTGCTCAGAGCTTTTCTGTATTCCTCCCGTTCGGCATTGGAAATCCCCCAGCGCAAGGTGCGCTTCTGTCCCCGGCGGCGGGCCAGGGCCAGGTTCTCCTCAATGCTCATGGTGGCGGCGGTACCCGTCATGGGGTCCTGGAATACGCGCCCCAGATAAATGGCCCGCTTGTACTCGGGCAGGCGGGTAACGTCCACTCCCCCCAGCTCAATGGTACCGGCATCCACCAGGAAGGTGCCCGCCACAGCATTGAGCAGGGTGGATTTGCCGGCGCCATTTCCCCCGATTACCGTCACAAAGTCGCCGGGGCGCAGATGCAGTTCCACGTCCACCAGGGCAGTTTTTTCCGTAATCGTTCCGGGATTAAAGGTCTTGGCTATATGATTGATCTTAAGCATGCGCCTTGCCTCCCTTGCTGAAGTAGCGGCCCTTCCAGTAGGGGATGGCCAGGAACAGCGCCACAACCACGGCCGTAAGCATCTTCAGGTCATTGGTGTTCAGTCCCAGCCACAGCACCACCTGGATCACCAGGTAGTAAATCACCGCGCCAATAGATACCGCCAGCAGCTTCAAGGCAAAATTATGAAATACCTTGGCAAAGACCACCTCGCCAATGATGACCGCCGCCAGGCCAATCACGATAGCACCCCGGCCCATGCTCACATCGCTGAAGCCCTGATACTGGGTCAGCAACGCACCAGAAAGAGCCACCAGGCCATTGGAGAGCATGAGGCCCACCACCTTGCGCGTGCCGGTGTTGATGCCCTGCGCCCGGGCCATGTTGGCATTGGCGCCGGTGGCGCGCATGCTGCATCCATACTCCGTACCGAAAAACCAGTACAGCAGCCCGATTACCACCACGGTAAAGATCAGCAGCAAAAAGATGGGATTGTTCAGGGCCAGCTCCCGGGCATTTCGGGCGCTGACCACCAGGTTGTACTTGGATACGCTCAGGGCCACATTGGCCTTGTTCTCCATGATGCGCAGGTTAATGGAATACAGGGCCAGCTGGGTCAATATGCCGGCCAGGATAGCCGGTATGCCCATCAATGTATGCAGCAGGCCCGTAACAAGCCCCGCCAGCATGCCCGCCAGCACCGCCACCAGCATGGCCACCCAGACATCGCAGCCCCCAATAATGAGCATGGCTGCCACAGCCCCGCCGGTGGCAATGGAACCGTCCACGGTCAGGTCCGCCACATCCAGGATTTTATAAGTGATATACACGCCCACCGCCATAATGCCCCAGATAATCCCCTGGGACACCGCGCCGGGCAGCGCATTCAGTAGCTTCGCAATCTCCAAGAAACAGCAGCCTCCTCATCTTTCGGTCCATCCATGCACGAAAGCGACGCCATGAGAGGGATGCCCCGTTCTCATGGCGCCGCGCAGTTACGTTGCCGTGTGGCAAAGCCTACCGCCCCCATGCGATGGCACGCACCGGGCGGAGGGCCCTCCTCGCCGGTGATTTACTCGGCGATGGCCTCGTAGTCCTCCGGGATCGTCAGTCCCAGCTCCGCCGCATTGGCGGCATTGTACTTCTTGGTGAACTGGGGCGCGGATTGAATGGGCATGGTGGTAATGTCGGCGCCATTGACCAGAATCTCGTAGGCCATTTCACCAGTGGTGTAGCCGATATCGTAGTAGCTGATGGTCAGGGTAGCCACGCCACAGCCCTTGCAGATGCCCTCCTCGCCGGCCACCACGGGCACCTTGGCAGGAAGAACCACATTGGCGATGGTCTCGGTATAGGAAGCCGCCGTGTTATCCGTGGGGATGTAGATCACGTCGCACTCCGTGGCCAGCTGCGCCACGGAAGCGATATCGTTGGAATCGGTGAAGGCATATTCCTCGCACGTATACCCCATCTCAGTGAGATAGCCCTTGATAATATTAACCTGGTACAGGGAGTTGGCCTCCGCGGAGCAATAGAGCAGGCCCACGGTCTTGGCCTCGGGGAACAGCTCCTGAATCATGGCCGCCTGTCCATCCAGGGGCGCCAGGTCGCTGGTACCGGAGACGTTGATGCCCGTCACGCCCGTAAATTCGCTCATGCCCAAGGCCGTGGCATAGTCGGTGATGGACGTGCCGAGGATCGGGATATCCGCGGTGGCGGAAACCGCCGCCTGAAGCGCCGCAGTAGCGTTGCCCAGGATCAGATCCACATCTTCGGAAACGAAGGTATTCACGATAGTAGCGCAGTTCACCGCATCGCCGGATGCATTCTGTTCTTCAAAAGTTACCTTATCACCCAGCTTCTCGGTCAAGGCATCCTTAAAGCCCTGGGTTGCTTGATCCAAGGCGGGATGCTGCATCAGCTGGCAGATACCAATCACATAGGTGTCTTCCTCCGCCATGGCGGACACGCAGCACATCGCCAGGCAGAGCGCCAGCATCAGGGCAAAGATTTTTTTCATTGGAATTTCCTCCTTCAATACTACTTGCGCAGGGGAAAGCCCGCGCATCTACAACGAGCAGTTTAGACCATTTCCGGCATGGATGTCAACCATGGCAGAAATAAAGCACAGAAAGAATACAGATTTACGGCTCGTAGCAGGCCAAAACCTCCATGGCCACCGTGCCCCTGGTTTTTCGCGTATCCATGGCCTTTTTCTCCAGGTACCGGTGCGCCTGCTGTTCGGTCATGCCACGATATTGAATCAAGGCGCACTTGGCCCGATCCACCAGACGCATTTCTTCCAGCTTTTTCTCCAGGCGCATGTTTTCCCGGCGCAGGGCGGTCAGGCGGCTGCGCGCTGCCATGGCAAAGCGAAGCGCCTGGTCAAACAGCAGCCTGGGTACCGGCTTGGGCACCACCATAACGCCGCTTTCCTCCACCCGGGCTGCCACCGCGTCCGCCAGCTCCGCCTTTACCAGCAGCAGCACCGCCGCCATGGTGCGTCCGGCAGCCTCCATGGCCAGCTCCAGTCCGCTCTCGTCGCCCAGGGGCGTATTGATGATCAGCAGCGACCATTCCCCTTCTCCCAGGGCGCGGCGCGTTTCACCGCCACTGTGGCACAGTTTACAGCATTCCCAGCTGCCGGGAGCCGCCAGAGTTTGCAATAGCTCCCGGCTTTTTTCCGTACCGCCTGCCAGCAGTACACGTTCCCCCATGATGCCATCTCCTTCCGTGGGCTCCGTCCGCGAAGGGTCAAATTGCCCGCAGATGCTGGGCAAAGACGGTCTTGGGGTCGCCTTGGAAGCGTTCCCACAGGCGGCGCTTCTCCGCCAAATATTTTTCCAGCATGGCCTGGGGAAGCGTCTCCCGCAAAAAGTCACTCTGTTCGGCCAGGACAATGGCTTCGCCCAAGTCCCGGGGCAACTGGCCCGTCTCGGTCAGGGCTGGCGGCAGGGGTGTCTCCTGGGCAATGCCCTCCAGGGCCGCTGCCAGGATCACCGTAAAGGCCAGGTAGGGGTTGCAGGAGGGGTCGGGGGAGCGCAGCTCCACCCGGGTGCCCTGGCCCCGGCTGGCGGGGATGCGGATGAGGGCGGAGCGGTTGGAGGCCGACCAGGCCAGGTAGCAGGGGGCCTCGTAGCCGGGCACCAGCCGCTTGTAGGAGTTGACCAGGGGGTTGGTCACCGCCGCCATGCCCTTCACGTGGGCCAGCAGACCGGCGATGAAGCTGTACGCCTCTTTGGACAGGCCGCGGGGATCGTCGGGGTCGTAGAAGGCGTTTTTGCCGTTGCGGAACAGGGACATGTTGGTGTGCATACCGGAGCCCGCTATCCCGAAGATCGGCTTGGGCATGAAGGTGGCGTGGAGGCCGTTGCGCTGGGCCAGGGTCTTGACCGCCAGCTTAAAGGTCATGATGTTGTCGGCGGCGTGGAGGGCCTCGGCGTACTTGAAGTCGATT
>USCR01000009.1 GCA_900553295.1 uncultured Eubacteriales bacterium | reverse complement strand
TGAAGGCAGTTTTGCCGGAGTTTACCAGTGGGACGAGAAAAGAAACAGGAGACCGCAGATAAGATCGTCAGCCATGCGGTCACTATGCTTGTTTTAAGCGGCGTTCTATTGTGCCTTATATGCATCTTGTTTGCTCCTGGGATTGTCCAGCTTTTTGGGGCAACGGAGACGGCTTTTCAGGATTCTTTAATATATACACGAACGGTTGCCTGGGGATTGCCATTTTTAATGCTTTGTACGGCCCTGACGGCCGTTATTCGTGCGGACGGTAATCCGAAATATACGATGAAGTGTATGATGACCGGGGCCGTCATCAACATTGTATTGGACTGGCTTTTTATATTTCCTTTTTCCATGGGAGTGTTTGGCGCGGCTCTGGCCACGGTGTTGTCCAAGGCGGTACCCGCGGGGATTGCCTTCTGCCTGCTGCGCAGGCCGGGCCAGGATATCCGCCTGCAGGCGGCCTCCATGCGCCCGGAGCGGGATAAGCTCATGGCCATTCTGCGCATCGGGTTGCCCACCGCCCTGGGCGGAAGCACCATGCAGCTGGGCTTCCTCCTCATGAGCCGCAGTGTTTACGTGTATGGGGTCAACGCCATGGCCGCTTATGGCATTGGTAACAAAGTGAACGGTCTTATTTCCTTGCCATCCAATGCCATCGGCTCGGCTGTGGGCACCATCGTGGGGCAAAACATGGGCGCAAAGCAGCCGGAACGTGCCGCCAAGGGATACCGCCTGGCCATGTACTGCGCCATTGGATTTCTTTTCGTAGGCGGGCAGCTGCTGGCCCTGCGCTCTGTTTCCCAGGCCATTGTCAGCATCTTTGCCTCGGATGCCGACGTCATCGCCATGGCGGCAGATTTTCTCAGCCTGATGGCGGCCTGGTGCTGGACCAATGGGATCTATAACGCAACCTCCGGCCTGTTCCAGGGCGCCGGGCACACGGAAGTCACCATGGCGGTGGATGCTTCCCGGCTGTGGGTGTTTCGCTTTGCCACACTGTATTTCTGCCAGAACCTGCTTCACATGGGCGTGGAGAGCGTTTGGTACTCCGTGGTCATCAGCAATGGCATCAGCTCCGCCATATTGCTGGGACTGTATTTCTCCGGACTGTGGCGCAAAAGCCGTTTCAAAACGGATGCTTAAGGGCTGGCGGCAATGCCGTCATATCCCTGGGTTTTGGGATCGGTGGAACGTTTCAGCTCCACGGAAAGCCGTCCATTTCTTAGGGCAAACCGCATATCCATGCCACAGGGCGCATCGCCGATGAGATGGCAACGCACCCGAAGCATGTTTGCCCCCACCATGCCTGCGCTGACCAGGCATGGTTCATTGTAGCGCGCAAAAACACCCTGGCGCACTTGTCCAAACGTATCCCACAGGAAGGTATCCTCCCCGCCGGCGTTCCAGCGAAGCGTCAACGCTCCCGGGCGCATATCCACCTCCGCCAGGCCCAGTTCATTGGGACCCATCCCATAGCGCGGGGCGAAGTTCCATGGCAGCTCCTTCCGGCAGGGAACGCCGCCCACCCGCAAGGCCGCCAGTTTCCGCTCCAGCCGCTGGGCATCGCCGTCGTGCTCCGTTCCCGGGGCAGCGACGATCTCCTCAAAAAAGGCGTCATAGATCCGCTGTACGCCATAAGGGTCCAGCCGGGTATCGGCAATGGTGCATAGCAGCAGCCCTTCCGCCGGACAGGCCACAGCCAGTTGGCCGCCCATGCCATACATGGCCCATCCGCGCCGGGTACGCCAGTACTGCCATCCATAGCCAAACCGCTCCTCCGGGTTCCCCTGGACGGTGGTATCCACCTGTTTTGCCGTGGCACTGCGCAGGAATGACTCCGGCAGCAACCCACGCCCGCCGTCCATGACCAGCTGCGCCGTTTTTCCCAGGTCACGCAGGGACATAATCAGCCCCGTTCCCCCCTGGGGTACGCCGGAAGGATCGGTCAGCCACCGTTTGGGATCCGTGGCGCCGATGGGATGAAAAATCCTTTCCTCCAGCAATTCCAGCAGCCCCTGTCCGCTCACGCGCTGGCAGAGCGCTCCCAGAACCTGGGTGCAGGACGTATCGTAGTGAAACAGCGTCCCCGGCTCATGGGTGCAATCCCCGCGAAAGAAGGTTGCCGCCCAGTCCCGGTCCACCCCCTCCCGGTACGTGGTGCGCCGGTAGCATGTGGTCATGCGCAGCATATCCTCAATGGTCATGCGCAGCAGCCGTGGGTCTGGCGCCGCAGGCAACACCTCGGGAAAGAAGTCCACAATGTGATCCGTCAGGCGCAGCCTCCCCTCCCCCAGAAGCAGTCCCAGGGCCAGCGCCACCATGCTCTTGCTGACGGAATACATCCGATGGGGTTGCCCCTTGGCAAAGGGCGCATAATAGCCCTCCGCCCTGATTTCGCCATCCTGCCGCAGTTCGAAGCCGTGAAGGCACACGTCTTCCCGCTCCAGGCGTTCCACAAAGCGCAGCATGGCTTCCGATGAGATCCGTTCCATTTGCTCACCCCTCCGTGTACGTTATGTCCGCAAATTGCGCCTCCGCCTGACGCACCGCGTACATGCCGATCATGGCGCCGGTAAACCGCTTGCCCAAGGATACGCCCTCATCGCTCAGGTACGTGGCACGCTCTACCAGGGAGACCGGCGTATCCCCTTCCCCCGCGTACAGCCGGCGCGTCAATCCGTCACACTTTACCCCCAACCACAGCCCTTGCCCCGCCTGTACAGGGCACGGACCCAGGTCCTGTTCCCGGCACTCCAGGCCTATTTGCTCCCGCTGCCATAGCCGCATTCCGTTCTCCCTATGGCGGATGCCCAGGGCCAGAAAGGAATGCTCATCATAGTAGCAGACAATCCCCGCTTCACCCCGCCGCGGAACCGTCACCGTGGCCGCAAAGCTGCAACGGAAGGCCGTTTGCCGCCGCACCTGCAGGCTGCGGCAGGAAACTTCCGTAAGATCGCTGTCCCCTGCCCGCAGGATTAACCGCTCCCCGCACCAGTGCACCGTTCCCGGCTGAGGCGGACGCGGCGTAAGCCAGTCCACCGACCCATGCACGGGAGCATCCGGCAAGGGTTTGCGCTGCAGCACGCTGGGGCCCCGGCCGTGGTTGAGCAGCGGCCAGCCGTCCGCCGTCCATTGGATGGGATCCAGGGCCGTTTCCCGGCCCAGGAGCGTCCACTGGCCCTCCAGCGCCCGGCCGCAGAGGTACACCAGGTACCACCGTCCGTCCGGGGTGCTCACCGGTTTGGCATGGCCGCAGCGCTGAATCAGCGCCCGTTCATCCCACTGCCGCAGCACAGGCCCATAGGGGCTGGGTTCATAGGGTCCATGCAGATTTCTGGAGCGTGCCACGGTTTCCCGGTGGCCCATGCCGGTACCGCCCTCCGCCAGGAAGAGGTAGTACCACCCATCTTTCTTGAGCAGGTGTGGCCCTTCCGGTGCACGCTTGCAGCTGCCGTAGTACAGCAGCGTGGTTTCGCTGAGCCGGCGGGTTGCCTGGGCATCCACTTCAAAAATGCGCGCTCCCCGGTTGAGCAGCATATAGTGCCGCCCGTCCGTATCATGGAACAGGGAAGGGTCAATACCGTCCTCTTCAAAAAACACCGGTTCCGAGTACGGACCCTCCGGGCGCTGAGCGGTCACCACCATCTGCCGCCGGCATACTTCGCCGCCGTCGTTCAGGCGCAGGGTCGCGCAGATATAGAATCTGCCCTCGGCATAGGAAATGTCCGGGGCCCAATAGCCGCGCCCGCCTTCCAGGCCCTCCAGGTTGGCCCATTCCGGCCGGGTGATGGCGTGGCCAATTACCTCCCAATGCACCAGGTCCCGGGAATGGGAAACAGGAATGCAGGGGAAGTACACAAAGGTGGAGTTGACCATATAATAGTCTTCGCCCACCCGGCAAATGGAAGGGTCGGGGTACATGCCGCTTCGGATGGGGTTGCGGTACATGGCTTCCCAGGGGGCGCCCACCACCGCCGCAAAGTATGCTTCCAGCTGTTTCCATCCGCCCTGATGGGCCAGGTCATAGGGGGTTATCAGCTCCAGGTCTCCCCGCAAGGGGTCCATGCCGCCCCGCTCCACCAGATAGCGGCATTTTTCCACGTTTCCGCTTTCCGCCGCGTAGTGAAGCATATCCCGGCCGCTTTCATCCACGGCATTCAGGTTCACCTTGGTGCCGTATTCCACCAGCAGCCGGAGCATTGCCAGGCTCCCCTCCCGGGCCGCCCAGTGGCTCAGGGGTTCCCCCGCCAGAGTTGCCGTTTCCACCAGCCCCGGCCACAGGGCCAGCGCCCGGCGGACCTCCGCTACGTTGTCCTCCCGGATGATACGCATAAGCTGCGCCGTATCCATGTTCCTCACTCCTACGTAAAAAAGAGGGGGACGGATGGCCGCCTCCCCCTTGCGTTCTCTGCTATGCACGTTCGCGCATCCATTGACAGGCTTCGTCGGAAAGCAGCGCCGCGTAAGCGCCGCCCAGGGCCTGCAATCCCTCTGCCACCAGGCCGGCAAAGGCCAGGGCACCCGCCGGTTGCAGGTGGGTGTTGTCCTCCAAGCCATCGGGATAGTGGCTAAAACGTCCCGCAGGCAGGTTCATGTACAGCTGCTTTGCGTCCTCACCCATGCGGTCCACCAGCTTCTCGCTTTCCGCGGTCAGGTCAATCAGCGGCACGCACAGTTCCCGGGCCAGCTCACGCATGGCGGCAGCATAAGGGCTGTGGGAATACTTTGCCTGGGGATCGCGGTAGCAGCGGCGGGTCAGGGGAGTAATCAGCACGGGATATGCGCCCTTCTCCCGGGCCGCCTTCACAAACACCGCCAGGTATCCCCGGAACGTATCCTCCGGAGACGTATAGCGCGCCGGGTCCTCCGCCTTTTCGTCGTTATGCCCAAACTGGATGAACAGAAAGTCCCCCGGCTGCATCCGTTCCCGGATGGTTTCCAGGCGCCCTTCCTCCAGGAAGGACCTGGTGCTGCGGCCGTTTTCGGCGTGGTTCTCCACCCGTACCTCCAGCCGCCGCACAAAGCGTCCAAACACCTGCCCCATGCCCGTCTGCGGATAGGTCAGGATGCTGTTTTCCTTTACCGTGGAATCCCCCGCCCAATAGATGGTGGTCATAGGCTGTATTACTCCTTCACCGCGCCGATGTTGATGCCCTTGACAAAGTACTTTTGCAGGAATGGATATAGCACCATAAAGGGCAGTATGGCCACGATCACAGCGGCGTTCTGCACGGTGTTTTCCGTGGCGCCGCCCATCGCGGTGGGCAGGTTGGACCCCATCATCATGGAACGCAGCTTCATCTGGAAATTATACAGAGTCGATTTGGTAATGTAAAGCTTGTAGTTGGTGTAATCATTCCAGTAGGCCACGGCAAACATCAGCCCGATGGATGCCAGCGCGGCCTTGGACAAAGGCAGGGCAATGCGCAGGAAGGTCTGCATGGGGGTACATCCGTCCAGCGTGGCGCTTTCAAACAGGCTTTGCGGAATGCCCTCAAAAAAGTTGCGCATAAGCACCAGGTTGTACACGTTGATAGCCGGCAGCAGGATCACCGACCACAGGGTGTTGGTCAGTCCCAGCTTTCGCATCACGATATAGCTGGGAATCATGCCACCGGAGAAGATCATCGTGAACAGCAGCAGTCCCGCAAACAGTCCCCGCCCGGGCATGTCAAACTGAATGAGCACATAGGCGCCCAGGGTGGAAAGCAGCAGCCCCAGGAAAGTACCGGAAACCGTGGTGATCACGCTGTTGATCAGCGGCGTTACCAGGGACGGGTTGGTCAATACGGTTTCGTATCCATCCCAGCCAAAGCGGTCCGGCAATAGTTTCATACCATAGCCGGTGGTCAAGTCAAAGGAGTCCACCAGCACCTTCCACAGCGGTACCAGGATCAGCAGGCAGATGATGGTAAACAGCAAGCCGTTAATCAGAGGGAAGACGGAGATTTTCCTGATGTGCCTGCGCCGGGCGGGCAGGGAGGTTTTCGTCTGTGCATGTTCCATGGTTTCAGCCTCCTTACACAATGCCGCGTCCGCGGACCTTTTTACTGGCGTAATTGCAAATGAGCATCAGCGCCATACCCACCAGGGAGCGGAACAAGCCAATGGCCGTGGTATACCCATAGTCGGGAATGCCGCCGCTGTTAAAGGTCTGATAATAGACGTAGGTCTGCAGCACCTGGGACACGTCCATGACCGCGTCGTTCTGCAATACAAATACGCTTTCGAACAGATTCATGATCTTGGCCAGGTTCAGGATCAGCACGGTGATGATGGTGTTGGCCAGCGCCGGCAGGGTCACATACCACATTTTCTTCCACCGGCCCGCCCCGTCAATGGACGCAGCCTCGTAGATGCCCGGGTCGATGCTCGTCAGCGTTGCCATGAAGATAATGGTTCCCCAGCCTGTATCATGCCATATATTGATGACATAATAGGCGGATTTCCACCACTGGGAGCTTCCCAGGAAATAAATGCCCTCATCCACGATGCCCAGACTAATGAGAACCTGGTTTACCAGGCCGGCCGTAGCCGGGGACAGGATCAACTGAAAAACCGAAGCCGTCACCACCCAGGACATAAAGTGCGGCAGATAGATGATGGTCTGCGCCAGCTTTTTGCCATGGATATTCTGCATTTCATTGAGCAGCAGGGACAGTACTACGGAAAAAGTCGTCGTCAGAAGCAGCTTGACCACGCTCAGTTCCAGCGTGTTCTGGAAGGCATTCCAGAAATTCGGCATGGCAAACAGCCGCTCAAAATTCGCCAGCCCGACCCATACAGGGTCCTTGATGATGGTGTACTTCGTAAAGGAATAATAGATGCCGAACATGGGCAAATAGTGGAACACGACCAGGAACGCCAGTACCGGCAGAAACAGCACGTAAAAGCCGGCGTATTTTTTCATGCGGGGAAGCACGGGTTTCTTTTGCTGCTTGAGGTTCACAGCGCCGTCCATGCAATGACCTCCCTTACAAAAATGAATAGCTAACTTACGGAATCAGGCAGGGGCGGTGATGCCGCCCCTGCCCGTTGGCTTTCAGGCCATTGCGGCTCCGGCTGCAAACTTAGTTCGCGGCGTTCAGGCTCTCCACAATAGCATCGGACCAAGCCTGACCCTCGTTGGCAAAGCGGGTCATGGCATCTTCATAGGTCATCTCACCCATGGCCACCTTGGCAATGAGCTCATTCTTGAGGGTAGTCAGGTCGCCGTTGTAGGTGCTCATGGCGTCGGTGCTGGGCACGATGGCCGCAGGACGGCAGTTCGCCGCAAAGATTTCCGCGGATTCCAGGTTTTCAGGCTGGATAATCTCGTCGATGGGGTCGTCGTAGCCCTCGGCAAAGGAAGCCAGGGAGCTCACGGGGTCGGTGTGGTGCTTGGTGTAGGCGGTGCCGGGAATTTCAAGGCTCTCCAGCATGTGGAACTGCCCGTCTTCATAGGTCACGCCCAGCACGGTGCCAGCCTTGCGGCTCCAGTGCACGTCTTCCACGCCATAGGTCCACAGGAACTGCATGTCGCCGCCATCCAGGATGGTATCAATGAAGTACTTGAACACGCCCTCGGGATTCTCGCAGGTGGAGGAGATGGCCCACACAGGCGGCGTACGGTCAAAGTAACCAGGCGCGCCTTCCAGGGGAGCCAGGGCAATCAGCTCGCCATCGTGGCCGTTGTTCACCAGGTTGTTCTTCAGGTTGGTAGCCCAGGTGCCGGACCAGTAGGTGAAAATGCCGGTGGTATCGTCATAGAACTTGTTCCGGCAGTCGTTGGTGCCGTTGGTCAGGGTGGTGGGGTCAATCCAGCCCTTGCTGTAGCCTTCGGCCAGGCGGGCCAGCGCAGCCTCCATGGCAGGCTCGGTGAAGCCGTCCACCCACACGCCTTCTTCATTCTGGTAGAAGGAGGGATACGCATCCTGATAGAACTCAGGCAGGTAGTTCACAAAGGGGGCTTCCACGCCAATGAAGCCAGCGGCGGTCAGCGCGTAGGTATCCTTGGCGCCGTCGCCATCGGGGTCCTGGTTTACAAAGGCGTCGCACATGGCAGCGTATTCATCCCAGGTGGTGGGAGCTTCCATGCCCACGGCATCCAGCCAGGCCTTCTTTACATAGGTAACGCAGCCGCCGCCACGGGCATCCGCAAAGCCGTACAGCCGTCCGCCAATCTTCAGCCCTTCGATGACATCATCGCCGGTGAAGCGGCCGCTGTTCTTGGTGGCGCTGTTCTCCCAGGCGTCGGTCATGTCCCACAGCACGCCTTCGGAGGCATAGGCTGCATAATAGGTGGAAGAAAGGATCATTACATCGGGCCATTCGCCGGAAGCAATCTGCTGCTGCAGCACATCGTAGTAGGCGTCATGGTCAGGCTGAATGATTTCCAGCTCAATGCCGGAAAGCTCTTCCCAGCGCTCAATGAACTTATCCTGGGCATTGGATTCGGTGAACACGGTACCATCCACAAAGATGGTGATCTTCTCGGGTTTCGCAACTTCTTCCGCGCTGGCGGGCAGGACCACCAGACCCATGCACAATGCCAGTGTCAGTACGATTGCCAACAGTTTCTTCATTGGGTTCCGTCCTTTCTTTTTGCGGGATGCCGTTCCGTTGCCACATCCCTTCGTTGGCATCACTTTACCATGTGCAAGCGTCTTCTGGCAAGAAACATCTCTTGCAAACATGGGCCTTTTGCTGCTAAGCGCCGGCTGTCAAACAGTCAAAAATTGTACGTTCTATCCATTTGCCCTTGAAAAATAAGGTATTTCTGCTACAATAAGCATATCGAAGCTGCGCGGAACGTCCGTTGCGTCCTGATGCATTTCTCTATGAAGCGAGTGTGATCCATATGCTGCGTAAGCTATCCTTAAGTGAAAGAAGGCGTTCTCCCCTGGCGTCGCGCTTTGCCGTGAGCTACTGCTGCTTTCTTTTGGTCTGCCTGGCCCTGGGCGTTGCGCTCTATGCCAGTTCCACCCACAATGCCCGGGAGAATTTCTGGCAGCAGGAAGCAACGCAGCTGGAGACAAACGTCGCTTCCATGGGAAATCATTTTTCACTCATGAACGGATACGCTCGCCATCTGCTCACGGACTCCACCTTCATCCGCTTTTCCAATATGAGCAGCATGGAAGAACCCAACTATATCTATACAGCCTATGAAGTGATGCAGGATCTCTCCTCCAAGCTGTTCAGCCTTATGAATCTGCCGCTGATGGAAAGCCCCATTTACCTTTCCTCCTCAGGCAATGTCATCTCTGCCAGCCAGTTTACCCCCGCCGAACATATTACAGCAGCTACCGTGCCTATCAGAAAAATGCCTACCAGGACTGGCTGCAGGTTCTGCAAAATGCCGAAGCGCCGGGGCGCTTTTTCAGCGTAGCCCCCTTTGGGGGTGAATCCTCCATCATCTGCTACGCGCTGGACATCAACAGTCTCTCCTCGCGCAAAGTACCCGCGGTGGTATGGTTTGAGCTGAACGCTTCCGCGCTCCGCGTTCTCTTTGAGATGGACGAAAACCCCGGCTCCCGGGTGGTTATCCAGGACAGGACTGGCCGCAATCAGCTTCTACTGGCGGAAAATCAGGTCATTCCCCTTTTGCAGGCGGAGAGCGCAGCCCTAACAGGCGAGGATGCTGCCCTATTGCAGGCCATGACCAGCGCTGCCTATGACCCTAACGGTACCGCTACCTATGAGGACATGCGCCTTTTCCGCCGGGAGGATCGCAATGGTTGGGTGTATTACGCGGCGCTCCCCACCGCCATGTGCACCGCAGCGCTGGGCAATTTTGATCTTCCGTTTTTGGCTATCTTTATTCTGGGATTATTGGGCGGTCTGGCACTGGTGGTGCTGCTGGTGCGGCAAAACATGCGCCCGGTGCATCAGCTGAGCGATCAGCTGGTCCAGGCGGAGGGCGACCGCGCACGGTTGCAGCTGGAAATTGAGCAGCAGCGGCCCCTCCTTTGCGCTTCCTACGTGCGCAAGGTGCTTTCCGGACACGTGGCCTCCAATGAAGAATTTGCCTATATGATGCAGTTTCTCCACCTGGAACCGCCGCTGAAATATTATGTGCTCTACTGCATTGCCAACCGGCAGGACAGCGTGCTCGGCGACCCCATGAATGAATACGACATACTGTGCGAGCACCTGACCGAATACCTGTCGGGAAAGCATCCGCTTTATTTCTACACCACCCTGTCCCGCAGCTTTGTGGTGCTGGTGGCCTATGATACGAGCGCGGAGGACCCCCTCATGGATCTGCAATCGCGGATTGTACGCATGCACGAGGATCTGTCCGTCAATCACGACCTGTGGTTCTATGCAGGCGTGGGCAAGGGTACCGAATCCCCGCAGCTGTTGTGGGAGGCCTACGAGCAGTCCCGGCAGGCGGCCCGGTATACCACCAAGCATCATATCTTCCTGCCCTACGAGATGATCCGCAAGGATACGGAGAGCTGGTATTACCCCATCGAGCTCTCCGCCAAGCTGCAGCACTTTATTACCACAGGCAACAAGCAGCAGGTGGTGGAGCTGCTGTCCATGATCCGCCAGGAAAACGTGGAAGAGCGTTCCTTGTCCGTGACGCTGCTGAACTTCCTGCTCTCCGACCTGAAAAACACCCTGCTCAAGGCACGCTTTCAAATCACCCCGCCCCAAAGTGATGAGGAGCGTGAACGGTTGGCCGTATTGGATCAGCGCCTGTCCGAGCAGGCAACCTTTCCCCTGCTGGAAAGCTGCGCCATGCTCCTGTGCGATTTCTTCACCCGCTCTGCCGTGCCCGCCGACCCCATTCCCGAAGTGGAACGTTACCTGATGGAAAATTTCACAGATCCTTCCCTATGCCTGACCAAGCTGTCCGACCGCTTTAATATTTCCGAAAGTTACCTTTCCCACCTGTTCAAGGACAAAACCGGTCAAAACTTCTCCGTATACTTGGAGAACCTGCGCCTGAACGAGGCCGTGCGCCGGCTCAAGCAAGGCCACTGCAATCTCACAGAGCTTGCCATGGAACTGGGCTACAACAACGCCACCACTTTCCGCCGCGCCTTCAAAAAGCGCTACGGCATGACCCCCAGTGAAATGAAAGGTTAATGGACGCGCCGATTTTATTCAAAAAGGAGAACTGGTGATGCGTTCCACACAACCACTGGTTTACCCTACGCAGGCAGAGCGCTGGAGCCCCATGGAATTATGTCTCCAGGGGCCGTCCCAAGGCAATCCCTTTATGGAACAATCTGTCACCGCTGTCTTTCGCTGCTCCAATGAAGAAGTTACGGTTTCGGGGTTTTATGATGGGGATGGCGTATACCGCGTGCGCTTTATGCCCTCCTTCCAGGGGACGTATAGCTTCACGGTAACTTCCACGTTTTCTCAACCGCTGGAAGGCACCTTCCAGGTAACCCCTGCCACCGGGCAAAATCACGGTATGGTTCGTGTGGCCAACACCTGGCATCTGGCCTACGAGGACGGCACACCCTATTACTCCGTGGGCACCACTTGCTATGTGTGGCCCTGGCAGAATGACGCCATCATTGCCCAGACGCTGGAAACCCTCAAAAACAGCGCCTTCAATAAAATCCGCTTCTGTGTGTTTCCCAAGCATTATGACTATAACCTGCGCGAGCCCCGCTCCTATCCCTATGAAGGCACCCCCATGGACGCCTCCGTGCTCACCTCTGAAAACTTCCACCAGTACACCGGCAAGACAGAGGGAAACCATTGGGATTTCTTTCGCTTTCATCCCGCGCACTTCCGTCACCTGGACCGGTGTATGGAGGCATTGCTGCGTCTGGGCATTCAAGCCGACCTGATCCTGTTCCACCCCTATGACCGCTGGGGATTTTCCTCCATGACCCGCGCGCAGGATCTGTTCTACGTCCGCTACATGGCCGCCCGTTACAGTGCCTACCGGAATGTATGGTGGTCCCTGGCCAATGAATATGATTTGATGCCTGCCAAGGAGCTGGCCGACTGGGAGGCCATTGCGGATACCATCTGCCAAAGCGACCCTTACCGGCATTTGCGCTCCATTCACAGCTGCGCCCATTTTTATGATTACAGCCGCCCCTGGGTAACCCATTGCAGCATACAGCGGCAGGATCTATACAAGTCTGCCGAGCTAGTAGAAACCTGGCGGGAAAGCTACCGCAAACCTGTCATACTCGACGAAATCTGCTATGAGGGCGATATTCAGCACGGTTGGGGCAACATCAGCGGCCAGGAGCTGGTACGCCGCTTCTGGGAAGCAGCGGTGCGGGGCGGATATGCCGGTCACGGAGAGACCTTCTTGCACCATGAGGGCATCCTGTGGTGGTCCCATGGCGGCAAGTTGTACGGGGAAAGCCCCAGCCGCTTCCGTTTCCTGTATGAAGTTCTCCGGCAAACCCCAGGCATTGGCCTGCGCCCCTATCGCGCCAGTTGGGATGAAGTGTGCGCCGTCCCCCAGGAAGCCGCCTATCAAGGCACCTATTATCTGCACTATTACAGCTTCATGCGTCCTTCCTTCCGGGATTTCGCGCTGGACGAGAACAGCCGTTATGAAGTGCATGTACTGGATACCTGGGAAATGACCGATACCTGCGCGGGAATATTCAGCGGCACTTTCCGGATTGCCCTGCCTGCCAAGCCCTACATGGCCATCCAAATCAAGCGGCTTTCCGCACCTGGAGCTTAAGACTGCGTACTGGTGCCTCATTTCTACGAAAAAAGGAGCATGCCCGGCCATCTTGCCGCGCATGCTCCTTTTTTGTATTACCTGATCCATTGACGTGCCACTGGGTTGCTCCAGGCATGATGTCCCTGGGCATCCGTCAGCTGCACACGGATGAAGCTTTCCCGGTCGGTCAGCTCATAGGTGGCTTCGGTGAGCGCATGTCCCACCTGGCTTCGGTTGGGTGTCCAGGGCACATTGCTGCAAAATACAATGCTCTCCACCGGTGAGCAGCTTACCCGTACCATACGCCCGGTGATCTCCACCTGGTGAAATGCCGGCCCCTGGGTAGCGTAGTACCGTCCCGCTGCCAGCGCCTCCAGGATGCCCGTCACGGATTTCTCCTTCGCCTGAACCATGTTCCAACCCTTGGCAAATTCCTGTTCGTAATAGTGGGTATCGTCGTTAGCCATCAGGGGCAGCACCGCGCCCTGTGATGCCGCCACATCCAGCAGCGAGGAAGAATCCGCCCGGTCCGCATTGTAAGGCAGGGTGGATACGGAATTCCACACCTCCGCCGCTGCCAGACCCCGCAGGGAGGCAATCAGCTCCGGCGTGTTCAGCGACCAGGCCGGGTGGTTCAGCACCGCCAAGCCTCCGCAGGCATGGATAAGGTCAATGCCCTCCTGTACCGTCCCCCGGGGCATGCAGCGCTGCTCAATCTCCTGGCTGACCCCCAAACCCAATAGGTGCACCCACTGGTTGGACAGCACATAATCCAACTCAATGCCCGGAATTGCCACCAAGCCTTCCGGCGCATGGGCAACGCTGGTCACCTTCCGGTGATCCGTCAGTGCAAGAAAATCATACCCCGCGTCCCGATAGGCCGCCATGGATTCCTCCGGCGTTTTGTGTCCATCGCTTTGGGTGGTATGTGTATGCAGATTGCCACGATAAAAGGGACAATCTTCCAGAAACAGCTTCACGCCGCGCACTCCCCTTTCATCATCAGTCAAAGCAGGTCATAATGGTAAGAATTTCCTTGTCCGTTTCCCGCATGCCTTCCTTGCCCAGCAGGCCCACATTGCGTATGGTCTCCTCCACACCCCGGGATACAATACCGTCGCCGCCATCGAAGTGCTGGCCACGGATGTGCATTTCATATCCCAGGATGCCCGCATCCACCGCCGCTGCAATCTTTGCCGCACAGGAAGCCTTGGCTCCATCGCATACAATGCCGGAGGTAACCGCCAGGGCATTGATGATTGTATGGCTCACCGCATCCAGCCCGCCTCCGTTCAGGTAGGCAATGCCTGCCCCCGCCGCTGCGCCGGCGCTTACCGCGCCGCAGTAGGCGGACAATGCGCCGATGCCCGTTTTTTCATGAATCGCCAGCAGGTTGGAAAGCGTCAGCGCCCGATAAAGCTTTTCCTGGGATGCGCCCAGTTCCTTGGCGTACTCAATGACGGGCAAGGAGGTGGTCATTCCCTGATTGCCACTGCCCGAATTGATAATCACCGGCAGTTCGCAGCCATTCATACGCGCGTCCGATCCCGCGGCAGCCCGCGCCTTGGCCCGGGTCCGTATATCCCGGCCGTAGGCATCCAGCAGCACCTTGCCGATGTTCGCGCCATAGTTTCCCCGCAGGCCCTCGTCCGACACCACGGTATTGTAGGCAATTTGCCTGTCCAATATGTCGCGGACGTCCTCCAGATCCACGGTATCCGCAAAGTCGCAGATGCCCGCCACGGATAACAGACCGTAGTCTACGCTGCCCTCCGCGGGATGCTCGTCCAATGGCTTGTCCAGCAGCACCTGCCCATCACAGGCGAGATACACCACGTTGATGTGGTGATGCACGATACGTGCCTCCGCCTGCCGCGTGCCCTGAAATACCCTCACCCGGATATCCAGCACCAAATCGCTATCTGCGGGAGTAACCTGAAAGCTGGTGCGCTCCATATAGGGGCCCAAGGCTTCCTTCTGTTCCTGCGTTACCTGTGAAAGCGCCTCCAGCTCCCTGGAGGCGTCGCCAGCCAGTACACCAATGGCCGCAGCGGCCTCAATGCCCTTGCGTCCATCTGTATTGGGCACAATCACGCTCTTCACATTCTTGATGATATTGCCGCTGGCCTCCACCTCCACCCGGTCAGGCAGCGTGCCCAGGAGTTCCCGGGCCTTTGCCGCACAGTAAGCCAGCGCCACCGGTTCCGTGCAGCCCATGGCAGGCACCAATTCCCGGCGCAGAATCTCCAGATAGGTCAGGTACCTTTGTTCTCCTCTTTCCATAACTTCTCCGCTCCTTTTGTACCACGCAGCATGTCAGGCTTATCGAAGCGTACGGCGCAAGCCCTTGGGATAGTGGTTTTTCATACGCCCATTGGACACTTTTCCCCACCCCAGGGGGAGTCCTTCAAAGGTGGGCAGAACATATCCCGTGCCTTCCGCCGGGAGTTCCTCCCCTGCCTGGTATGCCATGGCTTCCTCCTGGGTAAGCGCCACGCGTGGACATTCCGGCGGCTGCACAGACAGTGCCCAGGCATGGTCGGGAAAAAACAGCTTGCCCCTCACCTGCCCCAGGTGAAGCCCCGCCCGCAGCACGCGGATACCCCGCAGCGCCGGACACGCCTCCGGTAGGGATACCAGTGTTTCTCCCAGCATGTGCACCCGGACCGGATGCTCCCCGCAGGCAAATGCCTGCAACGCCCGCACGCGCACTGCATCGGCTTGTGGCAGGCCTGACGATGTAGCACAGGTTTCCACGTCTTCCCCTTGCCTTACCAGCAGCGCCAGGAAATGCCCCTCTCCCCGTACCCGATGGGGGAAAAGCGTTGCCATGCCTGCTGTGCCGTCCACGCCAGGGAGCTGAAACGGGCACACAGAAAAATCGCTGTGCTCCGTAAGAAACCAGGATATATTTTCTTCGTTTTCCATGGTGTTCAACGTGCAGGTGGAATACACCATCCGTCCACCGGGCCGCACCAGCCGCGCCGCTGCCGCCAGAATTTCCCGCTGACGCTTGGCGCAGCCGGCTGGTGCCTCGGGAGACCATTCCTCCCGGGTTTCTGGATGCCGCCGGAACATACCTTCCCCCGAGCACGGAGCATCCACCAGCACAGCGTCAAAGTACGCAGGCCACTGTGCCGCCAGCTGGTCCGGATAGGCCGATACCGCCAGCGCATTGGTAGCGCCCATGCGCTCCAGATTCCTGGAAAGCACAGCCGCGCGCTTGGGTACAGGCTCATTGCTCACCAGCAAGCCTTTCCCGCCCAGGTGCGCCGCAATCTGCGTGGACTTTCCCCCCGGGGCAGCGCATAAATCCAGCACACGTTCTCCAGGCTGGGGATTCAGCGCCGCCACCGGCGCCATGGCGCTGGGTTCCTGCAAATACCATCCTCCGGCCTCATGCAGCACCATGGTTCCCGCGTCGCTCTCCATGACCAGGTACCGCGCCGCCGGTTCCCAGGGGATCTGCTCGCCCACACCTGCGGGCCACGCCGCAGGAGGGACCAGCTTTCCAGGCTGAAAGCGTATCCCCCGGCAATAAGGTTCCTCATAGGAACGCAAAAAAGCTGGCAGCTCGTCCTTCAGCCGGGCTGCCATGCGTTCCACAAAGGCCTGTGGTAACTGTGCACTCATGCGTCCTCCATCCATTCCGGGGCCATGTATCGCACCATGGGCATGGGATTGGGCAATTCCGCGCACTGGGCCAGAATTTCTGCCATGGCACAGGTTTCCACCCGGTCCACCCCGCAGATTTCCGCCGCCCTTGCAACCACCTGATGCCCCTGGCGGAGCATTTCCGGTGTGGTTTCTCCTGCCAGATTTGTGTTGTTGATGATGCTGTCGATTTGCAACCTTCCCCGGGCCGCAATGCGCTGGGCCAGCTCCGCCACATCCTCCGCCGTTTGGGTGAGCGGGCGCATGCAGTTCACCACCAGCGCCACGTGGGTCTGTTCACGGTACTTGGCAAAGGACGGTGCATAGCGCCCCAGGGCCGCCGCCCCCGTATCATCGCCCCCCGCGTCAAAAATCACATGATCGCAGGGAAGCTCAAACACGCTCTGAATTTCCGCAGGTAGCGCCGGAATATCCACCGTGGAAAGCGCGAAGGTCGGCATCAACACACGGATGCCCGCCTCACGCAGCATGTCTGCCTTCTCTCCGCTGCGAAAATAAGGATTGACAATGTCCAAATCCACCAGCGTAGTGCTTTTCTTGGCCGCAAACTCCAGCGCCCGGTTCAGGGCAAGCTCCGTTTTTCCACTGCCATAATTGCCCACCAGCACCAGAAAACGCTTTTCCATCAGCTCCAACGGTGTTTAACCTCCTGCTGCGTATCGCTTCCCGCCGGCGGCTGCCATCCCGGCGGATAAACCGGCTCATGGTAAGCCTGGTGCTTATCCACCGCCGGAGCGGGTGGTGTGTAATGATAATCCATTTCATCCTCGTCATCACGAAGGCCCAGACCTCGCAAGGGATTGGTAACCCGCTGCAACACGTTGGCCGGGCGTCTATCCTCCCGTTCCACGGGGAGCTGCTCCTCCGGCGCCTCCACGACCTCCGCTACCGGCGGCTCATAGACCGCTGCCGGCGCCTGGGGATAATCCTCCAGGCCGGTCAAGTCCGGCGCTGCCGCCGGACGTTCCTGGGGCACATATAGATTTTTTGCGGCGCGTGGCCTCCGGTAGGACCGGCCAAGCTCCCCAAACTGCACCGGTTGCTGAACCGGCCGGGCAAAGCGGTGATAGTAACTTTCGTCCTGGGTGGTATATTGTTCCTGTGTCGCAGGGACCGGCCCCGCCTGGGGAGCCATCACTTCCCCCTGCGGCGGCTCATAGTCCTGGGCGATGCGGGCCGTGCCGTCGGGATAAACCCAGGCCCGGGCCGTATGCTGCGCCGGCGTAGCGCGAGGATGTTCCCTCCGGGGCGCTTCCGGCATGGGCTGCGGTGTCTGCTCCTCCTCCATCCAGGCATCTGCCTCCTGCCCTTTGCCACGGATTCGCCGGAAGAAGCTGGCCCATACCTGGAACGGCCGCCAGCGTATCACATAAATGATCGCATCCACCACAATGCCTATCAGACACAGTATCAGCGTCAGCGCCTTCCAGTTTTCACCAATCCAGGCCAGCATGCCGCCGCCCTCGCCGCTGCTGAGGATATTCCAAAACTCGTTCACCGCCGTGCGGAGCCACCCCAGCAGCACACTAAAAACGGAATTGGCAAAGCTGCCCATGTCGCCCTCCTAGCATTGCGATTATTTCTTGGTGATCTCCACCTGTACCGTTCTGGGCACAACCTCCACGTCAAAGGCCACATCGTCGCTGCTGTTCACCTTGCAAATGATGGGCAGCTCATAGGTGCCCGCCGTCAATCCCGTAGCGTCGCAGCTCAGGGACAGATCCGCGCTTCGCAGGCCTTCCACCCACAGCTGTGGTCCGGTAATGGTAACGCTGGCGCGGTTCTGTGCCAGAGATGATTCATAGTCGCTCCCCGTACCTTCCACAGACAGCTTCAAATCCTCAAAGGTCCTGGACTGGATCACCGGACCGATTTCCACCGCCACCGTCACCGTATCGCTGCTCAAATAAGCGAGCTCCGATGGGCGGCGCACGCGGATCAACTCGGTCAAGGATTCGCTGGCACCCGTCACATCCACATAGCTGTCCGCGTACAGCGTATCCAGTACATCCAGGTTTGCGGACCAGCCTGCCGCCGTAATGGTTGCCGGGGTCACCGTAACCGTCTTGATTTCATATCCCGTGGCGGGCTCACCCCTGGTCAATCCCAGGGTACTCATATCAATTTCACGCATAGCGTACAGATACTGCTCAGCAATGACGCTGTCCACCAGCACCGATTCGCTGGTGATCTCCAGCAAGTCGCTCTGAATGACTTCTCCATCGCTGTCCAACAGCTGGAAAGGCACGGACGTGCGCATGAGTCCCTCCCTGGCAGGCAGGGTGCTCAAATCCAGGATCGCTTCCGCGCGAACCACGCGATCCACCAGCGACCGCGGACCACTGACAGTTACCTGCGGCGGATCCAGGGAAGGCGCGGCAGCATAGAAACCGTCCGGCGCTTCCCCCACCGTCACCACGGATACGGGAATACGGTACCGGGTGATGTATTCTTCTACTTCAATCTCCACGGTTTCGGGAGAAATTTCAATAACGCTTCCCCAGGTGGAGCTGCTGGTCGTCAGCACCTTCACTTCCTGGACGCCTGTCTCCTGAATGCGGGTGAGGTCGATGCGGGCGTTATAGTTGCTTGCCGAAGCGTTTGCATACTGCATTTGCGGCACTTCCACGCGCAACTTTGCGTCCTGGGTAACCGCGTCCAAATCGCTCACCACAATAAGGCCGTTGCGCTTGATGGTATCTTCGCCGCTAACCGAAATCGTAACGCCCGTGAATACCTTCTCGCGGGTCAGGGTGGGGTCCTGCGTAATCAATCCAGACCAAAGTACAATGGCAATCACCAAGGATAGCAGCCTGAACGGCCACTGGTGAAGGAAGAAGCGTGCCACCACATGCAGCAGTCCGCGCCATCCGCTTTCATTTTTCTTTTCTCCGGTATTCTTGTCCGGCCGTACTTCCGTGTTCTTCTCCGGTGCCTTGTTCATCTTGCCGCCTCCTTTCCGCGCTTACGCCCCAGCAGCGAAGCCAACCGGTGGGTATGCGGCTGCGCATAGATGCCCTCCAGGATCTCGCGCAGGGATTTCGTGTCCAGGTGGCGAGTCAGCCGTCCGCCGCGCGCCATGGACATAATCCCCGTTTCCTCGGAGACGATAAGCACAATGGCGTCCGTGGTTTCGCTGATACCGATGGCGGCCCGGTGGCGGGTACCCAGCTCGCGGCTGATGCCACGGCCTTCCGTCAGGGTCAGGATGCAGGCGCCCGCCACCACGCGCGTCCCGCGGATCACCACGGCGCCGTCATGGAGCGGTGTATTGGGTTCAAAAATATTCTCCAGCAGTGGTGCGGAAATTCTCGCGTCCACGGCTGTTCCCGTTTCAATGACATCCTTTAGCCCGGTCTTTTGTTCAAATACGATCAGTGCACCCACGCGGCGACGGCTCAAGTCCGTCATGCATTGAATAATTTCATCAATAATGCGCGCCTGATCCTCGCCTTCGCCCGCGTGGCTGTTCTCGCGCACGGCGCCACGGCCCAGCTGCTCCAAGGCCTTGCGAATTTCCGGCTGAAACAGGATGACCAGCACCACCGCGCCATTGTTCACCACGCTCATCAGCAGCCAGTTCAGCGCTGTAAGGCCAAGCAAATCAGACACAAAGGTGGCAATCAGCAATACCACCAAGCCCTTAAGAACGGCGCTGGCCCGGGTTTGCCGGGTCATCATAAGCAGGAAATAAATGATTACCGTGACAATGAGTATATCAATTATATCGCTCAGTCCCGGCCGGTGAAACACATTCCACAACGCGGTCTGGATGGTATCCCATAGTGCTGTCAACCGACTTCGACCCCACTTTCGTATATAAACTCAGAAACTGGCAGTTTTTATTATACTACATTTTGGGCCAAGTATGAATCCCCCTCCGGGAGAAATTTTCGCATTTTTCCCATGAAAAAATACCTTGGTCCTCTTTTGCGCACAGCAATAGAACGCGCCATCTTCCTTTTTCCTTCAAGGCCAAAGAAAAAGTTCACGCTTTGTTCACCTTTGGGATGAAACCAAAATGGGAGAGAAGCCATTTTCGGCTTCCCTCCCGCAAATGTCCGCTTATACGCTCAGCTCCTGCTTTTCTCCCAGCAATTCCTTGTTTTCCTGAAGCAGTGGCGTGATGATCCCGGCCAGGTATTCCTCCACCTGCTCCTTGCTGCGGCCGATGAACTTCTCCGGCTGGAGAATGGCCTCAATTTCCTCCCGGGTTACCATGAACGCCGGGTCAGCGGCAATGCGCTCCACCAGGTCGTTCCTGCCACCTTCCTCCTTGACCACCCGGGCCGCGGCCTGGGAATGCACCCGGAGCTTCTCGTGCAGCTCCTGGCGGTTGCCGCCCTTTTTCACCGCGTCCATCATGATGTTTTCCGTGGCCATGAAGGGCAGCTCGTTCATCACCCGCTGACGGATGACCTTCTCGTACACCACCAGGCCGTCGCATACGTTGATGAGGATGTTCAGAATGGCGTCCACGCCCAGGAAGGCCTCCGCCACGGCAATGCGCTTGTTGGCGCTGTCGTCGAGGGTGCGCTCAAACCACTGGGTGCCCGCGGTAATAGCGGTGTTCAGGGTATCCACCATCACATAGCGGCTCAGGGAAGACACCCGCTCCGAGCGCATGGGATTGCGCTTGTAGGGCATGGCAGAGGAGCCAATCTGGCTCTTTTCGAAGGGCTCCTCCATCTCCTTGAAGTTTTGCAATAGACGCATGTCGTAGCTGAACTTGCTGGCGGACTGGGCAATGCCGCTCAGGGTGCTGACCACAAAGTAGTCCATCTTCCGGGAATAGGTCTGGCCGGAAACGGGCACCACCTTGGTAAAGCCCATGGCCTGGGCGATGTCCTGCTCCACGGCCTTGATCTTCGCGCTGTCCCCGGCAAAGAGCTCCATGAAGCTGGCCTGGGTGCCCGTAGTGCCCTTGCTGCCCAGCAGCGCCAGGGAATCCAGACGGTGCTCCACCTCCAGGTAATCCATGTACAACTCATTGAGCCACAGGGTGGCCCGTTTGCCCACGGTGGTGAGCTGGGCGGGCTGCAGATGCGTATAGGCCAGGCAGGGCAGACCCTTGTACTTTTCCGCAAATTTGGCCAGCAGCGCCATAACGTTCAGGAGCTTCCGGCGGACGATTTGCAGTCCCTCACGCATGAGGATCACATCCGTGTTGTCCCCCACGTAGCAGGAGGTGGCGCCCAAATGGATGATACCCGCCGCCTTGGGGCACTGGAGCCCGTAGGCGTATACATGGCTCATCACGTCGTGGCGGCATTCCCGCTCCCGGCGCTGGGCATCCTCGTAATTGATGTCGTCCTTGTGGGCTTCCAGCTCGGCGATCTGTTCGTCGGTGATTTCCAGGCCCTGCTTCTGCTCCGCCCGGGCCAAGGCAATCCACAGCCTGCGCCAGGTGCGGAACTTGTTGTCCTCAGAGAATACAAACTGCATCTCCTTGCTGGCATACCGGGTGGAAAAGGGGCTGATATAGCTATCGTGCGGCATAGATGATTCTCCTATATCTCTGCGTTATTACTTGAAGTAATCCACGCCGCCCTCAAACAGCGGCTGATACTTGTTGCCGGGCACGTTCATGTACAGGCCGTCCCCGCTGCGCTCCGTGTGCCCCATCTTGCCCAGCACCCGGCCGTCGGGAGAGGTAATGCCCTCGATGGCAAAGTAGCTGGCGTTGGGGTTGAAGCGGGCGTCCATGGAAGGTTCGCCTGCCAGGTTCACGTACTGGGTGGCGATCTGCCCGTTGGCGGCCAGGTCGCGGATCAGGCTTTCCGGCCCCACGAAGCGGCCTTCCCCGTGGGAAATGGCCACGGTATAGACCTCGTCCACCGCCGTGCGGCTGAGCCAGGGGCTCTTGTTGGAGGCAATTCGTGTGCGCACCAGCATGGACTGGTGGCGGCCGATCTCGTTAAAGGTCAGGGTGGGGCAGTTTTCGTCCGTGTCCACAATCCTTCCGAAGGGTACCAGACCCAGCTTGATCAGCGCCTGGAAACCGTTGCAGATGCCCAGCATCAGGCCATCGCGCTTTTCCAGCAGGTCGCTGACCGCGTCCTTCATCACGGGATTGCGGAAGAAGGCGGTGATGAACTTGGCGGAGCCGTCAGGCTCGTCGCCGCCGCTGAAGCCGCCGGGCAGCACGATCATCTGGCTGCGGGCGATGATCTCCCGCGCCTTTTCGAGGCTGGCGGTGATATCCGCAGGTGTCAAGTTGTTCAAGACCAGGATCTCCGCCGCGCCGCCGGCACGCTCCACCGCCCGGGCGGTGTCATATTCACAGTTGGTGCCCGGGAACACGGGAATGAAAGCCAGGGGCTTCACATGCTTCACCGCCGGGGCCACGCGCTTTTCCGCGGCATAGGAGAATTTCTCCGTGGTTTCGCCGCTATGGCCGCGGTAGGCGAACACCTTGTCCAGCTTGCCCTCGTACATCTCCTGCAGGGTGGCCATATCGAGGCTTTCCCCGCCGCGGACGAAAGTATACTCCTCCGTGGTCTGGGCCACGGGCACGCCCAGCTGGCAGTCCTCCGTGCATTCCATGAGCAGAGAGCCAAACTGCCAGGCAAAGGGATCAGCCTCGTAGCTGTCCAGCATATGCACGCCCAAGCGATTGCCCAGGGCCATCTTGAACAGGCCCTCGGCCACGCCGCCCAGTCCCAGCGCCCAGGCGGAAAGCACCTTGCCCTCGGCCATAGCCGCCAGCACCTTGTCCCAATTTGCCTTGAGCGCGGCGGTGTCGTGGGCGTCGCAGGCCACCAGACGCACCGTATGGCCCGCGCCCTTGAACTCGGGAGAGATCATCCGGTTATTTTCCCCGGGCGCCACCGCGAAGGACACCAGCGTGGGCGGCACATCCATGTGCTCAAAGGTGCCGGACATGCTGTCCTTGCCGCCGATGGCCGCAATCTGCAAATCCATCTGGGCATCGAAGGCGCCCAGCAGCGCCGCGAAGGGCTGGCCCCAGCGGTTGGGGTCGGAGGTCATGCGCTCAAAATATTCCTGGAAGGTCAGATAAGCCCGACGGTAGTCGAAGCCCGCGGCCACCAGCTTGCTCACGGATTCAATCACGGCCAGGTACGCGCCCTCGTAGGGGCTCTGCTCCATCACCTGGGGATGGAAACCCCAGGCCATGCCCGTCACGGTATTGGTGGTGCCGTGCAGCACGGGAATCTTTGCCACCATGGTCTGGCTGGGGGTCAGCTGGTGCGCGCCGCCGAAAGGCATCATCACCGTACCCGCGCCAATGGTGGAGTCGAAGCGCTCGCTGAGGCCCTTCTTGGAGCAGATGTTCAGGTCGGAAACCATGTTTTCCAGCTGCCGGCCAAAGCTCTTGCCGGGGAAGCTCACCTGGCGCACCTTGTCGTCGGCCACGCGCACCCGGGTATGCTTTTCCGCGCCGTTGCTGTTGAGGAATTCACGGGACAGGTCCACGATGGTGTTCCCCTTCCAGCGCATGCGCAGCCGGGGTTCCGCGGTCACCTGGGCCACCACGGTAGCTTCCAGGTTTTCATCGTGGGCCGCCGCCAGGAAGGCGTCCACATCCTCGGGCGCCAGCACCACGGCCATGCGCTCCTGGCTTTCGGAGATGGCCAGCTCGGTGCCGTCCAGGCCCTCATATTTCTTAGGCACCTGGTTCAGGTCGATCTGAAGGCCGGGGGCCAGCTCGCCGATGGCCACGCACACGCCGCCCGCGCCAAAGTCGTTGCAGCGCTTGATGAGGGTGGAGACGCCGGGGTCCCGGAACAGGCGCTGGAGCTTCCGCTCGGTGGGGGGGTTGCCCTTCTGCACCTCGGCGCCGCAGACCTCCACGCTCTTTTCCGTGTGGGCCTTGCTGGAGCCGGTGGCCCCGCCGATGCCGTCACGGCCGGTGGCGCCGCCCAGCAGCACGATCACATCCCCAGGGACGGGCTCCTCCCGGCGGACATTGGCCTTGGGAGAGGCGCCGATGACTGCGCCGATCTCCATGCGCTTGGCAACGTAGCCGGGGTCGTACAGCTCGGTGACCTGTCCGGTGGCCAGGCCGATCTGGTTGCCGTAGGAGGAATACCCCGCGGCAGCGCCCGTGGTGATCTTCCGGCTGGGCAGCTTGCCATGGAGGGTCTTTTCAAAGGGGACGGTGGGGTCGCCGCTGCCGGTGACCCGCATGGCCTGGTACACATAGGCCCGGCCGGAGAGGGGGTCCCGGATGGCGCCGCCCAGGCAGGTGGCAGCCCCGCCGAAGGGCTCGATCTCCGTGGGGTGGTTGTGGGTCTCGTTCTTGAACTGGATGAGCCAGGTCTCGGTCTTGCCGTCGATGGTGACGGGGGCCTCGATGGAGCAGGCGTTGATCTCATCGCTCACATCCAGGTCGGGCACCAGGCCCTTTTTCCGCAGGTACTTGCCGCCGATGGTGGCCATGTCCATCAAGGACACGGGCTTGTCCTTGCCCTGGTACAGTTCCTCCCGCAGGGAGAGGTAATCCCGCAGGGCCTTCTCCACGGCCTCGCTGAGGGCGCCCTTCTCCACGTCGATTTTGTTCAGGCGGGTGAGGAAGGTGGTGTGGCGGCAGTGGTCGCTCCAATAGGTGTCGATAACCCGCAGCTCGGTGACGGTGGGGTCCCGGTGCTCCTCATCCCGGAAGTAGTCCCGGCAGAACTCCAGGTCAGAGAGGGTCATGGCAAAACCCATGGAGTTGAAGTACGCCTGCATCTGGGCCCCGTCCCAGCTGGTAAAACCGGTGACACGGGCCACGTCCGCAGGGACCTCGGCCTGCAGCTCCAGGCTTTCTGGCTTTTCCTGAGAGGCTTCCCGGCTTTCCACCGGGTTGATGAGATACCCTTTGACCTTCTCAAACTCCTGGTCCGAAATCCGGCCCTTCAAGCCAATGACCTTGGCGGTGAGCACGGCGGGGCGCTCCCCCTGGGTCAGCAGCTGCACACACTGGGCGGCAGAGTCCGCCCGCTGGTCATACTGGCCGGGAAGATACTCCATGGCGAACACCTTGTATTCCGCCGGAAGCCGGAACTCCTCCCCATAGACCGCGTCCATGGTGGGCTCGGAGAGGATGGTGCGGGCCGCAGCGGCGAACTGCTCCCTGCTGAGGCCCGAGACATCGTACCGGTTGAGGATACGCACCTCCTCCAGCCCCTGAACGCCCAGGTTGCCCTTCAAATCAGCCAGCATGTGCTGGGCCTCGATGTTAAAGCCCTGTTTTTTCTCAACAAATACCCGTGTGACCATGTATTCCACCTTTCCGGCCCCCACAGCCAGGGGACCTCAGAACTTTTCCCACGCGCCGGCCCCCCCGCCAGAGCGGCAGCGGAGCGCCGGGACACTCGTTTGGGACGGCGCAAAAAACTGGCCGCCTTGTCCACTTCATTGTAACACAAGGGGCCAGTTTAATAAAGCTCTAATTCCAAGTTTTCTCGTTCTTGCGCTTTTGCACAATTCCCCGGGAAGATGTGAAACATCTCTGCCACGGGAAGTTTGTCACAGCTTTCTGTTTTTCCGCAGCTTGCGCAGCTCCTGGGGAGAAACGCTGCCCATATCGCCAATGGAGAGGGCCACGCTGTGCTTGATGGGCTTCCACTCGATGTTGCCGAACACCGCCACCAGCATGGCGATGCCAAAGGAGAACACAAAGAAGGGGAAGGTGAAGGAATAGGCGATCTTCTTCCCACGGGAGCAGCGAATGCGACTGCCCTCCGTCAGCAAAGTCACCGCCCCCAAAAAGTACATGGTGGCGTAGGAGTTCACCACCGACACCAGCACCGAGGCGAAGAAAATGTCCATCTGGCTGCGGGCCGAGGTGATGCCCACAACAAACATCGCCGCGTTGAGCACAAGGCTGATGACGGTCAGCACCACCGCAGGGATGGTGCACATCAGCATGTCGAAGCAAGCGAAGCTTCCGTCGCAGAGCATGGTCTTGACCATGCTGCCGCCCCGCTTGGCCACCACCTGCAGATAGCCCTTTACCCACCGGGACCTCTGAATGATGGACTGCTTGAAGCTCTGGGGCTGCTCATCGTAGACCATGGCGTCGTGGCAATAGGCAATCCGGATGCCCCGGGCCACCAGGTCGGCGGTGAACTCCAGGTCTTCTGTAAGGAGGAAATATTCCCAGCCCCCCAGCTCATCCAGCAGGTCCTGGGCGAAGAGGAAGCCTGTGCCGGACACGGCGCAGCTGGTGCCCAGGTAGTCCCGGGGGCGGTTCAGGTACTCGGACTCCCGCAAAAACCAGATGCCATAGCCCGCGGTGATCCAGTTGTCCCCAAAGTTTTTGGTGTTGCGGTAGCCGGTTACGGCCCGGTTCCCGTTGGAGAACACCTTGTTCATCTCCGTGACGTAGTGGGGGTCCAGCAGGTTGTCCGCGTCGAAGACGAAGTAGCCGTCGTAGCGCTCCTGGGGGAAGTCCTCCCGAATGTGCTCCAGCAGGAAGGCCAGGGCGTAGCCCTTGCCCACCTGCATCTTGTTCTGCCGCTCAAACACCCGCGCGCCATGCTCTCTGGCAATGGAGGCTGTGCCGTCGGTGCAGTTGTCCGCCACCACATAAATGTCCAGCAAATCCTGGGGATAGTCCTGCTGCCGGATGCTCTCCAGCAGCTGGGCGATGACGGCGCTCTCGTTGCGGGCGGCGATGAGCACCGCGTACCGGCACAGTTTGCGCGCCGTGAAGGTCCGCCGCTTGCGCAGCAGCCGCGCGCCCAGAAACACCGCCTGATAGCAGTAGCATGCCGCGAACAAAGCCGCCAGAAGAAAATTGATTGCAGATAAGGCTTCCATAAAAATCTCCTTTCCCCCGCACCCTCTGAAGAAGCCGGGAAGAACGCTTATATGCCATGGAGCCTTCTGCTCCATTTGACGCAAGCCTGTTACAGGTGCCCGGAGAGCGCTGCCCCTTCAGCATATCGCAGGGTGTTCAACACTTTTTCAACCGGGCGTCCTCTTTCCCTTTATTTTAGCACACCTAAAGCATATTGTGAACAAATTAAGTACAACGCGATGATTTTCTTAAGATTTTATTAACACGCCCCTTTTTTCAAAAAAATTTTGGCAAAATTTGATTTTGGGCTTGCATTTTCTCCCAGAATCGTGTAAACTAATCAAGCACCAAAAAATTGGGCGCTTAGCTCAGCTGGCTAGAGCACCTGCTTGACGTGCAGGGGGTCAGCGGTTCAAGTCCGTTAGCGCCCACCACAATTTTTAGGCAATAAGGTTATTCGGATACCCTATCTGGATAGCCTTATTGGTCTAAAATTTATGATAATTTCGCAACGGAGAGGGCAGTTTCTTGCACAGGTGCCTTTCCCATGTGTGTTATAAAGTGTGTTATCGCTGGTTTCTGCGATTATCTCTTTGTGTATGCGCTCAAACACGAGGCTTGAGCGCAGCTACAAGGAGATAAACTCCTTAGTTTGTTGGGTCAGCGCAGGTCACAGATTACATTCTCCTCTGGTTGGGAGTGGCGGCTGACAGTTGTCCAAGCCGTTGGTACGTCCACCAGGTATTAAACAGGCTTATGGCCTTACCCATCTCCATCAGGCAACGTGGTGCTGACACGTTGGCTCGCTCGCACGGGGACCGTGGTTCTGGCATAACTCTTCAGTGAGACTTTGTATTCTATCTGTGCTGCTATTCGGTTGTTGGTGCGTAGGGGGTCGGCTGTCCGGCCCACCACGCATATCTAGCTTACAGACGGCTGTGAACCGTCAAGGCATCAAAAAAAGACTAATGGATAGTAGACGCTACTTCCAAAAGTCCTTGAAATCCTGCTAACTTCATGGTATGATTATATTAAATCAAAACCATGATTTAGGCAAAAAATTCTCCGGGAATCTTGGAAGATAGTCTCAATATCTTCTGAGATGAGAGTCCTTGGTGGGGTCCCACCCCCATCAGAGACTCGTAGGAGCTTTTTTTGTTGTCTTTATATACCCTTATTGTACTCCTTTTTCCCCTGTTTGTCAATCAGAATTAGTAGTTTTGCCGCCTAATTGGGGCGGTTTTTTTATTTTTCAACGGTAGATGCAGAACAGTGAAAACCGGAACCAGTTCCGGTTTTCACTTCCTTTCCCCCTTGGCTTTAGACACTGAGAATTTTTCTTTCCTTTTCCTGCCATATACGCTATACTTGGGATATAGAAAAAATCCGGTGAAAAGAGGACAGCATGAACCCTACTACTTCTCCCATTGCTGCGGTGGAAAAAGCTGAATATCAAAACAGCACCTATGAAATCGTCTCAAGGGTAGCCTACCTCATAGGCGTTCCAAAACGTATCTTTGAAAATGAGCATGAGCCGCCGCAGACTTCCATTTACCGGCAGCTTGACGTGGATAAGAACGCCAGAATAGTGCGGAACCTCTGCATAGCCCGCACGGCCATCGAACGCAATTATAAGGCAATCAACGAGACAATGAAGGACGGCCTTTACACCATGTATTCCATGCCGGAAGCTGTCCCTACGGAGTGCATTTCCCAGCTTGCCGAAGATGGAGTCCGGTTTATCAAGAGCAGCAGCACAAAACTCTTCCAGCACATTGTGGAAATCAACCGGCTTCTCTCTGACCGCATCAACAACGTGCGTTCTCTCTTCCCCCTATGGCTGAATTGGGAGTACATCCGGGACCTCTTTCTAATGCCGGATGGATTCACGGAAGAAGGCACACGAGATGCCGCCAAACGGTTTTACACCAACATGAGCTGCTACCCTTACCAAATGTTCATTAACTGGTATCCCGTGGATGAGGGAAATATTCTCTATAACGACAAGAAGTTTGTCACCTTGCTGTACCACTGGAACGGGGACCGTTTTACGGAGTACAGCAAAGTTTCCGATGTCAGTCACGTCGTGAAAGGGACCATATATGACTTCATCACGGAGGCGCAGAAAATAATCCTACTGGTGGATTGCGAAAACGCAGACCCCTACAAACTCTCCGTCACCCTCCGGGGCTTGGACGGGGACAGCATCGCAAAAATCGAAAAAATACTCCTGTTCGACGATATTCACACCACCTCAGCCTGGGGTGTCCTGGAACAGTTTGTTTCCATCCCTGTGGAGCGCATCCTGGTAGAACGCATAAAGGCAAACAAATCGCAAGTGGATATGCAGCTTGCAAGCCGGGCGTTCCGTGAATTTTACGAAAACCATGTGGATTCCTACATTTTAGTCTCCAGCGACTCAGACTATTGGGCCTTAATCAACAACCTTCCCCGTGCCAATTTCCTCGTCATGGTAGAACGGGAAAAATGTGGCCCTGATTTAAAACACGCTTTGGCTGAGTCTGGGATTTTCTACTGCTATCTGGATGACTTCTACTCTGGCAGTGCTGAAAGCCTAAAGCTCACTACGTTATTCCGGGAATTGTACAAGTATTTAGACCGCTCTGTCCATGTGAACATCAACCGCATGATGGATGAAGTGCTGTGGGCCACCCGCATCACGATGACCGACGCAGAGAAAAAGCAATTTATCCGTAAACATTTGCGAAACATGACACTTGCGATTGACGAAGAAGGCAATGTTAGTTTGGAGCTGAAAAAATAGAAAAAGAATGGCCTCACTTGCGGGGCCATTCTCTTTTTAACCGGAACCAGTTCCGGTTTTCTTTCATCCACAACAGATTCTTGCCGAAAGAATCTTAATGTGTACGTTTATGTTTATTGCTCTGGGTGACCGCCGATAAAAGCATCATCTGGTCCGCCAAATGCCCCTTGTCCGCCGACACATACCGGTTCAATGTGAAGGCAACATTGGAATGGCCGATGATGACCGATAGGCTTTTAGGGTCGGCCCCTCGTTCTACCATCCTGGTTGCGAAGCTGTGCCGCAAAATATGTGGAGTCACATGACGGATGTGGGCCAATTTTGCTGCTTTATTGCATATCCGGCGAAGACGGGATTTATCCATTGGCTCACCATGGACCGCAAAAATGAAGGGAGATAACTCCGCACTTTCTCTTTGTGACAAGTATAATAACATCATGTGTACTTCCGGGATTATCGGCACATCTCGTACCCCGTTCACCGTCTTGCTCTTCCTGATATGCAGCACATTTCGCCTTCTATCCCAGTCATACCATGTGAGAAACCGCAGTTCATCCCTGCGAAGTCCTGTTAGCAGGAACGTCATAAGGGCAAACTGGTCCACCACAGGCAGGGTGGCAGCAGCCTCCTCAAACTTATCTTGCTCCTCTTGCGAAAGTGCCTCTACGACCTTCACGGAGGCATATTTGGGCAATTTCACAGACCGAACCGGGTTCCATTCACAGAGGTGATTGTCAATGGCAGCATCAAACGCCTTGCTGTAAAGAGTTTTCATGTGTTGCAAGGTGCTTTTCGCATACTTTCGGCCCATATCATTGAGTGCCTGCTGGAAATCAATCGGCTTCAGTTCCTTCAACAGCAGTTCTTCAAACGCCGGGTAATGCACCTTCATCCGTCTTCGGGCATCTTTGTACAGTTCGACGGTCCTTTCCGCCATATCTCCTGTGTATACAAGAAACCAGCGGTCTAACCACTCTCCTACTTTCATTTCGTCCATGACAGCAGAAACCTCCATCAGTTTATTCCTGGGTGTAACCTAGGTTTCTCTATTTTATCTGCGTTCCAGCCATTTCTGTAAAGCATTCTTGATTTT
>USCR01000008.1 GCA_900553295.1 uncultured Eubacteriales bacterium | reverse complement strand
AGATCTTCCATGAGCAGACTGTCTACATACGCACGGATCACCCGCACGGGGTTGTCTTCTTCCACCAGCTCGTCGATGCTGTAGGGCAGAAGCCACGTCTGCTCCGATATGATGCTTTTGATGTAGCGCATACACTCACCGCTTTTTCTTTATTATACTATATCCTCTTTCCATTGTATACCGCACTAAATGGGGATATTCAAATCCCCATGTCTCTACTGGAGCCTGCGGGATTTCATGTCTTTTCGGACGGTCTGTATTGGAGCCTACGGGATTTCACTTCTTTTCGGACGGTCTGACCACTTCCTCGGTCAGAAATGACCGAGGATTTCTTTTTGCCTTTCACAGCGGAATATGTAGGCGTTCTCCCCTGCCATCAAAGGTACGAAGGCAAAATGCCTATAACTGCAACAAGAAATCCCATGCCGAGCGTGATGCTTGCGGCATGGGATTTCTTTATTTGCTTATTTGTCCTCGTCGAAACCCTTGGCGTGAAGAGCAGCAACGAGCGGCTCATTAGCCGGGCCGGTTAAGGTGCCTACCTTATCAACGCGGTAATCGCCAATCACATAAGCGAATGTGGGCGCGTTCTGGTAAATATGTCGGATGCCCAAATGCGCGCTGATTGCTTCTACCAATGCCTTACGTTCCTCTCCAGTTACGTTGAAAGATACTACCGTGTTCTCCGGTTCAACGGTTTCAATGGTCATCTCCGGGCCATCCATGGTTACACTAATCTCCGAACCATTGGCAACGGCTTCGGCTAATTCATGCACCGGCTGGCCTTCTGCCTCAGCTATATCGAGTGCTTCTGCGAGGGCCTCGGTGATTTCCGTGTGAGGAACCTCCACTTCAGCATTGGCTACCTTGCGGCTCTTGCGCTGCCGGGCTTCGGGCCATTCGGTCGGCAGGATGCCCGCCTCGAACATGATCTTGAAAGTGATGGCCCCGCTGGCCGGTACGTCGAATTTGAAGTTCACAAAGGGAAGCTGCTTGATCTCGTCCGGGATTTCGATGTTCTTGAAACGCTTGACCTCTTTCCCGTCCTCGATGAAGCAGACCGGAACCGCGTCCCTGAGCTTGGCTGTGAGTTTTCCACATTCCATGATGTATACCTCCAATATATTAGCGTGCCTTGCGGCTGAGTCACAGCTTACGCACGGGTGGTCAATATACAAGGCTTCACCGTGCTTTTCTTCAAATTTTTTGTTTATCTATTGGTTTCAGCTATGCCCTATGCTACTGTCTGTCCGGAGTTGAAATCATGCAAAAAATCATTGAAGATATTTACTATGGGCGCTTATCCGTAAGCGAGCAGACGTACCCGAAGGGCAGCCAATACGACGAGACTTTATCCGAAGTTGTAAAGCTGGCGGAAGATTTGCAAACGCTGCTCCTGTCCGAACATCACGATACCTTGCGGGCTTACGCCATGGCCTGTGGCAACCTGGCCAGCCTTTCAAAGGCGGCTGATTTCGTCAAAGGTTTTCGCCTTGGAGCACAGGTGATCTTGGCTGTACTTTTGCCCGATGGGCCACAGCAGCCATCAATGGATAAACCGTTGGAACAGCAGGCCACTACGCGCCCACTAACCGCGTTTTTATGACAGCGAGGGGTGGTTCCCCAAGCCGACGAAAAAAACGCGCGGTTGGTGGGCGTTTGTGGTCAATAAAAAATGCCAGCCGTTCGACTGGCGCTTGCGTGTGGATCAGGCGATTTCAAAGGGTACGTCGCAGTCGCCGCATACTACGTTGACCTGCCGCGTGGCTCGAATGATGGCTCCGCAATGCGGGCAGACGTACTTGATGCTGCGATTCTTACTGGTGCTGCGCCCGCCTTTAATGGTCGTGGTCGTTTCGCTGCCCTCGTCATCCTCAGACTTGGTTTTGATCTGGAGCACCGTTTTGCGGCTGGCTGTTATATCCTTCATGCCGGGCTGCTGAGCCAGCCATTCGGCGGTTTCTTCGCTCAATGTCGTGATCGTCCAGCCGTAAGTGGCGTGGTGCTCAATGTGCAGGCCATGAGCCTCAGCGGTTTCCTTGAATTTCTTATTGTGGTAGTACCCGTTGTTGCTGACGTCCTTGATCTCATGGGTTAGATTGTAGAGGTGCGCCATTTCGTGGAGCATAGTCGCCGCCACCTCGCCGATGGGCCGGTCGATGTACTCGGCGCAGATATTGATCTCCCGGTACGCCTCACCACTAGCCTGCCAGATTTCATATACACTGCACCAGCCATAAGCTCCACGCCCGCCATCCGGAGATACGGTGATGGCCGGGCGGGTAAGCTCGTCATTATAGAAGTGATGGTTGAAAAGGTCGAACATGGCCTCGGTCTTGGCTACGATTTCAGATACGCTCAGCATTGCTGTGGGCCTCCCTTGCTTTGATGTGCTCACAGCTTATCCTTTTAAACATATCTTTCAAGTGGGCAAAGGAGACAAAGATTCCACTGTAGTCCTGCCGAGTCTTCCATAATAAGTACCAGCTTTTGATACAAAGGCTGGTCAGACTGTCAAAAAACCCATCCGGGAGGTTTGGAGGGCCGCAGCCCTCCAAATGCAATCCGAATCCGGCGACATGTGCGGCGGATTCGGAAGCCTTGCGCAGCAAGGTTTCCTTACACTGTTTCCCGCCCGGGAGGCTCATAGAGCCGAGAGGGAAACAGTGCAAATACTCGGAAAAGGACGCCGCAGGCGGACTTTTTCGACACGCTGACCAGCTTTTGATACAAAGGCTGGTAGATTTCTTTTATCCCCTGACGGCCAAAAACCTTGCAGCAAGGCCTTTCCGGCTGTGTCTCGCTAAACCATAGACCAAAAACCGTATATTCCAGACACCCAAACAGGCGTGGGAGGACTTTTCAGCTCTCCTTCGTCCGTTCTTTATTTTACCCCCTGCTGTGGTGATCATGTGAGTTGCGCGAAAAGATTGAATCAGGGCGTTTTCAGCTGTTCCAGCGTCTCCTTGAGGTGCATTCCGTCCACCAGCCCGGCGAGGTAGCAATACTCATAGACAGGAATGTCGCAGCTGCGCGCCATGCTGATCAGTTCCTCCGCATCATCTTCGCCCATGAGCTGTTCGGCCTTAGTGCGGAGTGGTAGCATTTGTTCCTTGACTTTGATGCAGTCGGGATGCTGCTCCGCATCATGGGTAAGTTGTTCTACGCGGGCTGAGATAAGTTCCTTGAGGATGCTTTCCAATGTGTTCATGATGATAGACCTCCTTTTTCTTGGTCGGGGGGTCTATCTATCACTCCACGGGCGGCGGATTGCAAGTTATTCTTTGACTCCTACGCTATCAAACAGATGACTCCCTCAAAGCCCAAAAGAGAGCGGTGAGATCTGACATGCAATGAAACATCTCACTGCTTTGCGTTATATTTCTTTTATGACCGAGTCTAACTTGATCCCATTCTTCACACAATATCGTAAGGTAGCATTAAGCACTTTCTCATAGCATCGGGAACTGCATTTGCCAGAAAAGGCGTTCAGTAGGGTTCTATATTGGAGACCGAGCGCATTGGCCATTTGTTTTTTTGAACGAAACTGCTCATTCAGAAGGTGTTCTGCAACCAGCGCGATAATTCTATTTTCCATACGCTCCCTCCTGATCTATTCAACACTTCGCAAGCGATCAATTAAAGAGGTTTTACGGCTGCATTGAAACAAAATTGTCGGAATCACCGCGCTCAGGAGAATCAATGCAATCACAATCAACAGAGTGGGAAGCACAGGATATCGGCACAGGGCATAGCTCACCTGTGAGGAGAATACGTTCAACAGAATCAAGGTCAGCGTGGTGCCCAATGTGCTAAAGAGGAGAATGGCAATGATCGCATAGCTTGCACCTTCATAGATGACTTGCTGACGCAACTGGCGCTTGGTCATTCCGATGCTTTCTAATATCGCAAATTCAACCTTTCTACGAACGATGCTCGCGGAAAGAATGTTCACAAAATTGAGCAACCCGACAAAGCCAAGCAGAACGGCAATGCCCCCTCCAAGAAGATAGAGAACGCTTTGCATTTGCCGCAGGCGTTCCTTGGCTTGGATTCGTGAGGAAAGACGCATGGTGGACGATGCCGCAATTACAGCTGTAAGCGTATCATAAACGCTGCGCTCCTGATCATCGGAAACGTTAAACTGTACAGAATAAGGCTGAGCATCCGGTATGAGCTTCAATAGCAATTCATTCGAAACATAAATATTTGGTGCGATACTTTCCGATGCCCAACGATAGGCCGTTGGCACAAAGCCACCGACCGGGAGCGTAACCTGCGTCACGACTTCAAGACCGTCATTGCTGGTACGCATATCATTCTTGATCCTCCTGACGTTTACATTCCTCAGAGCATGGCTCTGCAGGGGATTGATAACCAGGACTTCAAACCCGGCTTTTGAAAAATACTGATACAAGACAAGGTGATAGTGTGAAGTTGATTCCATAACAATCACCGGAGCATGCCCAAATTCGACTTGAGCTTTGAGGAGTAGATTTCTTGCCCGATCCATGGACGTCTTGTCATGATAGATGCGTGTGGCTGAGAACTCCTGGTTTTCTGGAGAGAGAATGCATAAATCACTGAATCTTTTACTGACATCAATTCCGGCAACCGGCACAATATCCATTTCCATACCTCCTTCGTTGAGGGGAACTGATTCATCCTGATGCAAGAGCCAACAGGCGCGTAAGTTACACAGGTAAACGGACGGGGCCGTACCCAACCAGCTAAAACATTGATACTCCTGCGGGACGAACGGACGGTCTACGTAAAGGGTAATTCCATCTGGAAACCCAGCAAGCAATTGTGCCACTTTCAGTCCCCGTGATATACCCATGTTAAGGCAGGTGCTCCCTTTTCTCAACCCCGTCCGTACATGGTCAGCAGATGTACCGGTACACTGCTGACATACGCATTGTACCAGCAAGCAATGCGTTGTATTTCAAAGACTCCCCGTCCGTTGCGCCCCATGCCTCCAGGATGGGCAGATACCGCTCGGGAATGGCTTCTTCCCCATAGGCGGATGCGGTGAACAGGAACAACAGGATCGCCAGGAGAAGCAATCCCTTTTTCATGCACTCACCTTCCTTTTTTGTTATTGGAAGAAAGGGCAAGCGAGGATTGCGCCCGCTTTCCGTTACTTTCTCGCATATCGCTGAACCAGTTTTTGCTCTTTTGCAGTCTGCTTCCTCTGCGAGTGATGCAGTCGGCCTTTCAGGCTTTCCTGCGTATTTTGTCGTCAGTTTTCCAATTGTGCCATTTCTACCACACGATTTAGCTCTGCTACAAATTGTTGCGCTGTCAGTTGTTCACCCGCATACCGCTGTATCAGTTGTTGTTTCATGTCCAAAGTATTTGCTGAACTGTTGAATACATTGGGCTTGGGAAAGAACAACTGTCCTACATAGGTATGATAACTTTCCAGCTGAGTAGGAGAAACAAGATACTGCTTGGATTCCTCCGAACACGCTTCCAAACGCAGCTGATATTCCTCCAGCTCTAGCTTCAGGGCTTCCCGATCACTATCACTGAGCGTTTCCTCAGCAAGCTGTTTTGTCAGCTCATCAATTTTTTCGTTATAGCTTTGCATTGCTTTTTGATTGTTGGGATCCAGTTTTGGCTCTGCATCCTGATACAACATGACCTGATCATAGCTAATTGCTTCCTCAGGGGTTTCCACTAGTTTTTCAAGGTAACTGATCCCCAGTGAAGGGTTTTCTGCTCCAGCGTAAAGCGCACTTATCGATAAATCTGCTTGGATTAGCTTGGGCTGATTATCATCGAGCCTGAAAAACATGACTTCTTCCATACGCTCAGGCCATTGTAGCTGAACAAGGGAAGTGAATAACGGTGCGCCTCCTCCGTACACGCTCGTAATAGGCGCCTCCGTTTCATAGAGCCGCTCGCCAATTCGCTTACATTCTTCCAGTAGTGGAACCATTGTCGTTTCATCGAAATTTACTGGGACGTTTGCATAGTTGCTCTGTAACACAACCTCATCAATCAGATAACCGAGAAGCAGCTGGGTATAACTGGAAGGTGAGTAAAACACATCGAAACCACCAAAGCTTCGATATTCCGCGTTTCCTTCCTTTTCCAGGCGGTCACACCACCCGTCGAGGAAGGATAGCAGTTGCGGAAAGGATTGAGGCACATCCGCATCCGTATAGCCACACGCCTCCCATGACGCTGCATGGACAATTTGAAAGTTAAAGGATATCATGGTGGGTACACCATAGATTCCACCATCAAACATTACCTGCTGCGCAATGGCGGGATGCATCCGTGCGATGGCTTCGGAGATAATGCTGCTTGAGGACAAGTCCAAACAATATCCATGCTTGTATAAAATGGATAGGTCTTTGGCCATGGTATTTAAAGCGAAAATATCACCTTGAAAAGAACGTGTCAGCATAGCACCGACTAGCTCCGATGTTGTATCGTACCATATACCATCTGTTATCAGCTCAACATTTGGATGCTCTTGCAGGAAGGCAGTCGATACATTGTCCATATTTACGCCTGGTGAAAAACTAAGCACTTCTGCAACCGATGGCGCAATGCAAGTGCATAGTATAATCGCTGTTACCATCGAAATCACGGGAAGTTTTCTCAGGTTACTCAATATAGTCCCTCCCCTTTTCGTATTCATTAAATTAGACCATAGGAGGGACACTTTTGTTACACTATTTCTAAAATTATCGAATTTTTGTTACACTTTGTGAAATTTGCATAGTTTCATCCTCACCAATTTCGTTGGTAGACACAATGTAGTAGTGCAAACCATCGGACCAGAATACGTGAACCGCATTCTCTTTCACCGCAATATACCCCTGGTGATTCTGAAACATCACAGCACGGACAGTTGCATCCTCTGTATCGATATTCATGGACGCACCCTCGCCAGCTTCAGAGAAACTCATGCAGATTTCTCCAGTGGATTCCGAGCGATACTCTGCCAAATGATAATCGGGAATTGACAGCACCTGCTCCAGCTGCATCCCCTCTGGGATATACGCCGGGAAGCTGCTGCCCTGCCATTCCGCCGGAACATCAAAGGACGCGGCTTCATCTTCCACCAGGCTCAGCTCCGTATATTTTTCCTCCACATGCAGCAGCAGCTTCATGACCTGCACCCGAACGGCCTGGCTCGTCGCTACGGCAACGCCTCCCGCCAGCGACACAAGAGCGATGATCACCGCCGCTACCTGCGCCATGCGGGGCAGCGTATGCCCAAGGAACCGCCGGTTCCGCTGCTTTCGAGCGTATGTCTGTATCTTCTTCAAATTTTCCTGATCCTGCCGGGCAAAAAACGCTTCCATTTCCGTATCTCCCCCGCGGGCTGCGTCTTCTTCCAGCTCCTGCATATACCGGGCGGTATTCCGCTCCACCAGCATGTCTCCCAGGAGATCGTACGCCTTGTCCTGCAGGCTTTCCTCCATAGGTTCCTTAACGGTCTCCCGGCTCATGTTGGCTCGCCTCCTTCTCTTTGATGTCGATTTCCTTGAGCCGCTGCTTGGCCCGCAGGAGCGCGGTTCGTACTGTGCCTTCCTTCATGTGCAATGCTTTTGCCATTTCGGCGTAGCTCATTCGGTCCACATGGCGCATATAAATCAGCTCCCGGTCCCTGGCGTTCAGCCGGTCCAACATTGCCAGCAATTCCTCCGCATAAAAATGGCTGAACACGGTCTCCTCAACATTTTCCTGGGCTGGTAAGGGCTCGCTTTGCGCGTCGTCCAGGGAAAACGCGTAATGATCCTTTTCCAGCATCAGGCGCCGAAGCCGCGTGCGGCAAACGTTCTCAACTAACCTGACCAGATAAGCGGGCCTTTTGTTACACGGTACCGCACGGATTTGTTCGCAATACCGGCACAAGCGCTCCACAGCTTCGTTCATGACTTCCTCAATTGCTTGCGCATCGGGCTTGAAATAGTCGCTGGCAATCTTGTACATGAGCGCCCTGTATTGCAGGTACGTCTCGCTCAAAAAGGCCCGGTCGTCGTCATCGCGCACCAACAGCACCGCCATTGGGAGCACGGCGCCGTATAGTTCTATCATTTGATGGGCGTTCAAGTCACGTATCATCCTATCCCTCCGCCTGGCAATGCTGCTTTTGAGGTGCTTTCCATTCTTCTTTTTATACATTATACCTGTTTGCCCAGTAGAAGGCAAACCTTCAGGGCCGAGCAAAGCACACCCGGCTGTCTACATGGAAACTGGCATTGGTTCTTCCGGCAGCATTCTTGCTCCATAAAAAATGATCCCTTTGTGTTCCTGAAATGGTTCCACATATGCATAAAAAGCACCCCCTGTCCGGAAAATTTTCGCGGAAGGGGTCATCCGTCAATGCTTTAGGCCATCAAGACTGGCAATTATATAAGAGTTCCCTGCTGTGCTGCTTGGCAGCAGAAGTTTTTTTCACCACTTCAAAAAAAGCGAAGAATGGTTGTCAAGGCTCCCTTGTGTAGAATGGAATCACGGTGCTCCCATTCCAACGAAAGCAGCAAATCATGTCCGAGATGAAAGGAGCATCGGACTAACCGTTTGGGATTTCCGCCCAAGCGTATTGCAAATGGAGCATTATGCAACTTCCAAGAGAAAGTAAACAAGTGACAGCTCAAGCAGTGGGCATGCGTCAGCGCATAGGTCCCGCTTGAACGTATACCCGGAAGGGGGGAAAAATACGCATGCCGGTCTACCGCAACGATGGTTTCACAGCCGGCATGCGTATGGGGGCCAAGCACTGGTCCTTTCAGTCCTTTATATAGGAAATTCTGCAAAGGGCCTTGCCTGCGTCTGTACGAAAGATTTTTTCCATTGCTGACTGAATTGCTTCCGTGCTCAGACCATCCTCGTAAAAATTCACCAGGAAGTCTGCTTCCACCAGAATTTGATAGTCTATGCCATCCATATCGGTATATGTGTGGTGATGGGCAACCAGATAACAGACCCGTTCAATGTCCGCCGCATCCAGGGATAAGTTCTCCAGCATTCTGCGGGCATACGTGGGGCCTTCCTGTTCCTGCAATTTTCCCGTGCAGTGGCCATATTTTTCCTCTGCTGGCCGAATGCCGATATCGTGAACCAGTGCCGCGCATTCGGTAACAAACTGCGTATGGGCGTCCAGATGTTCCTTTCGCCCAATGAGTTGCGCAAATCGGTGTACCTTGATAAAATGCTGAATGCGCTTCGGATCGTTTTGATTGAAGTACATCATTTTTTCCGTGATGAGATCCAGCATCTCTGTGTAGTTCATAGGTGGCTCCTGTTCTGCTGCCTTTAGCCTTCAGAGTTTGCCCCAATCAGTCCCCCGTTGGGACGGCTTCCTTCGTGCAGCGCGCTTATCTGAAAGCAATTATACAACATATCATCGGCGTTGCGCAAGGACGCCTGGGATGTGCCGCCTGTGTCGTTTATGTGCTTTCAACGTGAGCAGTGTTTCAGCTGCCACAGCAATGCCCTGCTTTACAAGCGGGCAGCGCGGAGTATTCGGCCATTGTGGACTGCTTATATTAAGAGGTCCGGGATGCGAAAAAGCCATTGATAAATCTCCCTTGGAGAAAAGTGGGCATTTTCCCCGTAGGCATCCATGCAGTTCGGGGTGGCTGCGGATTGCAGCCACCCCGAGTGGTTGTTTTCTTTCCATGCAAGTCTTAGTCCTGAATGCCCAGTTCCTCGCCCGCAACCATGGCAATGCCATGCTGCGCCAGCAAGGCAGTAAACTTTTCCTCATCTGAAACGCGGAACACCATGTAGGCCTTGCCGTCCTTGTGCGTAAACAGGGAATACATGTATTCTATGTCAATGCTGCCTTCCGCAATCAGCTGCAAAATTGGCGCAAGTCCACCGGGCTGATCCTGCACGGCCACCACCAGCACCGGGGTCATGGACAGGATGAAGCCACGCTGCAGCAGGATGGACGTGGTCTTTTGGGGTTGATCCACAATCAGCCGCAGCACACCGTAGTCCGTGGTTTCGGCGATGGAAATGGCCCGCATGTCGATGCCGTTATCCCCTAGGATCTTGGCGATTTCAGCCAGCTGTCCGGCGCGATTTTCCAGAAATACGGAAATCTGATAAACGGTCATACGCTCGCCTCCTTAAATTTTGCGCTTGTCAATGACGCGGACGGCCTTGCCCTCACTGCGGGCAATGGTCTTGGGCGCCACCAGGCGTACCTTGGCGTAGATGCCCAGCATGGCTTTCAGCGCGGCCACCAGATTCTTCTCCATTTCGGTAATCTTGCCCAGGTTGTCGGAGAAGTTCTCCGGCGTCATCTCCACCATAACCTCCAGGGTATCCGTGTTGTTGACGCGGTCCACCAGAATCTGGTAATTAGCCTGATAGCCCTGCTCCAGGAGCACCGTCTCAATCTGGGACGGGAATACATTAACGCCCTTGACAATGAGCATATCGTCGCTGCGGCCACGGGGTTTGCTCATCTTCACAAAGGTACGTCCACAGGAGCACTTTTTGCGGGTGAGTACGCAAATATCGCGGGTGCGATAGCGCAGCAGGGGGAACGCCTCCTTGGTCAGGGAAGTGAAAACCAGCTCGCCCTGGGTCCCCTCGGGCAGAACCTCCCCGGTGTTGGGATCGATGATCTCCGCAATGAAGTGATCCTCGTTGATATGCATGCCCGTTTGCTCGGAGCACTCAAAGCTCACGCCCGGGCCGGACAGCTCCGTCAGCCCGTAAATGTCATAGGCCTTGATGCCCAGGGTATTCTGGATATCCTGCCGCATTTCCTCGCTCCAGGCCTCGGCGCCGAAAATACCCGCCTTCAGGGGAATCTGTTCAGGCGTAAGCCCCATTTCCTTCATGGTCTCGCCAATATAGGCGGCATAGGACGGCGTGCAGCAAAGAATGGTGGCATTCAGATCACGGATAAACATGATCTGCCGCTCCGTATTGCCCGAAGAAGTGGGAATCGTCAGGCAGCCTACCTTGTGGCTTCCGCCGTTCAAGCCAGGGCCGCCGGTGAACAGGCCGTAGCCGTAGCTCACCTGACATACATCCTCATTGGTGCCGCCCGCGGCCACAATGGCCCGTGCGCAGCAGTCTTCCCACAGGTCAATGTCATGCTGGGTGTAGAATGCCACCACGCGCTTGCCCGTGGTGCCGGAGGTGGACTGGATGCGGACGCAATCCCGCAGCGGCCGGGCCACCAGCCCATAGGGATAGCTTTCCCGCAGATCGTCCTTGGTGACAAAGGGCAGCTTGTACAGATCATCCACGCTCTTGATGTCCTCGGGGGTCACACCCTTGGCTTCCATCTTTTTGCGATAGTAGGGGACGTTGTCCCATACGTTGCGCACCTGTTTGAGCAGGCGTTCGTTTTGCCAGGCGAGAATCTGCTCCCGGCTGGCGCACTCGATTTCGGGCTGATAATAGCGTTCCATGGTCGTTCCAGTTCCTTTCGAACCCGCCTGGAAGGCGGTAGAGTAAGCGTGTGGGAAAGGTTAGCCGTTGCGGCCCAGGGTAAAGGCTTTGCGGTTCAGCTCCAGGTATTTGGCCGGAACGCTCTGCTCCAGCGCCGATAGCCATTCCTCCTGGGTAAAGCTAAAGTAGTTGGACAGATGCCCCATGAGCACGATGTTTACCGCCTTGGATGAGCCTGCCTCCTCCGCCAGTTTCAGCGCGTCAAAGGCATCCACGTCCAGGCCGGCAGCCTGCATTTTCTCCACCAGGTTTTCCGGGTACGCCGTGGCTCCGGTAATGACGGGCATGGGGTTGATCTTCTGGGTATTGACCACGATCTTTCCGCCGGGCTTCAGATATTCGGTCCAGCGGGCGCCCTCCAGCAGCTCAAAGGAAACGATGAAGTCCGCCTCGCCCTTGTCAATCACCGGGGAGTATACCTTGTCGCCAAAGCGGACGTAGGTAACCACGCTGCCGCCGCGCTGGCTCATTCCGTGTACCTCGGAAACCTTGATGTCATAGCCCTTGGTCAGCAGCAGACGGCCCAGCAGCTTGGAAGCCAGCAGGCTTCCCTGCCCGCCCACACCGACGATCATGATGTTTTTCGTCTCCATGTTCAGTCCTCCTTGGGCGCGTGCAGAGCGTCGAATTTGCAAAGCTGCTCGCATACGCCGCAGCCGGTGCAGAGGGTGTTGTCAATCTCCGCTTTGCCGCTGGTCATGGAAATGGCCGGACAGCCGATCTTCATGCACATTTTGCAGCTCCTGCACTTGTCCGCATCCACCACCAGGGGCTTCTTGTGCTTGACATATTTCAGCAGCGCGCAGGGCCGGCGGGAAATAATCACCGACGGCTCATCGGCAGCCAGCTCTTCCTTGACCGCCGCGTCGCATTGAGCCAAATCATAAGGGTCCACCACTCGTACCCGGCGGATACCCACGCTGCGGCACAGGCTCTCCAGGTCAATCTTTGTGCAGGGATCGCCCTTGAGGTTGAAACCGGTGGTGGGGTTCTGCTGGTGGCCGGTCATACCGGTAATGGAATTATCCAGAATAATCACCGTGGCATTGGACTCGTTATAGGCGATGTTCACCAGGCCCGTAATGCCCGAATGCATGAAGGTGGAGTCGCCGATGACAGCCACGGTCTTGCCCTGGGCGCCAGGGCCCCCCGCCTTGAGGAAACCATGGAGGCCGGAAACGGACGCGCCCATGCAGATGGTGGTATCAATGGCGGCCAGGGGCGGCACGGCCCCCAGGGTATAGCACCCAATGTCCCCCAGCACCGTCAGCTTGTTTTTTGCCAGGGTGTAGAAAAGTCCGCGATGGGGACATCCCGCGCACATGACCGGAGGACGAGCCGGAATAGTCTCCTCCAGCTTCATGCCCACGGTGTGGGGCATGCCAAGCTGCTCTGCCACTAGGTTCTGGCTCAGCTCATCAATGCAGGAGAAGCGCTCCTTCCCCACGGGATGCAGGCCCAGATTCCGGCAGTGCTCCTCAATAAAGCCATCCAGCTCCTCCACCACCACCAGCTGTTCCACGCTGGCGGCAAAGTCGCGAATCTTCCGCTCCGGCAGGGGCCAGGTCATGCCCAGCTTCAGCACGGGATACCGGTCGCCGCAGGCTTCCTTCACGTACTGGTAGCTGGTGGACGCGGTGATAATGCCGATCTGATGGTCGGTCCCCTCCTCCAGGCGGTTGACCGGCGCGGTTTCCGCCCAGGCGATAAGGTCCGCGGTGCGCTTCTCCACCAGGGGATGGCGGCGCTTGGCGTTGCCGGGCATCATGATATACTTGGCGCCGTTCTTCTCATAGGGCTTTTCCGGCGGCATGATCCGCTGGCCGGGCTCCACCACGCTCTGGGAGTGGGAAACCCGGGTGCACATTTTCAGCAGCACCGGCGTATCGAACTGCTCGGAAAGCTCATAGGCCAGCTTGGCGAAGGCCAGGCCTTCGGCGGAATCCGCGGGCTCCAGCATGGGAACCTTGGCCGCTTTGGCGTAATGGCGGGAATCCTGCTCGTTCTGGGACGAATGCATGCCTGCGTCGTCGGCCACGCCGATAATCATGCCGGCATTCACACCGGTATAGGCAATGGTGAACAGGGGATCGGCGGCCACGTTCAATCCCACGTGCTTCATGCCGCAGAAGCTGCGTTGTCCGGCCAGGCAGGCCCCGAAGGCCGACTCCATGGCCACCTTTTCATTGGGCGCCCACTCGGCATAAATTTCCGGATATTTGGCCGCAGCCTCGGTGATCTCGGTACTGGGTGTGCCGGGATAGCTGGAGACAAAGCTGCAACCGGCCTCATAGAGGCCGCGGGCAACGGCCTCGTTGCCCAGCATCAGCGTTTTCATGGAAGATTCCTCCTTTGTTTAGGTCTGGTCGCCAATGGAGTCCTTGACCGTGACAACCACCGTCCGGTCGTAGCAGGCGAAAACCTCCCGCACATGCTGCGGCTGCGGCGGCCGCGTAAGCAGGCTGACCGCCGGGACAAGCACCAACCCGGCAAGCATGCAGAACGCACCGGCGTTGATAGGCGACTGGAGTATAGCGGGAAAGCTGGAAGGCATAAAAATGTTTGCCAGCATAACCGCTGTGGAAAAGGCAAAGTTGACCATGCAGGCGGCTTTGGTGGCGCGTTTCCAGTACAAGCCGTACAGGAACGGCGCCAGGAAGGCGCCGGCCAGCGCGCCCCAGCTCACGCCCATGAGCTGCGCGATGAAGGTTACGTTGGAGGCATACTGAATCAGGGCCAACACCACGGAAATGGCAATGAACACCACAATCAACAACCGCATGGTGAGAATCTGCCGCTTTTCGTCCATGTCCTGAATCATTGTATCCTTGATGAAGTCCAGCGTCAAGGTGGAGCTGGAGGCCAGCACCAGCGAGGACAGGGTGGACATGGAGGCGGAGAGCACCAGCACCACCACCACCGCGATCAGCACCGTGGAAAGCCCCTCCAGCATGGTGGGCACGATGGAATCATACCCATTGGCCGCCACCAGCTCCGGCGTGGAAAACAGCCGGCCGAAGCCGCCCAGGAAGTAGCATCCCCCCGCCACCACCACCGCAAAGAGCGTGGAGATTATCATGCCCTTGTCAATGGCCTTCTCGCTGCGGATGGCGTAGAACTTCTGCACCATTTGCGGAAGGCCCCAGGTACCCAGGCTCGTCAGCAGCACCACGCCCAGCAGGCCCACGGGGTCCGGGCCAAAGAAAGAGGCAAACACCCCCGGTGTGTCGGATACCGCCGGGTCAGAGACCTTTGCCAGGCTGTCCAGCGCTGCCAGAAACCCGCCTTGCCCCTTGAGCACCGCGGCAATCACGGTCACAATGCCCACGATCATAATGATGCCCTGGATGAAGTCATTGATGGCCGTGGCCATATAGCCCCCGGCAATCACATAAACGCCCGTGAGCACCGCCATGACCATGACGCACACGGAATAATCAATATGGAAAGCCATGCCGAACAGGCGGCTTAACCCATTGTACAGGGAAGCGGTATAGGGAATCAGAAACACGAAGATAATGGCGGAGGACGCCAGCTTCATCCCCCGGCTCTGAAAGCGGGCGGCAAAAAACTGCGGCATGGTGGCGCTGTTCAGGTGCTGGGTCATAACCCGTGTCCGGCGGCCCAGAACAGCCCAGGCCAGCAGTGACCCCAGGATGGCATTGCCAATACCGGCCCATGTGGCCGCGATGCCATATTTCCAACCAAACTGACCCGCATAGCCCACAAAGACCACCGCGGAAAAATAGCTGGTGCCATAGGCAAAGGCCGTCAGCCACGGGCCGACCGACCGTCCTCCCAGGACAAAGCCGTTCACATCGGTGGTGTGGCGGCGGCAGTATAGGCCAATGTAAATCATAACGCCAAAGAACACGGCCAGCATGGAGAGCTTGATCAGCAGGTCGGGCATGGGTCATCCCCCTGTCTTTCCATTTGTATTTGTGGACTGTGGATCAGTGGGTGGTTTGCGCCTCCACCAGGCGGTCGCTGCGGTACTTTTCACGAAGCAGCGGCTTTTCAATCTTGCCGGTGGGATTTCTGGGCACCTGATCAAAAATGATCTTCCGGGGACGCTTATACCGCGGCAGTTCCCGGCAGAAAGCGTTGATCTCTTCCTCAGTGCATGTCTCCCCGTCGGCAACCTGGATAATGGCCGCGGCGATTTCCCCCAGGCGCTTGTCCGGCAGGCCGATCACGGCCACATCATGCACCTTGGGATTATGGCGGAGGAAATCCTCGATCTGCACAGGATAGAGGTTTTCGCCGCCAGTGATGATAACGTCCTTCTTTCGGTCCACCAGATAGATGAAGCCGTCCGCATCGCTGCGGGCCATGTCGCCAGTGTACAGCCAGCCATCCTTCAGCACCTCCGCGGTGGCTAGAGGATTCTTATAATAGCAGACCATCACCCCGGGACCCTTCACGATGAGCTCGCCCACCTCGTCCCCGGCCACGTCATGGCCGTGCTCATCCACAATGCGCGCCTGCCATCCATAGCCGGGTTTGCCGATGGCGCCCACTTTGGCAATATTCTCCACCCCCAGGTGGACGCAGCCGGGACCAATGGATTCGGAAAGGCCGTAGTTGGTATCGTACTGATGGTGCGGGAAGATTTTCAGCCACCGGTGGATCATGCTGGGCGGAACCGGTTGCGCGCCGATGTGCATCAACCGCCACTGATCCAAGTAGTAGTGGCTCAGGTTGATCCGTCCCGTTTCGATGGCCTCCAGCAGATCCTGGCACCAGGGCACCAGCAACCATACAATGGTGCACTTTTCCTCCGTCACGGCGCGAAGTATCCACTCGGGTTTCACGCCCCGCAGCAGCACCGCCTTGCTGGCGGAAACCAGGCTGCCAAACCAGTGCATTTTCGCGCCGGTATGGTACAGGGGCGGAATGCACAGGAACACGTCGCTGCGGGTTTGCCCATGATGATGCTGTTCCGTCATGCAAGCACTGATGAGGGAACGGTGCTTGTGCAGGATGGCCTTGGGAAAGCCCGTGGTACCGGAGGAAAAATAGATGGCCGCGTCGTCATCGTCCGTAAGGGCCACGGGCGGCGCGCTGGAAGAGCAAAACGTCACCAGCCGGCAGCAATCCTCGGCATAAGCAGGAACCTCCCGGCCCACGAAAAACAGCATCTTAACGCCGGGAATCCGGTCCATGATGGGGTCCATGCGGGTTACGAACTCCGGCCCGAAAACCAGCACTTCCACATCGGCCAGGCCCAGGCAATAGGCAATTTCATCGCTGGAATAGCGGAAGTTCATGGGCACGGCAATGCAGCCCGCCTTGAGGATACCAAAATACAGGGGTAACCACTCCAGGCAATTCATCAGCAGAATGCCCACCTTGGTCCCCCGGGAAAGGCCGCGGCTCAGCAGCAGATTGGCAAAGCGGTTGGCCTTGCGGTCAAAGTCCCGCCAGGTCATTTCCCGCCGGTAGGGCGCATCGGGCCGCGCGTTTTCAATCAGGCTGAAATCCCGCCAGGTAACGGCGGCATCCCGCTCCTCCGAGGGATTGATCTCCACCAAGGCCACTTCGGAACCGTACAGCCTTGCGTTCCGCTCCAAAAAGTCCGTAATAACCATGCGTATCTCCTTCGCATTTCAGCAGTGAGAATAAAAAAGCATCCTCTGCCGCAGCAGAGGATGAAAATTTTTCTTGGCGTCACCCCGGCTTGCCACCGGCGATGGCCCTGGCAGAGCCGTTGCTGCCCTGCACGCTATTATGGGCTCCATTGCCGCCTGCAAACGTATGCTGTGGTACCGCTCAGAAAGGATTTTTCCCCCGCACCTGCGCCGTCTCGCACCCTCTGGCCATTTGGAAGGCCAGAAAAACGGGGGAAAGCGATCTGCCGGCTACCCCGTTTTGTGCTTTCTACAGTACTTTATCAATATTACCTACTAAAGTCAATGCAAAAAAACGAAAAAAACAAAATTCGGACTGTGGAAGCGTTGATACAGGCGTCGAAACAGCCGCGCCTCCCTTGACTGCCCATAGGGCCGGACAACTGTTTCCACGCGCTGAAATTAGCGCATCTTTTGCTGGGTAACAAATCCGTTCACGGTCATGTGGGCCACAGCGGTTCCCAGCTCATCGCTGATGGTGACCGTATAAAAGCAGGTGGAACGTCCGGACCGCACGCAGCGCGCTTCCGCAACAATTTCCTTGCCCCGTGCCGGTGCCAGGAAAGTGATGCCATGCTGCAAGGATACGGTCACCTGCTCGGCAAAAGCATTCACAGCCACGGCAAAGGCGAAGTCCGCCACGGTAAAAATGGCACCTCCCTGGGGCGTACCCGCGGCATTGAGATGATGGGGATGCAGCGTCATGGCGCAAATGGCATGGCCTGGCTCCGCCAGGCGGATCTCACATCCGGCAGCCTCCGTGGCAAATCGGTCGGCAGCAAAAGTCGCACGGATCTCCTCCAGTGTTGGCATAAAGCGTTCCTTCCTTTCCGGCAGTGTTACGTCTTTTCCTGTATTAAGTTAGCACAGGCATCGGCACGCTGTAAAGGGGCACGAAAGAAAATTCCTTCTCGCACAACCAGCTTTGCCGTATGCGCCCGTACTTGCCCCGGTTGACAGAAAGGCAGCGTGCGCGCGCCCGCCCTTTCCAACGCACGGTCATCCTGCTGTGGCACAATCATGCGCAAAAATAAACGTATCCGGCAAAAAACAGGGAGGACGAGACCGGGTATCTGTCATATTATTACATTGTCAATACCACCCTTACGTATGCAAACTTTTTGCCGGTGGATCAGCCGCTTTGGCATGTTCTGGCCACCGGACAAACCCTCACCACCGAAAGGAGCTTTTCTTCCATGAGTACTGTATTACAGGGCACCACGTATCGCCTGACCTTCCTCACGGACCGCCTGGTACGTTTGGAATATCAGCCGCAGGGTCATTTTGAGGACAAGCCTACCACCTGCGCCCGCTGCCGGGACTTTGCCACGGTAGCAATCCAGCAAAACCGAACGGCCTGGGGGCTGGAAGTGGACACCGAATATCTGCATCTTGTTTACCATGAAGGCCCCTTTACCCGCAGCGGTTTGAGCATTACCGTCAAAAAAGGCATGACGGGCAACCAAAACATATGGCGGTACGGAGACCCGCAGGAAACCCTGGGTGGCACCGCCCGCACCCTGGACGGGGCCGATGGCGCCATTCCCGTGGAACCCGGTCTCATTTCCCGTATGGGATTTTCTGTGCTGGACGACAGCCAGTCCATGGTGCTTACAGAGGACGGGCGTTTCTTCCCACGGGCATATGAAGAGCAGGATCTCTATTTCTTTGGTTATGGCTGGGATTATACCGCCTGCCTCCAGGACTTCTACCGTCTTGCCGGCCATACCCCCATGCTGCCCCGGTTTGCCCTGGGCAACTGGTGGAGCCGGTACCACGAGTATACGGAGGAGAGCTATCTGCACCTCATGGACCGTTTTCAGCAGGAAGGTATTCCGCTGGCCGTGGCGGTGATTGATATGGACTGGCATCTGACCCATGTGCCCTATGGCAGCGGCTGGACCGGCTACACCTGGAACAAGGCATTGTTCCCCGACCCCGCCCGCTTCCTGAAGGATCTGCATCGCCGCGGGATGAAGGTCACGCTGAACCTTCACCCTGCCGATGGTGTGCAGCCTCATGAGGAAGCCTATGCCAACATGTGCCAGGCCATGGGCCGGGACGCTGGCAAGAAGCTGGCCATCGACTTTGATCCCACGGATGAGCGCTTTATGCAGGCCTACTTCACATGCCTGCATCATCCGCTGGAAGCTGAAGGCGTTGATTTCTGGTGGATTGACTGGCAGCAAGGGACAGCCTGCGCCATTCCCGGGCTGGACCCGCTCTGGGTGCTCAATGCGCGCCATTACCGCGATACTGCCAGGAACGGCCAGCGCAGCCTGATTCTTTCTCGTTATGCCGGGCCCGGCAGCCACCGCTACCCGGTGGGCTTCTCCGGTGACACCGTTATCTCCTGGGCTTCCCTGGATTTTCAGCCGCAATTTACCGCCATGGCCACCAATATCGGCTATCCCTGGTGGAGTCATGACATTGGCGGGCATATGCACGGCATCCGCAGTGATGAGCTCTCGGTGCGCTGGCTCCAGCTAGGCGTATTCTCCCCCATCCTTCGGCTGCATTCCACCAAGAATGATTTCACCAGCAAGGAGCCCTGGAGCTATGGCCGGGAAGCGGAGGAGATCATGACCAATTTGCTGCGCCTGCGCCACCGGTTCATCCCATACCTGTACACCGCGGCGGAGCGGACACACCGCCTGGGCGAGGCCCTGGTCCGGCCCATGTATTACCGCTACGCAGACCGGCAGGAAGCCTATCAAGTGCCCAACCAATATTTCTTTGGCACGCAGCTGATGGTGTGCCCCATTACCACGCCCATGGACCGCACATTGATGCTTGCGCAAACCACGGCGTGGCTTCCCGAAGGGCTATGGTTCGACTTTGCCACAGGGCAGCCCTACACCGGCGGGCGGATGATGAAGCTGTGGCGGGCTCTGGAAGAGTATCCTGTATTTGCTCCCGCCGGCGGTATTGTTCCCCTGGCGGATGACCTGCGTGCGGACGTGCTCCCCGGCCATTTGACGCTGCGCATTTTTGCCGGCGCCGATGGCAGCTATGAACTGTACGAGGACGACGGTATCAGCCTCAACGGTTCCAGCGTGCGTACTGCCATCAGCCTGGATTGGCAGCACGGAACCCTGCGCGTTCACAGCAGCGGCGATCTCTCCCTGCTGCCTGAGGAGCGCACTTGGCACGTGGAATGCATCGGCTTTGCTCCCACCGCTGTAATCCACCAGGGCGAGGGAATTTCCACGACCTATGACGCCAGCCGCAATGCGCTTTGCTTTACCCTGCAAACGCCAGTGGCCCAGGGCTGGGAGGTTCAGCTGGAGCATGCTGCCCTGGCCGAGGATACTTGGCTTTCCCGGATCTATGCCCGGCTCAGCCACATGCAAAGTGACAATTCCGAAAAGGAAAATGCCTGGCAGCTGATAAAGAAACAGGGGCGTAGTTTCTCTTGCCTGGGTTCGCTGCGCGCCGTGTGCCACACGCCCGGTATGGCGGACTGCCTGGAGGAATATCTCGTTGCCTATGACGGCCATGACGCTGAAAATCCTTAACTCATTTCTATCGATAGATAAGCCTCATTGTTCAAAGGCCGGGATGCGTAAGGGCTTCCCGGCCTTTTCTTTCCCCCATCACTGGCACTCAATCCGTTTATTGATCCCTGCGCAGTTTCAGAAATGTTAGCGTCAGCGTGCCATCGGTAGCGCTGCTGGAGCCGGTAAAGGTAAGCGAGAAATCCGTTTGGGACGGTGCGTAGATGATAAAGTGCGCTGATCCGCACGCGCTGGACCCATTGGTGCTGGTCGCAAAGTAAACGCCCGTTTCCAAATGCGCCGTCCCGTTATAGGACGGAGTAACCTGCATATAACTGGCTGTACGAAAAATGCCGGATACGCTGTACGACACCAAGTAATACCCCGGTGCCAGCGTCACACGGTCAACGCTGGGCGAAGTAATGTTTCCGGTGGTATCCGTTATATCCGGAAACATGATGATCGGGTTGCCGTTCACCAGCGGATACTGCGTGTTGATAAATGATGCGAAGGATTCATCCGGTACAGTTCCCGTGGGGCCCGTAGCACCCGTAGGGCCTGACTGTCCTGTTTCACCTGCCGGACCGGTGGGACCCGTTGCCCCCGCCAGACCCATCAGGCCCGCAGGGCCGGTGGCGCCTGTTGCCCCCACCGGCCCCGTGGCTCCCGTGGGACCGGTAGGGCCTGTAGGACCTGCCGGTCCCGTAGCACCCGCAGGCCCGGTGGCTCCCGCAGGTCCCGCCTCTCCGGTGGGGCCCGTCGCCCCCATGGCGCCGTTTGCTCCCGTGGGGCCTGTGGGACCTGTTGCTCCCCTGGGCCCCGTGGCCCCCGTAACGCCCGCTGCTCCAGTGGGACCCGTCGCCCCTGAAGGGCCCGTTGCCCCCGTGGGACCTGCTGCCCCCCTGGGGCCCGATGCTCCCGTGGGGCCTGTGGCTCCCGCCGGACCCGTAGCACCCGTGGGACCCGTCACACTGCTTCCGCCCGGTGCACCGGTCGGTCCTGTGGCACCCGTGGGACCTGTTGCGCCCGCAGGTCCGCTCAGGCCCGGACTGCCGGTGGGGCCAGTCGCACCGCTCTGCCCGGCGGGACCCGTTGCTCCGGTGGCCCCTGTGGGGCCCGTCGCTCCCGTAAGGCCCATGGGCCCTGTTGCTCCCGCCGGACCAGGCAAGCCTCTGGGGCCCGTTGCGCCCGTGGGACCACCCATGCCGGTAGGGCCAGTAGGACCGGTGGGGCCAGGAAGTCCAGTTGTGTCAGTCCGTTCAATAAACCTGACGGGACGCAGGAATCGCATGCATGCGCCGCAGCAATAGGGGCAGCCGTGGCAGCAGCCACAACAGGATGAATTACGCATACGCAACGCTTCATTCCTTCCTTCCGCCAAGAGCTTTTTTACCATACTATGCTCCTCTCACGGAATTGTGACCCTTTCCGTGCCCCGCGCGTTCACGTCCGTCTTGCCCAAAAAACTTTCTTCGCGTGGCTCATTGTCCCCTTGACAACAGCCGCTGTCCCCTGCTACAATAGCTGCGGATCATATGACTGACGGACCGTGGAATGACCACATGGAGTATGATTGCTACAAAGCCGACCGTCTGGGCAAAAAAGCCCGGATTGTCGGCTTTTTTGTCCCTTACCACGATGTGGAAGGAGTGACCACGCCATCGAAGGGAAGATTCATTCCTTGGAAAGTCTGGGCCTGGTAGATGGACCGGGCATTCGGGCTGTGGTGTTTATGCAAGGATGCCGCTTGCGGTGCAGATATTGTCATAACCCGGACACCTGGACGTTAACCGGCGGTGAAACCATCGCCCCGGCCACCTTGGTAGAGCAGCTCAAGCGCTTTCTTCCCTACTATGTCCGGAGCGGCGGCGGCGTCACCTTCTCCGGCGGGGAGCCTTTGTTGCAGCCGGAATTCCTTGCGGAAGCGCTGCGTCTATGCAAGGAAGCGGGCATTTCCACCTGTCTGGATACCGCGGGGGTGGGCAATGGGGAATACGCGGACATTTTACGGTACACCGACCTGGTGCTTTACGATGTAAAGCACTACACCCCGGAGGGTTACCTGGAGATTACGGGCCAACCCATGGCGGAAACCCTTCGCTTTGTGGACGCTGTGCGCAGCGCGAATGTTCCCATGTGGGTCCGGCATGTGGTGGTGCCTGGAATCACGGACAGTGAAACGCACCTTCGCGGCCTCGCCCGCTATGTGCGCACCTTGCCCCGGGTGGAGTGCGTGGAGCTGTTGGGCTATCACCTGCTGGGGGTGGAGAAATACCATACCATGGGGCTCACCTATTCCCTGGAAGGCGTGCCTGCCTTATCGGAAGAGCGGCGGTGCGCCTGTCAGCAGCTGATGGACGAATGCATGAAAGGAGAGCAATGCAAATGATGGATCTTGCTGGAAATCCCGCCTGGGAAGGCTTTCGAAGCGGCGAATGGCGGCACCTGGTCAATGTGCGCAACTTTATTCAGAAAAATTATACCCCTTATACCGGAGACGAAAGCTTCCTGGCCGGAACCACTGCCCGCACCGAAAAAGTTTGGGAAAAATGCCGTGCGCTGATTGTGGAAGAAGTGCAAAAGGGCATCATTGACGTGGAAACCAACGCCATCTCAGGCATTGATAATTTTGCGCCGGGGTATATTGACCGGGATAATGAGGTGATTGTGGGGTTGCAGACGGATGCTCCCCTCAAGCGCATCGTAAACCTGTATGGCGGCATGCGCATGGCCCTGTCCTCCCTGAAGCAATACGGCTATACGCTGAACCCGGAAATCCAGAAGCATTTCTCCGCTTACCGGAAAACCCACAACGATGGGGTGTTTGATGCGTATCCCGCACGGGTGCGTGCCGCCCGCAGCGCGGGGCTGCTCACCGGGCTGCCGGATGCCTACGGTCGCGGGCGCATCATCGGCGATTACCGCCGGGTGGCCCTGTATGGCGTGGACTACCTCATTGCGTGTAAGAAGGATGATCTGGACCGGCTGGACGGGCCCATGACCGATGAGCTCATCCGCCTTCGGGAGGAAGTCAGCGAACAGATCCGCGCCCTGGAGCAGATGAAGAGCATGGCTGCCCGCTATGGGCTGGACATCTCCCGCCCCGCCGCCAATGCCCAGGAGGCTGTGCAATGGCTGTACATGGGCTATCTGGCCGGCATCAAGGAAAATAACGGCGCCGCCACTTCCCTGGGCCGCACCTCCACCTTCCTGGATATTTATATCCAGCGGGATCTGGACCGCGGCGTGCTGGACGAGCAGGGCGCCCAGGAGCTGATCGACCAATTCGTCATCAAATTGCGTCTGGTGCGTCACCTGCGCACCCCGGAGTACAACGAGCTTTTCGGCGGCGACCCCACCTGGGTCACCGAGTCCATTGGCGGCATGGGTGTGGATGGGCGCACCATGGTGACCCGCACCTCCTTCCGCTTCCTGCACTGCCTGCGCAACCTGGGCACCGCTCCCGAACCAAACCTCACCGTACTGTGGAGCCGTGACCTGCCGGAAAACTTCAAGCGCTACTGCGCCAGCATGAGCATCGCCACCGACTCCATTCAGTACGAGAATGATGACATCATGCGGCCCATCTACGGGGATGACTATGGCATCGCCTGCTGCGTATCCGCCATGACCATCGGCAAGCAGATGCAGTTCTTTGGCGCGCGGGCCAACCTGGCCAAGAGCCTGCTCTATGCCATCAACGGCGGCGTGGACGAGATCAAGGGCACCAAGGTCATTCCCGATATTCCTACGCTTCAGGGGGAATACCTGGACTACCCCACCGTGCTGGGCAACTATAAGAAGGTGCTCAGCTACGTGGCCGGGCTGTATGTGGATGCCATCAACATCATCCATTACATGCATGACAAATACGCCTATGAGGCCAGCCAAATGGCCCTGCATGACACGCAGGTGGAGCGCCTGACTGCCTTTGGTGTGGCAGGCCTGTCCGTGGCGGCGGACTCGCTCTCCGCCATTAAGTTTGCCAGGGTGCGCCCCATCCGCAACGAGGACGGCATTGCGGTGGACTTTGTTACCGAGGGCGACTTCCCCAAGTATGGTAACGACAACGACCTGGTGGATGACATTGCCGTGGAGCTGGTGAGCTATTTCTCCGCGGAGCTGAAGAAGCATGACATCTATCGCCGGGGCATCCACACCCTCTCCGCGCTGACCATCACCAGCAACGTGATGTACGGGAAAAAGACAGGCTCCACGCCCGATGGACGCAAGCGTGGCGAGCCCCTGGCTCCGGGCGCCAATCCCATGCATGGCCGGGATATTCGCGGTGCGCTGGCGTCCCTGAATTCTGTGGCGAAGATCCCTTACCGCAATGTCTGCCAGGACGGCATTTCCAATACTTTCTCCATTGTTCCCGCCGCCCTGGGCCGCGACGAGGAGCAGCGCGTGGCAAACCTGGTTGCCATTCTGGACGGATACTTTGCCAAGAGTGCCCACCATCTCAACGTGAACGTGCTCAACCGCGAAGTATTGATGGATGCCATGGAGCATCCGGAGCAGTACCCCACGTTAACCATTCGCGTATCCGGCTACGCGGTAAACTTCAGCCGGCTGTCCCGGGAACAGCAGCTGGAGGTTATCAAGCGCACCTTCCATCAATCCATTTAACCCTGCATCCATCATAAAGCAAGGCCGTACCGCGGGGCCAAACGCCCACGGTACGGCCTTGTTTGCTTTCTTCGTTTCATTCGCTTATTTCTTGCGGGAAGGGTCCTTGCTCCGCAGGGTGGCAGCGGGCTGCGCCGCCTGCTTCATAAAGGCGGAAGGGCTGATGCCCACGATGTTCTTAAACTGCTTGCTGAAGTGGTAGGGGTCCTGCATGCCCACTTCAATGCCTGCCTGGCGGACGGTGTAGTCCTGTTCCCGTAGCAACTCCTTGGCCCGCTCCATTTTGCAGTGCAGCACATAGCTCAGCGGCGGCATGCCTACCTCGCTGACAAAGCGTTTGCGGAAGGTTTCCATGGGCATGCGGGAAATCGCCGCCATCTCCGCCAGGGAGAAATTATCCTTGTATTTATTGGCCCGCAGGGTATCCACTACCTTGGCAATCTCATGGGAAAGCATGGCATCCATGGCCACAGGCTGCCCCCAATGACTGGCCAGCATGCCATACATCAAGTGCTGCAACTGGTAGGTGGCGTCGGAGGTACCGTCATGGCGCACCATCACCTGCACAATCTGCTTGGCCAGATACATCTGGCTGGGCAGCGCTCCCTGCTTCAGGGGCATGTGCAGCAGCGCGCCCATTTTCCGCACCACCATGGGTGCCAGCGGGCCTTCCAAGGCAATCCACACCAGGCGTGCCTGGGCAGTACAGCTCACCTGTGCCGCCACATCCCCTGCCGGGAGGAAACAGGTCTGTTCCGGTTTCAGGTTCAGCACGCAGTCCTGCCAGCCCAGCTCCACCTCGCCTTCCTCCACGGCCAGCCACACCCATTGAGGATGCGGCACCAGGCGATAGGTGCGTGGTTCCAGCATGGCGCTGCCCGCCGCATGAATCCATGCGCCGCTGGCCCGGGTCAAACTGCCTGGCTTGTGATACCCCTCTACCACCAGGGCATCGGCGTCGGCTTCAACCTCCCTGAACAGATACGATTCCATGTTCTTCCTCCTTGGTGCGTTACCAGAACACACAATATCAATTATGTCCATTATAATGCCCATAACCGGCAATGTCAATATCATTTCGATGTTTCTGGAAAATGTTGTTTTTATGCCGTTTTTTTAAAAAGAGCGGGAAGCAAGCCGCCGCTTCCGGCGGAGCTTCCCGCGTCTATTTATTGGGGCAAAGCAATGCAAACGCCTTGCGTAAAGTCTGCCGGGGCCAGGCAGGGATTGGCCCGGAGCAACGCGCCCATGGACAGGTTATATTTCAGGGCAACGGTCTCCAGGGTTTCTTCCGCCCCCAGGGTGATGGTGCGCGGTAGCTCGCAGGGGACATTCTCCTGGGGCACGCAGATTTCCTGTCCCGCGGACAGCTGCGTCAGGTCCGCGCTGGGGTTGGCGCTTTCCAGGGTGTGCCAGGTCAGCCCGCGGGCCAGCTGCACGTCCGCCACGGTTTCCCCTTCCTTGAGTACATAACGGCTGCTTTCGGGGCAAACCGTATTCTCATCCTTTACAGGGCCCTCGCCGGGAGAGGCCGGTTGATCCAGTGCGCCGTCCGCCATGTTCTGCTCCGCCATTTCCTCCTCCAGGGTATCCGGCCAGGTGGCGGTGGAGCCTTGCGTGGTTCCTGTTTGGGGCGCCGGTGTTGTTTGAGGCGCCGGCGCCGCTTCCGGGGCCGTCTCCTCCGGGGTGGGCGTGGGTTGCGGGGCTGTCTCCGCTTCCTCCTGGGGTTTGTCATCCTCCTCCAAGGGGATGCACAGCACATCCCCCACCATTAGCCGGGCAGGGTTGACCTGAGCGTTCGCCGCCAGCAGATCCCGCAAGGGAACCCCCAAACGGTGTGCGATCAAGTAAAAGCTATCTCCCCGCTTTACCGTGTACTCATAGGCGCAAATCTTATCCGCCGGTGCTTTCGTGCCATTTTGCTCTGTCATGGCCCGCGCTCCTTTCTCCACGTTCGGAAAAGCATATGCGCGTCCATGGGTATACATGCGGCCGGGGCGGCCTCCTTCAGCGAGGCAGCCGGGGCGGTTGATTTTCCGGCCCCATGCGCAGCACGCCAATTCCGGCCGCCAGCAGCATCACCGGCAAGGAAAGCTCCACCAGATAGACCCAGTCAAAGGGCGTGGTGGCCAGCGTCACCAGGTTTGCCACCAGCATCACCCCGGAAATGGCCAGGGAGGCGATCAGCAGTTTCCGGCGTTTTCCTCCCAACAGGCCGAACAGGCCTGCCAGTCCCTCCAGCACGCCAATGCTCAGCATCATCAGCCCCAGCTGCACCGTCGCCTGGGATGCCAGGGCGGGATCAATAGTTTCATCCATGGATTGCGCCACTTGGCCAATCTGGCCGCTGGCCATTAAGGCCGACAAGCCCATGAGCAGATAATACCCGCCGAAGGACAGCATCAGCACCGCGGCAACCTTCAAAAATGTCCGCATGGTTAATCCTCCTGTGCCGCTGTGCCGTTCTCTTCCTCCAGGGCCAAGGCGGCGTATCTGGCGTTGATTTCCTCATATTCCGCCTTGCGCAGCACCGGTGTGCAGTACTCGCAGCGTTCCAGGGAGGCAAAGGGCTCCGTATCCAGCTCGCCATAGGTAAAGGGCGTCATGCCGTCGCCATTATAGCTGTAGCAGGTTGCCTGGCTGTGATAATACAGTCCGCCATCGGGATTGTAGTACAGGGTAAAGTCATCCTCGGGAATGGGAATCTGCCGTCCGGGCCAATCTTCCCAGATGAGCAGCTTGGTATTCTTCTGCCGGTTGTTCCACAGCCAGGTCATGTTCACACCCTCGGGCGTGCGCTTGCGCTGCACACGGATGCAGCCGTGGCTGGCCTTGGTGCCCAGGTCGGGCTCCGTATACCCATAGTTCTTGGTTCCGTCCGCCCGTTCGATATAGGGCACCTCATGAAGGATGTCCCCATCGTTGAAGCGGATGCCCATGGCGCAGGTCATGTTACCGCTGGGGAACGCCCCCACCGCGCTGGTGAGCAAATACTCCCCGGACATGGTTTCATTCCAGGGCTGGTCATCATTCACCAGACCCGTGGAGCACAGCAGGGTGGAAAAGAGCTTTCCATCCTGGAACACATAGAGCCGCTGGGTCAGCTTATCCACCACCAGGCCAATTTCCGTGGCGGGTTCCTTGACCACCAGCTTGTCCGTGGGCAGATAGCCTGTTACAAACTCCGCGTATGCCTTCACCTTGCTGTCCGCAAAGGAGCTGGAATAGGCCTCGACCCGGCTCCAGCCGTTCTCCAGGTTTTCCAGCACATGGACGCCCTGGGTGGAGCAGGTGATTTCCCCCACCGCCTCGGCATCCTCGCTGGGTTCCGCCCGGAGATAGACAAAGGACTTTTCATTGCCGTCCACCACGGTGATGGGCTGCATGAGCACTTCCCATACCGCCTCTTCATTGGTGATGTCCATGGGCAGTGTCCAGTAGTTCAGGGATGTATCCGATGTATCCTGGCTGGTGTAGGTGGGCGTAAAAGGCTTGGGCGTTGGCGTGGGTGTGGGGCTGGGCGTAGGCGTAGGGGTCGGCGTGGGACTGGGAGTTGGCGTTGGGCTGGGCGTGGGCACCGGTGTGGGAGAGGGCGAAGGGGTGATAAAGCCGGAGAGGCTCACGGTCACATGCTCCTCATTGGAGGAGAACCCCGTTTCATCCGTCAGCGTCAAGGCAAAAGCGTATGCGCCGTCCATGAGCATCTGGCCATTGACCAGGCCGTCCCAGCTGACGCTGTTTTCCCCGGCTTCCACCGCCATGGAGCCCAAGGGCTGATACACTTCGTTCACATAGACGCCCCAGCTCAGCGTCCCGGCCTGGCTGGCGGTGAAGCTCACGGTGGCGGGCCTGCCAGGAGCCGCCGTGCCGTTATCCAGATCAATATGATTCAGGTACGGGGCATAGGGGCCGATGACAATGGACGTGGAAACGGTTTCGTCCCCCAGGCGCAGGGTCAGGGCGTATTCGCCCTGGGGCGCGGGCTCGCCCTCATAGGTGCCGTTCCAGATCAATTCATTGTAGCCCGCCACGGTTTCATGGGCGGGGTCCACCGGCAGCACCGGTTGCTCATAGGCATCCACCAGCTGCAGGGACGCCACACCCGCCGCAGGGGCATAGTAGCTCAAGGTAATTCCCTTACCGGGCCGAACGGTTTCCGTTACCGGCATCAGCGTCAGGCGTCCGGTGTCCTCCGCCAGCGCGGTAATTCCGAAAAGGAAGGACAAGCACAGCAGCAGGAGAAAAAGGCGATGGCGCATGTCATAACCTCCTTGGTAGCAATGGTTCAGGGACCAGCAGTTCAGGCAATTCCGCAGCGCTGCGCGCACGCAAGGGACACGGATACCCGTCAAATCGTCCCTCCGCGTCCAGCAGGCATCCCAGCATGCCCGCGTTGGCGCCCGCCTCCACATCCAGGGGACGGTCTCCAATCATCACGCAGGCTTCCGGCAGCAGGCCATGCACCCGCATCAGGTGCAGCAGGCTGTCCGGGGCAGGCTTGCGGGGAAAGCCGCTTTCGCTGGTAATCACATCCGTAAACATGCCTTCCAGTCCATTGGCCCGCAGATAGGCCCGGGCCAGGCCATCCCGGTGCGTAACCAGGTAATGGTGCCCGCCCCCCTGGCGCAGGATTTCCAGCGTCTCGGGAATACCGGGCACCGGCCGCACCGCCTCCGGGGGAAGCAGGCGTTCTTCCTCCCGGAAAGCTGCCAGCAGCGCCTCGGGGGATAACCCGCCCCGGTTCGCATAAGTAGCAACGCACACGGAAAGGCTATCCTTCATCAGCGCGAGGACATCCTCCGGCGCGGCTTTCAGGCCAAAGCCCGCCGCTGCCCGACAAAAGCATCCCACCATGCCCGGATAGGTATCCAGCACCGTACCATCCAGATCCCAGAAGAAATGCCGCAGGGGCGGCGCATGCAGCGCCAGCGCCCGGGCCACCGGGGCATCCACCGGGCAAAAGTCATATTGCAGCAGTTCCCGGGGCATAACCAGGGCGCTGTCCGCATGCTCGGTAAGCTGTGGGGTATTCAGCGCCCGGCAACGCAGAAACGTGAAATCCATGCCATCCCATCGGGCGGTATGCACCGCCTGGGGTGGTGAGATCTGCAGGGACAATTCCTCCCCAAGCTCCCGGACCAGGCAGGCGGCGGGATCTTCCCCCGGCTCCTCCTTGCCCCCGGGAAATTCCCACAGTCCGGCGTTGCGCCGTCCCGGTCCCCGCTGAAAAATCCAGAGGCGTTCCCCCTGAAAGCAAAGCCCGGCGGATACTCTCATGCGCAGCGCTCCTTCAATAGGGCAATCTCCCGGGCATACCCGTCCAGTTCGTTGGGAGTTTCCAGATAAAAGGGCTTATCCCGCAGCGCCGGGTGTGTCATCACCCGGACAATGGCTTCCAGCCCCAGGAACCCTTCGCCGATTCTCTCGTGGCGATCCTTCCGCGCGCCCAGGGGATTCTTGCTGTCGTTGATATGCACGGCGCGCACCCGCTCCAGGCCGATGACCTTGTCAAAGGCGGTGAGCACTCCGTCCAGATCCCCGGCCACGTCGTATCCCGCGTCGTTCAGGTGGCAGGTGTCCAGGCACACGCCCATCCTGGCGGAGAGTTCCACCCGGTCCAGTATCTCCCTGAGCTCCTCAAAGCGGCCGCCCACCTCGCTGCCCTTGCCGGCCATGGTCTCCAGCAGTACCGTGGTGGTCATTTCCGGGAAAAGGGTCTGGTTGAGCATCTGCGCAATCAGCGTGATGCCCGCCTCCACCCCCTGGCCCACATGGCTGCCGGGGTGGAAATTGTACAGGTTACCGGGCGTGGCCTCCATACGGCGGAGATCATCCGCCATGGTTTCCCTGGCAAAGCGCCGGACGTTCTCATCCCCGGAGCATCCGTTCAATGTATAGGGCGCATGGGCCAGTATCACGGGAATACCCGCCTGGGCCGCAAAATCGCGGAAGCGGGTCACGTCCTCGGGGTCCAGCGCTTTAGCGCTTCCACCCCGGGGATTTCTGGTGAAAAACTGAAAGGTGTTCGCACCAATCGACACTGCCTCCCGGCCCATATACGCATAGCCCTTGGCAGCGGACAGGTGACAACCCAGTAATAGCATGGATTCCTCTCCTTTGGTACATCCGGCAGGATGGCGTTCCCGTCATCCTGTGGTGCAAAAATGGTGCCTTACGGTGAAAGCATGGTCATGGAAAAAATCTTCTGAGCCTCCGTGACCAGGATGGTCCACCGGCCATACAGGCCCTGCAGGCCCATGCGCTGGTTGAATTGGTCCAACCATTCCTCCTGATTTTCCAGAAAGAGCGCGAAGGTCTGCGCGTCCAGGAAGCGCACCTCCACGGTGTCCGTATCCCCGTCCCGTAGCGATGCCAGTTTATCTTCCCACCACGCCTGCAGCCCGGGCGCGTCCATAGCCTCCAGGGCCATGCCCTGGCGCACGTGCCAGTTCAGCCCCATATCCTGACAGGCGGGGCGCACCAGCGTGCTTTCCTCCCGGTGGTCGGCTTCCGCCCAGGCATCCGTTAAGCCGAAGTAGCTGTGCTCCGTTCTTCCCAGGCTTTCCTGGTCGTCCCAGGTTACGTCCACCAGCATGGCGGTATCGCCGAAATCCACCAGGTTCCAGGCGTGATTCACTGCTGTGCCGTCCTCCTGCACCGCGGTGCCGGTAATCACTCCGCAGCGGATACCCGCCAGGCGGCAGGCCAGGGCATACGCCCCCGCGTACCCTTCACACACCGCTTTGCCCTCCGTCAGGGTTCCATAGGCGTCGTGGGCTCGTATACCCTCCTGATAAGTCACGGTTTCACACAGGGCGTCATGGATGGCCAGGGCGCGTGTCCAGGGTTCCTCCGCTCCGGATGCCTCCGCCAGCGCCCGGGCCGCGATCAGGTGTGCCGTTTCACCGGCATCACCGTTAAAGCGCAGGGTCACCTGCGTGGCCACGTCCGGTGCCTGCTGGTAATATCGGACGGCATAGTACCGGCTTAGCCAGCTGAGCTCCGGGCAATCCAGCAAAAGGGCGTCCACGGCCGTGCAAGCATCGGTATAGCTGCTGCCCGGTGGAAGCGGTACGCTTTCCTGTCCCTGCACGGCAGCCGCATAGCACAGATCAAAGATGGTTTGCTGTTTCGCCGTCAGCGCGGGATACCACAGCATCAGTTCCGGGTCATAGGGCGTAGCCGGTGTTGCCTGGGCCGCGGAAAAACACAGCATCACCGCCATCCCCACCGCCAGCGCCCATCGCTTCACCACGGCATACGCCTCCTCCCTGGTGACGAAACATTGCATCCATTATACCGCGTTTTGCCCGGGATGTCCATTCCCCCGTCTTGAGGCAAATTCTTCAATGGGTTTACGTTTCACTCCGCCATGAATTTGGTATACTAATTCCTGACAGAACAGGAGGTTGATTCCCATGGCTATGGTCAAGTGTCTGGTATGCGGCGCGGTGTTTGAAGCGGGTGTGAAGGTTTGCCCCGTGTGCGGCGTAGGCCCGGAGCACTTTGTTCCCCTGGAAGAAACATCCGCAACGCCCCAAGGAACAAACCGGCGTTTTCTGGTGCTGGGCGGCGGCATTGCCGCGGTATCTGCCGCCCAGGCCATTCGGGAGCAGGACCCCAGCTGCTCCATTGTTATGCTGGCCGGGGAGTCGGTTCCCCCCTATGCCCGGCCCATGCTCACCAAAGGGTTATCCGGCTCCCTGGATGAGAGCAAGCTGATGCTGCATCCCGAAAGCTGGTATGCGGAGCAGCGCATTTTCCTGCTTACCGGCGAAGAGGTAACCGCCATTGATCCATCCGCACGAGAAGTGCACTGCCGCGGCGGACTGACCATGGCTTATGACCGGTTGATCTACGCCCTGGGCGCTCAGTGCTTTGTACCGCCCATTCCGGGCAGCAACCTGCCCCATGTCACCGCCATCCGTTCCCTGGCCGATGCGCGCAAGGTACGCCAGGAAGCGGAGCAGGCCCACACTGCGGCCGTCATCGGCGGCGGCGTGCTGGGGCTGGAAGCCGCATGGGCCATGCAGCAGCTGGGGCTAAAAGTGACGGTAATGGAGGTTGCGCCCCAGCTCATGGGCCGTCAGCTGGACACGGGCACTTCGGCACTGCTGGCGCAGCGCCTGGCCGCCCTGGGCATGGACGTAAAGCTGGGCGCCAACATTACCCAAATCACGCCGGAAGCCGTGCTTCTGGCGGATGGCTCCGAGATCCCCGCGGAGATTGTGCTGGTTTCCGCGGGCGTGCGGGCCAATGTGCAGCTGGCGCAAGCAGCCGGACTGGCCTGCGGTCGGGCCGTCACCGTGGACGACCACATGCGCACCAGTGACCCTGACATTTTCGCCTGCGGGGATTGCGCGGAGCTGAACGGTGTGAATATGGCGCTGTGGGGCGAAGCGCAGAATCAGGGCCGTACCGCCGGGACCAATGCCGCGGGCGGCGATGCCGTTTGCCCGCCGGAGAGCGGAGCGCTGGTGCTTAATGCGCTGAAAACAACCTTGTTTTCCATGGGCGACTGCGGGAAGGAAAACCGGACCTACAAGGTGGTCACCCGTCCCGGGAAAAAGCCGGACAGCTATGCCCGCTACTGGTTCTGCGACGGGCTGCTGCGCGGCGCCATCCTGCTGGACGACCTGTCCTCCATGGCCCGTATTACCAAACTGATGCGGCAAAACGCCACGGAGGAGGAAACGCTGGCATAACGCCTATATAAAAAATGGCCGGGGAAGCGCCACAGCTTTCCCGGCCATTTTTTGCGTGTCAAGAAATGCGCGAAAACCGCTTTCTCGAGGAATCCCATTCAGCCAACCATACTTCGTCCTGATTCTGCGTGGTGCGCTGCCTTACAGCTTCACAACGCCCTTTTTGAGTATGATATTGGCATACAGCGCCGTCTCCCCGGTAGCTACGCAGGCATAGGCCTTGCGTCCGCGCTCGTAAAAGTCAAAGCGCTCCAGCTGTGCTTCCCTTAGGCCGTCCGGCTCGTAGCGCGCGCCAATCTCCCGGTAGGTGCGCCATACCTCGGGTTCCGGCTCCTCGGGGCCGGTGGCCATAAGCAGCGCGGGATGCTCCACATAGGCGTCCAGGGGCAGGAAGCGCAGGATGGCGTCCAGGATCTCCGGGACGCCATGCCCGTCCATACGCACGCACCGTTCGGGGGAGCCATTCCGGGGATAGTTTCCGTCACAGAGCAGCAGCTCGTCTCCGTGACCCATTTCCATCATGATCTTCATAAGTTCCGGGGGGATAATCGGCGGGATTTGCTTAAGCATGGGTATCTACCTCCATCCATTAAAGTTTTCCATACAAGGGACCATAATGCTTGCAGGCAGCAAAATCCGCAGCCTGGGTATCCTGGGTGCCAAAGGCGGACCAGCTGTGAGGCCGGTAGACCTTCTCCTCCGGCACGTTATGCATGGCCACCGGAATGCGCAGCATGGACGCCAGGGTCACCAGCTCCGCGCCCACATGCCCGTATACGGTAACCCCGTGGTTGGCGCCCCAGTTGGCCATGACGGAATACACGTCCCGGAAGGCGCCTTGACCGGTAAGGCGGGGAGCAAACCAGGTGGTGGGCCAGGTGGGATCGGTACGCTTGTCCAGGGCGTCATGCACCGCATCCGGCAGGGTCACCGTGGTGCCTTCCGCAATCTGCATAACCAGCCCAACGCCCTCCACAATGTTGGTGCGCAGCATGGTAACGGGCATTTCGGCCTGCGTTTTGAAGTGACTGGAGAAGCCACCGCCGCGGAAGTACTGGTAATTGGCCCGGCACCAGTCCGTAGCCGCCAGGCACGCGTCCATGTCCGCCTGGGTCATCTCCCAGAAGGGTTTCATCCTGCCCTGCGCGGCACCGGTGCAGTCCAGGGCCGTGGCGCCGGAGTTAATCAGGTGGATAAAGCCATTGGCGGCCACACCCTCGGGCTTGTAGCCAGTGACGCGCTCACAGGCCTCGGGGCTCCAGTAGGTGCGCACGTCGTGGAAGCAGGGGGCCGTGCCGGAGACCAAGGTGCCCAGCAGCATGGAGACGCCGTTGAGGGTGTCGTTCTCCGTGGCGAAGGGGGTGGGCTGCTT